>JAIVGS010000113.1 GCA_020201435.1 Myxococcales bacterium
AGGGAAGAGTGGCCCGACCCGCCGCCGGGTGTGACGGTCGTGCAGAACAACCGGAATACGGGACAGCTCGCGAAAGAGGGCGACCCGTACGCGGTGCGGGAAGTCTTCATGTCCGGGACCGAGCCGACGACGACCGCGGACGAAGAAGAGCCCAACCAGGAAGACTGGTATCAGGCGCCGTCCCACTGAAAAACCGTTCCCGTGCCCGTCCCCGTTTCCGGGGACTCGTGCCCGTGCTGGTGCCCGTTTCCGGGGGCTCGTGCCCGTGCTAGTGCCAGTGCTCGAAAACGGGCACGGGCACCGGCACGTGCTCGGAAACGCGGACGGGGACGGGCACGGCTTTTAACGGATCGCCGATGCCTTGATCGCGGCCTTCCCGTCCTTCTCGTAGACCGAAAACCGCACGCCCCTGCACTTGTGCTTCGCGAGCAAGTCCGCGCGATTCTTGCGCAATTTCGTCGCGAACTTCTCGAAGCTGATCCGGTCGGCGGGCTCGCCGAGCTGCGCCTTCAGCTCCTTGAACTTGTCGAACGTCTCACGCCAGTGCTGCTCGTCGGGATCCTCGGCCGGCACCTCCGGCATCGAGAAGTCCTGCATGGTGACGTTCGCTTCCGGCGCCTGCTCCATCGCCGGCGGCGCGTTCTCCTCCGGCACCAGCGAGCCGAACGGCCGCGACGGCGTCTCCTCGTCCGGCTCGCGCATCTTCTCGAGCAGCGCCGCGCTCACCGGCTCGACCCGCGTCGGCTCCTCGCCGGGGAAGGGCCTCTCGTTCCTTCCTCGCGACTCGGCGAGAAGCTCCTCGCTCGGCCCGCCCGCAGCGGTCGTATCGGGAAAGTCCCGCGCGAGCGCCTCCTCCTGCGGCGGCGCGGGCGCGCGGTGCGCGTCGTCGAGCAGATCGGCGAAGCTGAAGTCGCCTTTCGCCGCCGACGACGCGGTTTCTTCCGCCGGCGGCGGCGACGGCATCGGAAGCTCCGCGTCGAGTGGCGGCGGCGGCACCGGCGACTCCGGCGCGGCGTCGACCAGCCCCGCTTCTTCGGCCGTCATCTCCTGCGGCTTCTCCTCCGTCGCCCGGGAAGCCGGCGTGACCGGGTCGGACGCCCACATCGCGTGATCGGAGGCGGCCTCCTTCGCCACCGGCGGCGGCTCGTCCGGGTCGAGCGACTCGACGGACGGAGCGCGCGAGACGACCTTCGGTTCGCTCGCGTGAAGGCCGAGCACTTCCGCCGCCGCCCACGGCACGTCGTCCGCCGGCGGCGGCGTCGAGCCCGGCTGTCCGACGTCGAGCGAGGGCGACGGCCGCGGCGCGCGCGGCGGCAACGGCTCCTCGCGGGTCGCCGCCCGGACCTTCGGCGCCCGCGCGGTCAGAACCCAGATCAGGCTGAAGAGCAGGAAGAGCGCGAACGCCGCCAGGTAGAATGCCTGGTACCGCCCGAACCACGCGAAGTACGGCGCCGCCGGCACCGTCAGCGCGGCGGTGACGCCGGAGTCGATCGGCACGAGCGCGCCCCGCACCGCGTACCTCGTCGTACCCCACGGCAGCTTTCCCGACAGCTTGTTCTCGAGACCCGGCAGCCAGATCTGCAGCACGCCGTACCCCGGCGCGGGCGCGGCCGCCCAGCGCAAGAGGCGGGCCCGCTCCTCACCCTGCGGCAGCGAGCTGGCCAGGACCTTGCTGCCCTGGATCAGCGTGACGTCGGCATCGACCTGGCTCTTGAGCTGCGCGGCGAATCGGTCGTCGACGAGGGTTCCGACCACGGCCGCCGCGCCATTGCCCGGGATGCGGGCCGCCGCGACGCGATACGTCACGCCGTCGAAGGACGCGAACGCCGCCGCGGGATTTCCCTCGAGAGCCGCCTTGGCCAGCGGGACCTTTCCCGCGTCGTCGAGCGCCTGCGCCGACTTGGCGCGCCGCGAGACGATCGCGCCCTGCCGGTTCAACACCGCGAGCAGGTCCGGCTCGGGCGAGAGCGCCGAGGCCGCCGCCCGCAGCGCCTTGTCGTCGGGCCGCGTCACCGCCTCGGTCGGATCGGCCGGCGGCCGCGTCGCCTCGATCAGCTCGGGCACCGCCGCCACCGCCCGCGGCGAGAGGCGTGCGTCGAGCAGCTCGAGCTGCGATCGGAGCGCGCCGGTGGAGAGCGCCACGTGCGAGCGGATGGTGTCCTCGCCGTTCTGCGCGATCTTTGCCGAAAGCAGCACGAGGTGCAGCGCCAGCGCCGCCGCCACCAGTGCGGCAAAGATCCAGATCCGACCCCTCATGAGAGCCACAGCTACCGCCAGACGCGGGTTGGGTCAAACATTGTTTTCCTCAGTGAAAACCTCGGATTTGAGGACCTCGCGGAGCACCGACGCGGCGTAGCTGCCGCGCGGAAGCACAAAGCGAAGCACGAACCCGTCCTCGCCTTCGCGTTCGACCTGCAGCTCGGCGATCGCGATCCGGTAGGGCCGCCGCGCGCCCTCCATTTCGCCCCCGCCGGCCGCAAACGAAGGCTCATCGAGGCCGGCCTCGTCGAGGACCTGCTGCTCGCGCCGCAACGCCTCGGCCTGCGCGGCGAAGAGCGAATGGCCCGGCAAGGGACCTGCCGGATCGACCTCGAAGGAAGCGACCCGCGGCGCATCGGCGGCCGGATCGGCGCAGACGAACAGCCCGCCGCTCTCGCGCTTCTTGAGCACGTCGCCTTCGATCGCGGTCGAGAAGAGGCCATCGGCGATCCGCGCCGCGAGGCAACGGTTGAAGACCTCCGACTGCAGCGCCGAGAGCGCCATCCGGCGCAGGAACCGATCGCGGACGACCTTCTCGCGCCGCAGGATCGCCCGGCCGAGCTCGGCGTTGTCGCCGTACTTCCCGAAGCGCTGCGGACCGAAGAGGTTCGCCGCTCCAGTCGCGCGCAGCCGTTCGCAGACCGCGAGCGCTTTTTCGAACCCGCCGGATGCGACCCCGCGGACCACGATGCGAAACCGGTTCCCGCGGAGGTGGCCGGGCCGCAGCTTGTTTCCGTGGCGCGCCGCGGCGAGCACGCGAAAGCCGGTCCCGGCGAGCTTCGACGCTTCCTCGGGGGAGACGCGGGTCGCGACGCTGATCCGCTGCACGGTCACGCCGCGCTTGTCCTTGAGGCCGGCGGTGCCGACGTCGCGCTCGCGCGCACCGAGAGCGCGCGCGACCTCCTTGACGACCTCGGGCGTCGTCAGGCCCCTCTTCTCGATCGTCAAATAGAGGTGCTCGCCCTCGCCGGACGGCTCGTAGAGCGGCAACTCCTCGACGCGGAAGTCCTCCTCGGTCACGCGGATCAGCCCGGACGTGCCGGGCAGGTCCGCGGTGAGCAGCGGGACGTTCACGCCGTGAGGATGCCGGCTTCGATCAGCTTGTACGCGGCCTTGGTGGCCTCGAACTCGCCGAGCGCGGTCGCGGTCGCGATGTCCCCGATCGTCCGCTGTCCGTCGGCGTGCTCGAGGACCTGCAGCTGCTCGGGCGTCAGCAGATCGGTCGGCGACGCCTTCCGCGCGACCCGCGGCTTCAGCTCCGAGCTCGGCACCCGGGTGCGATACAGCTCCATCTCGTCGAGGCGCCGCAGGCCGTCGAGCAGCATCGCCTGGGTGTCGAGCGCGAGGATCGACGGCAGCTGGTCGCGGTCGAGCCCGCGCAGGAAGACGAAGGTTCCCGCCCGCGCGACCAGGAGCCCGAGGAAGATCTCGTTCACCTGGTGGCGCAGCCCGCGGGCGAGCGCCTCCGGGCCGAGGGCGCCCTTGTCGAGGAGAAGCTGTCCGAGCCGCTTCTGCCCGCCGGAGGCGGCCTGCTCGCGCAGCATCGCGTCGATGCGGGCGCGATCGGCGAGCCCCATCCGCGCGAGGAGCTCGCCCAGCCGCTCGCCGGGGCTGGTCGAGCACGCCCAGGCGACGTTGCCCTCGATCAGCACGATCCCGCGCTCGACTCCGTCGGAGCGGGTGAGCAGCACGCCGGTGCGCCGCCCCTGGTGGAGGAAGTTGAGCAGGTCGCTGGGCTGCATCTCCGACATGTCGCCCGCGAGCACCGGCGCGGCCGGGTGCAGCTGGGTCAGGTCGGTCTGCAGCCCGTCGCCTCGATCGCGCAGCGCGAGCATCAGCTCGTTCGGCGTCGAGAGCAGCTTCCACGCGCCGGCGCCGACGTTCAGCGGGTCGGCGGGTTTGTCGTCGTGGTCGTTCACGTGGCGCACGCCAGTGTGGACCGCGTCGGCGGCAGACTCAAGGGGAAGAACGCTTTTCCGGCGCGTCGAAGAGGTGGCGGTCGGCTTCTTCCTTCGCGGCGAGGGCCGCCGCTTCAGCGGCCCTTGCGTACAGCCGCGTCAGGGCGCGGGCAGCGTCGGGGGCGGCTTTCGAGACGAAAGGCCTGCGCTGCCCCGACCCCTTACCACCTTTCCCCACAACTGCCGGCGCGGCCTTCGCGACCTGCGGGTCCGCCGAGAGCAGCCGGACCACGGAGAGGTCCGGCCCGAGCGCCATCGCCACCGGGCCTCCCGGGAGCCGGCCGAAGACGACATAGCCCCGCTTGGTCTTCGGCGACAGCTCGTCGAGCTGCACCGGGTCCTGCGGCACCAGCCGCGGTCCGGCCGGCGGCTGCTGGCCGGAGTAGACCGAGAAGACGGTCAGCGCCTTCTCGTCCGCGCGCAGCTCTTCGCCCACCAGCGCTTCGGCCCGGACCAGCGCCGGACCCTGCAGGGTGTACGCCTTGACGGTGTACGCGGCCGCGTCGGGAAAGAGGTCGGAGATCGCCGGCAGCCCCGCGCGCAGGTACGCGACCAGGTCGGCGGCGTCGAGCAGCGTGAGCGCCGTCCCCGGCGCCGGGTGCCTCGGGGAGCCCTTGAGCAGCAGCGAGATCAGCTGATCGTCGGTCCGGCCCGCGATCAACGCCGGATCCCTCAACATCGGCGCCCCCAGGCGCTTTCCGATCGCCGTCGCAGACCCGTCGGCGGCATGACAACCGCTGCAATGCATCCGGTAAAGCTTCGCGGCATTCCGCGCATCACCGGGCAGAAGCGGCTCCGCTGCGCCGAGGGGGAGCGCCAGGAGCGCAACAAGGCCGCCAGCCGGCAGCCGGTAGCCGGTGGCCGTCATTTCCAATGATCCCTGAACTTCAAGTGGCACTCGAGGCAGCTGGCCGCGTCGGGGACCGTGCTCCTCTCCAGCGCGGTCGCTTCGTGTTCGGCGAGCGCATCGAATTCGGGGCCGTTGCCTCGCTTTTCGATCGCGCGCAGCAACTTTTCCATCGCCTTGAGCTCGGCCGGATCGGGGATCGGCGAGGCGATCTGCCGCTGCCACCGCTTGCCGAGATCGGCCATCAACGCCTTGACGCTCGGCTGCCCGGATTCGCGAGCGCCGACGACGACGCGCGAAGCCTGCACCATGTGGCCCTGCGAAGAGATCGGCATCGGCTCGCCGGCGCCGACCTGGAAGCTGACGCTGGGACCCTGGTCCTCGTATGGCGCGAGCGCGAGCGTCCACAGCCCGCGGCTGAACGGCGTCCAGTGGACGCCGTAGACGCCGGCGTCTCCGAGCGCACGAACGAGATATCTCGTCCGCGGCCCGGGGCCGGTCACGGTCAACGCCAGCTTGCCGTCGCTCCACGGCGCGGGCTCGTCGCCGTCCTTCTGCCGGCCGACGTCGAACGTCAGCTCGACGACCTCTCCCGGCTGCGGCTCGCCCGGACGGAAGTTCACGTGCACGCGCCAGCGCGCATCCTTGAGCTCGAGCGTGTATTCCGGCGGCGGCGGCACCAGCGGAACGATGTCCGGCGCGGTCTGCAGCGGCGCGATGGGAACGGGGGTGCCGGCGTCCGCGGCGGCGGCGAGCAGAAGCGCGAACATCATTCCTTGTCCCACCCGCCCTTGTTGCGCTTCCACTCCTCTTCGTCCTGCGCGGAGAAGACGAGGAACTCGGGCTTGATCGGCAGCGTGTACTTCCGCCCGTCGAAGAACAGGGTGGGTGTCGCGTTCACACCGGCGCCGACGCCCTCCTGCTTCTGCTTCTCGACGACCGCGTCGAACCTGCCGGCGTAGACCTCCTTGAGCATCTGGTTGCCGTCGATGCCGAGCTGCTTCGCGTACGCCTTGAGCTGCCCGTCCTCGAGCTCGTCCTGGTGGGCGAAGAGCATCTCGCTCATCTCCCAGTACTTGCCCTTTTGGCGGGCGAACTCGGCGCAGGCGGCGGCGACCTGGGCGCGGTTGTGCGAGGGCAGCGGGAAGTACTTCGAGCACAGACGAACCCGGCCCGGAAGCGCCTGGATGAGGTCGTGGAGCGGCTTCTGCGCGGCCGCGCAGTGAGGGCACTGGAAATCGGAGTACTCGACCACCGCCACCGGCGCCCGGGGGTCGCCCATCTGCGGGCAGTCGGCTTCGTTGACCTTGACGCGCTTTTCCTTCGGGAACGAGGCGTAGTAGCGCTCGATCAGCTCGATGATCACGCTCGGCGTATAGCCCTCGACCAGCATGCCCTTGATCAGCTCGGTCATGCGCAGCGCGTGACGGTCCTGGACGTTGGCCCGCAGGCACTGGGCGAGCGTGTCGTTGCAGCCCGCGTAGTCGAAGGTGTCGCCGGCGATCTCGAGGAACTGCGCCCGCTGCTGGCCGGTGAGCTGGCTCAGATCGGCGCGCGGCAGGATCTGCTTCGCGCGCTCTTCCGACAGCTCGCCGGACGGCGAGGCCGGGGCCGCGGCGAGCAGCGCGCAGGACGCGAGGAGGGCCAGAAAAGGCATGGCGGCGGAACCTAGCACAGGGTCTACGGCGGGGGCGGTACGTTGTCCGGAGGAGGCCGGCGCAGGCCCAACAGAGCGCGCACATCCGCGCGTTTACGGAGGATTTTCAGGTCGTCGTCGTTCCGGCCGAGGACCTGGACGCGGGCCGGATCGGCCTCGGCAGCGCGGCGCAACAGGGCGACGGCTTCCGCGAGCCTGTCGGACAGGGCGGCGGCCGAGGCGGCGTTGTACAGGCCGTCGACGAAGCCGGGGTCCGCGGCGATCGCGCGGTCGAACTCGCGCCGCGCCGCGTCGAGATCGCCGGCGGCGTAGTCGGCGAGGCCGTGCGCGTTGTGGAGCTGGGCTTCGCCGCGGGAGAGCGATCCGCGCCGCACGCCGACCGCGCGGTGGAGCGGGCCGCTCTCGAGGAACGAGCCGGAGACGAGCCAGGCGACGTCGCGGACGATCCACAATTCCGGCGCGACCGCGACGCCCGCGAGCGGCATGCGGGCGAGCTCGATCTCGTCGCCGGCCGGTTTTTCCGAGAGCAGCAACACGAGGGCGCGCGGGTCGTCGCCGGAGTCGGCCAGCCGCAGCGCGAGCGGGAGCGAGCCGACCTCGGGTGCGCCGGCGATCGGCCAGCGGCGGCGACCGGGCTCGGGCATCGCCGGCGCTCGTGGCGTAAACCCGAGCTCGGCGGCCCGGCGGGGAGCCTCCGGCCACTCGGCCGCGAGCGCGGCGGCGAGTACGGGCGAGGGCCGCCGGCCGGCTTCCCGCACTCGCTGCGCGACCGCGCGAGCGACGTCCGGCGGCGCGGTTGCGACCGGTTTGCTCGGACGACCACGGCGATCGAAGACGAGCAGCGCGAGCTCGGGCTTTTGGCCGTCGGCATCGGTCAGCTGGGCGACCGCGGCGTCGCCGTCGTCGGAGATGCCGAGGATGGCCTGTTCGGAGACGACCGGCGTGCCTTTGGCGTCGACGGGGAAGGTCGGCTTCGCCTGGAAGTCGGCGCAGGAGGCGGCGAGCAGGAAGACGAGCAGGCGCACGGCGCCTTTTAACATCGGAGAGGGAACCTAAGGAACGGAACGGAACGGAACGTTCAGGGATCCGGGGG
>JAIVGS010000016.1 GCA_020201435.1 Myxococcales bacterium
ACCTCGGTCACCTCGGGCGGGAGCGCGACGCTGACCGTCAACGCCGGCACCGCCGCCGGCGGCACGTACACCATCACCGTCACCGGCAACAACGGCTCGGCGTCGCACGCCACCAGCGTCTCGGTCACCATCGCCGGCAGCGGCGGCGGCAGCGGCGTCGCCAACGGCGGGTTCGAAAGCGGCGACACCTCGGGCTGGAGCACGGCCGGCACCACCGCCGCGGTCAGCTCGAGCTGCCACGGCGGGTCGTGGTGCGCGCGCGCCGGTTCGACCAGCCCGACCAACGGGGACAGCACGTTCAGCCAGACCTTCACCGCCTCGAGCAGCGGCACGCTGACGGCCTGGTACAACCAGAGCTGCCCGGACTCGGTGACCTACGACTGGACCACCATCACCCTCAGCGACAACACCGCCGGATCGACGGCGACCCTGCTTGCCAAAACCTGCGTCCGCACCGCGGTCGGAGCGCTGGCCGGCTGGAAATCCGTCACCGGCAACGTGACCAGCGGCCACAGCTATACCCTCAGGCTGACCAGCCACGACGACAACTACTCGAGTGACCCGACCTTCACCCTCTTCGACGACGTCTCGATCGGCGCCTCCGCGCCGCCTCCGACCGGCGGCGGCATCACCAACGGGGGGTTCGAGAGCGGCAGCCTGAGCGGCTGGACGAGCAGCGGCGCGCACACCGGGATCACGACGGTCGCGCACTCCGGGTCGTATGCCGCGCTCGCCGGAAACACGGCCGCCACCAGCGGCGACAGCTCGATCGTGCAGACGTTCACGGCGCCCTCCGGCGTCTCGCGCCTCAGCCTCTACTACGCCAACAACTGCCCCGACACGGTGACCTACGACTGGGTCACGGTGACGCTCAGGGACAACACCGCGGGCACCACCGCGACCGTGGTGCCGAAGACGTGCGCCGCCTCGTACACGTGGACCAACGCGACCGCCTCGGTCACCGCCGGGCACAGCTACACGCTGACGTTGACGAGCCACGACGACAACTACAGCGCAGACCCGACGTACACCCTGTTCGACGACGTGACATTGCAGTAAGCAAGGGAAATGCTCGATCGCGCGGCGCCGGTGCTCCTCGTCGCAGTCGGCGGGGCGCTCGGCGCCGTCGCACGTTTCCTCGTCGGAACCGGCTTCGCGCGGCGCCTCGGGACCGGCTGGCCGTGGGGAACGCTGTGCATCAACCTGACCGGGTGCTTCCTGATCGCGGCCCTGACCGCGCGCCTGACGAGCCCGAACCTGCGCTACCTGCTGCCGGTCGGGTTCGTCGGCGCGTACACGACGTTTTCGACGTTCGAGTATGAGACGATGCGGCTGCTGCAGCTCGGCCAGCCGGCCGGCGCTCTCGCCTACGTGCTGGCTTCGAATATCCTCGGCTTCGGCGCGGTGCTCCTCGGAAGCTGGGTCGCGCGATGAAGCGGCTGGTCGTCTACGTCAGCGAGAGCGAGCGTCACGCCGGCAAGCCGGTGTGGCGCGAGGTCCTCGACGCGCTGCGACGTCACGGCGTCGCCGGCGCCACCGCCACCCGCGGCCTGATGGGATTCGGTCACACCGGCAAGCTGCACGAGGCGCTCTCGCCCGACGCGCCGCCCGACCTGCCGGTGACGGTCGAAGCGATCGACGACGCCGCGGCGATCGACCGCGCCCTCCCCGACGTCGACGCGCTCGTACCCGAGGGACTGGTCGCGGTCCACGAGGTCCAGGTTCTGAAAGCGAAGCAGCACAAGCATGAGGAGCGATCCGTGCAGCACCAGAAGCTGACCGGAAAGGCGAAGATGCTCCGCATCCACATCGGCGCGAACGACACCTGGGAGGGTGAGCCGCTGTTCGACGCTCTCGTCAAGCGGTTCCACCAGCTCGACCTGGCCGGCGCCACCGTCTACCGCGGCATCGAGGGCTACGGCGCGAGCGGCCGGATCCACAAGCGGGCGGTGTGGCGGAGCGAGGACGAGCCGATCACGGTGGTGATCGTCGACTCCGCGGAAAAGATCGAGAAGGCGCTGCCGTACATCGATCAGATGATCGGCCACGGGATGGTGGCCATCTCCGACGTCGACGTGATCCTCTACAAGGGATGACGGCGTTCCAGCGCAAGGTGGCGCGGATCGTGCGAGGGATTCCGCGCGGGACGACGCTCTCCTACGGCGAGGTCGCGCTGCGCGCCGGCAAGCCCGGCGGCGCCCGGGCGGTGGTGGCAGCGTTGCATACCTTGGGCGACATCCCGTGGTGGCGTGTGGCGCGGTGGGACGGCACCCTCGCGCCGCAGGTCGCCCGCCTGCAAGCCACGCTCCTGCGCCAGGAGGGCTGGAACGGCCGAAAAAGCAAAATTTCACCGCGAAGGCGCGAAGGACGCGAAGGTTTTTGAAAAATTCTTTCTTCGCGCCTTCGCGCCTTCGCGGTGCGCTTTTGCCCTAAAGTGATCGTGCAAATGGCGCTGTTCGTCGTCAGCGATCTCCATCTCGGTGAGAGCACGCTCGCGTCGATGTTTCGCGATCCCGAGCAGGGACTGCGCTTCGCCGACCTCTGCGCCGGCATCGCGCGCGGCAAGGACAACGAGCTGGTGCTGCTCGGCGACGTCTTCGACCTGACCGCGGCGCAGCCGCCGCGCAAGGGACTGACCGGGTTCGGGCTCGCCCTCGACGTCCCGATCGAGGACAAGCCGCTGCGGCCGCTGCCGCCGGTCATGCGCGCGATCCGCGAGAACAACCCGATCGCGCTGGAGGCGCTGGAGACGTTGTCGCAACAAGCGCAGGTGACGCTGGTGCCGGGGAACCACGACCGCCATCTCGGCGAGGAGGGAGGCCGCGAGGCGCTCGACGCGGCCGGATTGTCGCGCGTGCAGATCGAGCCGCAGGCGGTGCGGCGGGTGATGGACAAGTGGGTCGTGCTCCAGCACGGACACGCGTGGGACCCGTCCTGCGCGACGCCGACGGGCGGCGGCGAGACGATGACCGCCATCCTCCATCACGCGGTGATCCCGTTCTTGCGGCACCTCGCGCCGCGGAGCAACGTGCACATCGATCCCGATCGGGTGATCGCGCTGCGCCCCGAAGAGCGCGTGGTGCCGGTGCTCGAGCGGTGGCTCAAGCCGGGCGTGTTCGAGCGGTTCATCGATGCGTTTCTCGAGCTGCTGGTCGAGAACGGATACCTGTCGCGCGCGGCGGCCTGGCTGGCGACGCCGGGGCTCATCCGGTCCAAGCTGAAGGACGACGACGACCTCTGGGAGCGCGCCGGCCGGACGGCGCTCGACGCGCTCGAGGGCTCGCGGCCCTTGCCGGGCAAGCCGCCGCCGCCCGACATCCTCGTGCTCGGCCACACGCACGTGATGGACTGGGGAGTGCACGAAGGCCGGCCCGGCGTGCAGCGGCTCTACGTGAACCTCGGGACCTGGGCCTCGGTCGCGTCGGACGCCGCGGGGCCGATGGACGCGACGATGCCTTTGTTGAGAATCGAGGCCGACCAGCGGCAACTGCGGGCGCACCTGCTCGACGTGACCGGCAATTGGCGCACCCTGCAGCGTTTCGAGGTTGCGCGATGACGGCTTGCGCCTTGCGGCTTGCGGCGTGCGGCCTTTCGCTGCTGCTCGTCGCCCCAGCCGCCCACGCCGCGCGACGGCGCCACCGCAAATCGGCGCCGAAGGGGCCGCCGCCCGCCCGCGTCGAGGACGACCCGCGCAAGAAAGGCGACGACAGGGCGTTCGCCAGGGCCTCGTTGAAATTCAAGGCGCCAACCGACTTGAGCCAGCTCGATGACGGCAGGCCGGTCGAGATCCGACTCGAGATCGCCGGGTACGCCATCGGGGCGCTGCACCCGGGCGGACCCGTGCCGCACGCGCACATCATCGTCGACAACGAGCCGGCGATGCAGGTCGACGACGTCAGCTTGCCGCTCGACCTGACCGGGCTCCAGCCCGGACCGCACCTCGTGCGCGGCGTGCTCTGCCGGCCCTGGCACGAGGTGGTCAAGGCCCCGCACGCGTTCGCGATGGCGCGCTTCTGGCTCGGACCGAAGCTCTCGGGCAAGGCGGGCAAAGCGGCCGAGTTCGTCGCCTGGCCCGACCCGCATAAACCGATCCTGACCTACGTGCTGCCGATCGGGGTGCCGTCCAAAGACGCACCGAGACTCTCGCTGCAGGGCGCGGCGGCCGATCCGCCCGTTGCGGAGCGGCCCGTGCTCGACTTCTACCTCGCGAACGGAAGGGTTGCGCGCCGGGGCGACAAAATCCGGGTCGTCCTCGACCGCCGCGAGCTGCCGCTGCTGACCGAGTGGAAACCCCACCCGCTCCGCCGCGCCCGCCGCGGGACGCACAAGGTCAGCATCGACATCCTGAACCGCAAAGGCCTGAAGGTGAAAAACGCGGTCAACCGAACCGACCGCGTCTTCACCGTGAAATGACTATCCTTTTTCGACTGGCTTGCCGGCTTTCTCCCAGCCCTGAATTCCTTCCGGCATGATGAACACGTTCTTGTAGCCGTAGGTGACCGCCGCACGGGCGGCCTGATGGCAGGCCATTCAATGTGTGTTCGCGCAATAGAACACGAGGTTGCGCGAGTGGTCCGTGGGCAGGTCGCTCGCCTTCACGTCCTTGAACGAGACCCACTTCGCCGTCGGCACGTGGCCTTTGGCGTACGTGCCCTGGTCGTTGTTGTCGAAGACGTCGGCGCCGTGCTTCGCGATCAGATCCGAGACCTGATCGATCGTGAGCTCGCCGAAGCCGTCGTGCTTTTCGGAATCGGCCCGGGCGCTGAGCGCCATGAGCGCGATGCCGGCCGCGATCAAGAGTGATTTCATGGCGCAAAGGTGTAATCGCGAGCGGCGGGCAGTCAAGCGGCCTTTTTCATCGCAATGTGTGGGATACCGGCGTCGTCGAACTCGGGACCGTGCGACCGGTAGCCGGCCTTCTCGTAGAACCCGCGGGCGCGGACCTGCGCGTCGAGAGTGAGCTTTGTCGCGCCGCGTTGTCTGGCTTCGGCTTCGAGGAACGCGAGCAGGGCGCGTCCGACGCCCCGCCCTCGCACGTCGTCGATCACCGCCATCCGCTGGATCTTGGCGACTCCCGGCTCGAGGAAAATGAACCGGCCGGCGCCGCAGAGCACGCCGTCGAGCGAGGCGATGGCGTGGACCGCGTCCTTCTCGTCGCGCCCGTCGAGCTCGTCGCTGGGCCGCACGCCCTGCTCCTCGACGAACACGGTCCAGCGCAGCCGCAGGGCGGCTTTCAAGTCGGCCGGGGTCTCGGCGAGACGAACTTCGATCATGCCTTTTTGTCGGACAGCCAGCGCTCGGTCGCGACTGCCCAGAGCACGGCGCCGAGGCCGAGGAACAGGAGCAGCGAGATCAGATCGCTGGTCGCAAACCCCGGAATCTTCGACGAGACGTTGATCGAATTGAGGAAATTCCGCGTCGGCTCGGACAGCTGCAGGAACGCGAGGATGGTCCCGATCACCGACGCGCCCGCGATCAGACCCGAGGAGAAGAGCACGCCCGGCCCGCTCTCCGCCTCCGCATCCGACAGCCTCCTGCTCGCGGTCTTGTCGGCGACGTACCGGACGAGGCCGCCGATCATGATCGGCGTCGAGGTGGACAAAGGTAGGTAAACGCCGACCGCGAACGCGAGCGACGACATCCCGCACAGCTCGAGCACGACCGAGATGAAGACCCCGATCAGCACCAGCCCCCAGGGGAGCTTCTGGGTCATGATCCCTTCGATGATGAACGACATCAGCACCGGCTTGGGCGCCGAGAACTTGGCCTTCACCTTCTCGCCGTTGTCGCGGGTGTCGAGCTTGCCGTTGATGCCGGGGTCCTCGAGGTACTTGACGTGGCCCGAGTCGTCGACCAGGTACTTGCCGGACGGGACGCTGCCGCGCGGCTCCTTCAGCCAGACGACGTTGTACTCGCGCGAATCGCGGTCGGCGTCCGGGCCGCGCAGGTGCTCGCGGGTGCCGGTGTAGTCGCTCTGCGTGAAGGTCACGTCCGGGTAGCTGCGCGATGCGAAGATGGTGCCGGCGTCGTTGAGCTTCAGGATGACGAAGCCGAGCACGAGCGCCGAAGCGAGCGATCCGACGAGGATCGCGATCTGCTGCCGCGACGGCGTCGCGCCGATCAGGTACCCCGTCTTGAGGTCTTGCGAGGTCGTGCCGCCGTTCGAGATCGCGATGCACGCGACCGCGGCAATGCTCAGCGCCGCGACCTTGTACGGCGGCGAGACCCAGCCGAGCGCGAAGAAGATGCTGCTCACGATCAGGAGCGTCGCGACGGTCATGCCCGAGATCGGATTCGACGAGCTGCCGACCTCGCCGGTCAGCCGCGAGCTGACGGTGACGAAGAGGAACCCGAGGACGAACAGCAGCACGGCGCCGAGGACGTTGATCTTGAACGATGGCACCAGCGTGCAGACGATGATCAACGCCACCGAGCCGAGGCCCACGATCCAGAGCGGGATGTCGCGCTCGGTCCGCAGCGGCCCGGTCGCGCCGGCGACGCCGCGCAGCGACCGCATGCCGCGCATCGCGCCGCCGATGATGGTCGGTAAGCTCTTGAAAAGAGAGATGATTCCGCCCGCGGCCACGGCGCCTGCCCCGATATACAGAATATATTGATGCCAGACGTCGTCCGTCGACATGTCCTTGATCAAGGTCGTCGCGGGATAGATCGGCGTCGTCGCGCTCCTCCCGAAGAGCTTGATCGCGGGCATCAGCACCAGGGACGAGAGGATCCCGCCCGCGCCCATGATCATCGCGATGCGCGTGCCGATGATGTAGCCGACGCCCATCAATTCGGGGCCGACTTCGATCGAGAGGTTTCCGCCGTCGTACCACTTGCCGAAGATCTTCTCGGGGATGTCCTTGAAGAACCCGAACGCCTTGTACCCGAGGGCGAACACCGCGCCGACTCCGAGGCCGGCGAAGACGGTCTTGGCCGTCGTGCCTCCGGTCTCGCCGGAGATGAGCACTTCGGCGCAGGCGGTGCCCTCCGGGTAGGTGAGCGTCTTCGCTTCCTTCACGATCAGCGCGCGCCGCAGTGGGATCATCAACAAGATACCCAGGAGCCCGCCCAGGACGCTGACCAGAATCAGCTGCGAAATCTCGAGGTTGTAGCCGAGGATCAAGAGCGCCGGCATGGTCACGCCGACGCCGAAGGCGATGCTCTCGCCGGCGCTTCCGGCGGTCTGGGTGATGTTGTTCTCGAGGATCGTCGCGCGCCGGGTTCGGAAGACTTTCGTGAAACCCCTGAAGATCGTGATCGAGAGGACCGCGACCGGGATGCTCGCCGAAACCGTCAGGCCGACCTTGAGCACCAGGTACATGCTCGACGCGCCGAAGAGGATCCCGAGCAGCGCCCCGACGATCAGCGGCACCGGCGTCAGCTCGGGGATGTCGTTTTCCGCAGGGATGAACGGCTGGTGAACCTCTTCCTCTGCCGCCACCGGGACGCGGTCGGCGGTCGCGGTCCGCGGCGCTCTCGATTCCGGCGCCTTCTCGACTGCGGGCATCGACATACGTCCGCCTAGGTAGCATGGAGTGCGACCTGCGGTCATCCCGGACTTTCCGTGCCTTACGGCCGCAGACATGGCAGAATTTCACCGTGTTCAGCGTCAAGCTGGTGGCGCGGCCGGACCCGCGGATGGTCGAAGTTCCGCTCGAGATCGAGGCGGAGCTGCCGCGCGAGTTCGACGGCGCGGCGCTGCTCGCGGCGAGCGGGCTGCCGCGCAAGGTCCGGATCAAGGCCGCCAAGGACAACCTCAAGCTCTCGACCGCGTACCGGACCGATCAGCTGGTCGGCGACATCGTCAAGAGCTCGATGCGCGGCACGGCGGGCGACGTCCAGCGGGTGCAGGAGGCCGTCAATCGCTTCATCCGGACCGTGCGCGAGCGGCGGCAGGAAGGCGCGACGCTGGTCGTCAATTCCAACGGCCGGGGAAAGATCGACGTCATCGAACAGATGCCGGCGTCGCCGCGGGCCTCGATGACGCCCTCCGACGTGCCGAGGCTCTCGCCCGACAAGGCCGCGGCGCTGGAGAAGCGGCTGGCCGAGCTCGAGGCCGGGTTTGCCCGGCTGGGGAACATCGAGGAGCGGCTGACGGCGATGCAGTCGCAGATCTCGCGCGCGCTGGCGGCGGCCGACGTCGCCGGTCCGGGGTTCGAGAAGCCGGCCGCGCAGGTGATCAGCCGGGCGGCGGCGGCGACGCACAAGACCACGGCCGTCGAAGCCTATGCCGAGGGTCTGCGACACGAGCTGCGCGCCACCGCGGCGGCGGCGTTGTCTCGCGCGCGCTCCGACACCGAGCGGGCGGACAAGGCGGCCGCGCTGGCGGCCGAGGCGGAGCTGCTCGGCGCCCCTGCCGACGGGACCACGCAGCGGCTGGGCGAGGCATCGGCGAGCGCCGCGGCCCGGCAGGAAGCGCTGCAGCGGCTGTCGGAGGAGATCGAGTTCTACGCGCCGGCCGATCTGCCGGTCGCGGCGCAGCTCCTGACGCGGCTCGAGGACGGGCCCCGTGCCCCCGATCCGGCAGCCTCCCTGGAGCCGGTCGCGCAGGCGGTGGTCCGGGAGGCGAAAGGCGGCGACTGCAAGCCGCGCACGGCGTGGCTCAAACGCGGCGCCGCCCTGTGCAACTGGGTGCTGATCGAACCGGCGCGCGGCGACAAGGTCGACCCCGAGTGGCACCAGGCGGTCGATTCCGGCGGCGAGACGGTCGTTCGGCTCGCGTGTCCGGGTCTGAAGCACACCGCCGACGGTTCGGGCATCGTCCGCGCCCGCGTCCAAGTCGATCCGGCGGCGGCCTCGCTGGCCGAGGAGCCGGACGAGCCGGCCGCCGTGCCGGAGCCGCTCGCGCCTCCGCCGCCGGAAGAGACGCTGGTCGAGACGCGAAAGATCGTCCTCGAGCCCGCGCCGGCGAAACCGCAGGCGACCGGCGAGTTCGCCGCGGTGGCCGAGGCGCCCAAAGCGGAGGTCAAGGTCGAGGCGGCGCCGCCGGCGCCCTTCGTGGCACCGTTCGGCGACCTCGCGAAGGACGAGAAGATCGGGTCCGCCGAAGCCGCGGCTGCCGCGGCGGCGGCCTCGCGGATGCCCAAGATCGTCGCGGAAGATCCGGCGCACTCGGACGAAGCGCTGGCGGCCGAGGTCGCCCTCGCCGTCGAGACCGAGATGTCGACCGACAAGCAGTGGGCGCAGGTCGCCCGCGGGCCGGACGCGTTCGACGCCGAAAGCCCGGCCGACGTTTCCGACGACGAGGTCGAGGAAGTGCACGAGCTGAAAGAGCCGGGGCCGGAGAAGAAGTAGGCCTCCGGCCTCATGCCTCAGCTTTCAGACAACGCACGAAATGCGTTTGATACAGACTCAGCGCGCGGGCGTCGCGGCGCAGCGTCCAGGGAACCTCGGCCTCCTCTTTGATCGACCAGCCAAGTGTGCGGATTTCCTCACGAAGCGCAGTGGCCGGGTCGCTCGTGCCGAGACGCTCGGCGACGGGGACCACGTCGTCGCGCCAGGCGTAGGGCGAAGCCAGCAGGATCTCGGCGCGCGGCGTGGCCAGCTGGTGGATGTGGTGCAGCAGCGCGCGCGGCGAGCGGACGCTGTCGAGGACGTTGAACGCCACCACGCGCTGGAACTGCTCGGGCGCGAAGGGCGGGTCGAGCGCGTCGCCGCAGACGAGCTGCACATTCGTAACCGCCGACGGCGCGCGCACCGAGGCGCGCACGTACGAGCGGCCCGACATCCGCCGCGCGTAGGGCAGATCCTGGCCGGACAGCAGCGTCCGCGCGGCGCGAAGGAACGATCCGCTGCGGTCGAGGCCCACGACCGCGTTCGCGTTCCGCGACAGCTCGAACAGCCCGCGCCCGACGCCGCAGCCGATCTCGAGCGCGAGGTCGACGGGCGGGCGATCGCGCAATTTCTGCGCGAGCCCTTCGAAGCCCGACTCCCACGCCGGCAGGTAGCTCGAGAGCTGCTCGACCAGGTGCGGCAGCGGCGCGCCGTCGGGACCGGCGGCGGCGATCGCCGCGAGCGCCTCGGGCTGGTTCAGGGGCGTGAAGAACCCGAGCGTATCCGTCTGCGCAAGATCCTTGAACAACACGGGAATTCCGTCGAGCACCGGGTAGGTCCGGGCGCACCCGCGGCAGCGCAGGAGATCGCCGTCCCGCTCGACCGTGTACATCTCGAGTCCCCGCTCGGTGTGGCGCCGGCAGGAAGGACAGATGAGGTCGATTACGTGAGCTCCGCTTGCAGCTTCTTCGCCGCGGGATAGTCGGGCCAGATCAGGAGCGCGTCGCCCACCATCCGCTTCGCTTCGCGCCGGGCGCCGCCGTCCTGCTCTTTCTTCCAGCGGTCCCACTGCTCGCGGGCGTCGGCGAGCAGGCCCTCGACCTCGGCGCGGACCTCGCCGGTCCGGTTGGGATTCAGGAACGGCCCGCTGGTCTTGCCGCTGGTCGCGGCGTCGCCGACCCTGAACGGATGCGGGGCGCGCTTCCCGTCGCGGTGGCGGACGAGGACCGCGTACCATCCGCGCGAGTCGCGCGGCGTCACGTTGTCGAGCACGCAGGTCACCGACGCCGCGACCGCGGCCGCGGTGGTGAAATCGGCCTTTCCGGCCAGCGCGTCGGCCAGCTCGTCGCCGAAGATCTGGTGATCGCTGGCGATGATCTCGTACGCCGCCGCCCGGGGCTCGCGGTCCCAGTAGATGCGCAGGCCGTCCCAGGTCTGGGTCGCGCCCTGCATGCGGATGTCGATGGGCTCGCTGAGCGGAACCGTGGCCGGCTGCGGCGGCGGCTCGGCCGACGCGATGCTCGAGGGAGCTTCGCGGCTCTCGGCCGATCGCGCCGCGGGCGCGGCCGGCGCGGGCGCGGCCGCTGCGGCGCGCTCCCTCGCTTCCCTCTGCGCGCGCTTGCGCGCCTCGACCGGGTCTTCCTCGGCGGGTGCCGGAGCCGGCGCGGGCGGAGGAGCCGCACGAGCCGGTGGCGTCTCCGGCGCCGTGGCCGGCGCTTCTCCGGCGGCCTTCGCGCGCGCTTCGCGCTGCGCACGCTTGCGGGCTTCCAGCGGGTCTTCGGCGGCAGCGCGCGTCGAAGGCGGCGCCGCGATCGCCCTCGCCGACGTCGACGCGGCGGCCGCCGGCGGCGGCTTGATCCGGTACGACCCGGTCGTCATCCGCATCTTGACCGCCGAGAGATGGAACGAATCGGCCGCGCCGCCGTCGGGGACCGCCCGGAACCGGGCCGCCTTCACCGAGCCGTCGTCGAAGATCATCGCCACGCCGTAATGGCGCGCCTCGCCCTGCGGCGTGATGTCGTCGACGATCGAGCTGACTTCGGCGCCGACCTTGGCGACGAAGCAATCGTCGGTGCCGTTCAAGGTGGCCGCCGCTTCGATCTCTTCGGGCGTCATCCGCCGCTGGGCGACGAAGATCTGGTACGCCGACACGCCCTCGAGCGAATTCCAGGAAAGGGCCATTCCGTTGGGACTCTGCCGCTGCGGAACCAGGACGACGTTGAGAGCCATGGTCGATCTCCGGCTGGGTGGGTAAAAATACCACTCACCGCCGTGCCCGCGCGACCCACGCTTCTACGTCTTCGAGTTTCCGGGGGAAATTGGCGGTGAGCAGCTTCCACTTGCCGTTCGGCAGGATCAGGACCTCGTCCTCGATGCGCACGCCGAAGCCGCGCTCGGGAAGATAGATGCCCGGCTCGACGGTGAAGATCGCCCCGGGCGGCAGCGGCGTGCCGGAAAAGCCGACGTCGTGCACGTTCAGGCCGATGAAGTGCCCGAAACCATGGATGAATTTCTCGAGGTATCCGGAGCGCTTCAAGGACTGCTCGCAGGCTTCCTGGAGGTCGACCATCGCCGCGCCGGGCTTGATCGCGGCGAGAACGTCCTCTTGCGCCTGGTAGACGGCGCGGTAGACCTTGGCCTGCTCCTCGTTGAACTTGCCGCTGACCGGGTAGGTGCGGGTCACGTCGGCGGCGTAGCGGCCGTACTCCGCGGCCGAGTCGATCACGACGATGTCCCCGTCCTTCAGGATGCGCGAGTTCTTTCCCCAGTGGAGGACCGCGCCGTTCTCGCCGCTGCCGACGATCGGGCCGTACGAGAGACCGGTGGCGCCGGCGCCGAAGAAGCCGAACTCCATCTGCGTCTGGACGTCGCGCTCGCTGGCGCCCGCGACGGTCGAGCGCGCGGCGGCTTCGTGGCCGGCGCGGGTGGCGGCGATGGCCTGCTCCATCAGCGCGACCTCTTCGGGACCGTGCGCTTCGCGCAACCTCACCAGCAGGTCGCGCTTGTAGACGAGCTTGAGGCCGAGGGCGGACGCAGCCTGGCGGACGGCTTTCACGTCGTTGCGCTCGTCCTTCAGGTCGCCCGGCGGCGCGATGATCGCGACGCACTCGTGCGGCGGCGCGCTGGCGAGGAGCGCCTCGCCCCCGTCGCCGCGGCGGATGTAGTCGACTCCGTACTGCGACTTGAGCGCGGGCGAGATCGGCTCGCGGCGGCCGGTCCACTGCTCGAGCTCGGGATCGCGCGCTTTGAGATAGAGGACTTGCCGCCGGTACTTCGCTCTCGGAAACAGCAGCAGCCACGCCTTCGGCTCGCTCAACCCGGTGAGCCAGAAGAAGTCGTCGTCCTGGCGAAATTCCGTAACCGGTCCCGGAGGTTCCGCTCCCTGGGCGGCGATGGCCGCGGCGCATCCGCCGAGCTCTTTCATCACCTTCTCGCGCCGCTCCCGATAGACGGAAGGCGGCAGGTCGGGCGGCGGCTGTGGATTCGGATGGGTGAACGCGACCAGAAGCGCGATCAGCATGACGCGCGCAAGCTACCATTGACACCGCGTAAATGCTGGTCTATTCCGCCCGCGCCCGAACACCCGAGGGACCACGAATGGCCCGCGACCTTGGCACCAAGTACATCTGCTTCAAGTGCGGCACCAAGTTCTACGACCTGAAGAAGCCGGTGCCGTCCTGCCCGAAGTGCGGCGCCGACCAACGGGAAGCCCCTGTGGCCAAGCCGCAGACGGCGCGGCAGCAGCGGGCAGCGGCGGCGAAAGAAGCCGAGGAGGCCGAGGCCCCGGCGGCCGAGGAGCCCGAGACCGAAGACGAAGAGGACGAGGCGGAAGACGCGGGCGACGACGAATAAAGATGATCGCTGCGCACGCTGACTCATCGCGTGTCGTGATCGCAGCTGGACGATTCGCGCAACATTCTTCTTTTTGTGCGGCGGCGGCGCACAGCGCCGCCGACCTGTACAGGGGGCTCCGCCCCCCGTACCACCCCCCGGCCGGTTCTGACGAGGTTCCGGAACCGTGCCGGTCGTCACGTTGCCGGCCCAACGCCAGGTAACCACGACGACCCGGCCTGAAGGCCGGGTCTAGCATTCGCATGGTTCGCCAAAGGTAAGCCCCCTGAAGGGGGCTGTTCCGCGGCGACCCTGATTTGGCACGAACGCCGTCAAAGACAATGCATCGCCGATGGAGCCTCCGAAGGAGGCTTAGCGTTCGATACAGGTACCGACAATGCCAGACCCGGGCTTCAGCCCGGGTCGCGTGGGATCCGGTGGTCGACCCGCGTCGTCGGATGCCGCGTGTTTGCGGCCAGGCCGGCAGACCCGGGCCGGGGGGTGGTACGGGGGGCGGAGCCCCCTGTACAGCACGGCGCCGCTCTGCGGCGCCGACGCGACTTAAAAAAAACAAGCGGCTCTCCGACTACGTCGGCCTGACGCACATTGTGTAGAGTGCGCCCGAATTACGCGGCCTTCTCGACCTGCGAGTTCTTCAGCCACTCCGGCACGCGGTCCTTCCGGTAGATGAAGATCGCGTCGTACGGGCATGCCTTTTCACACTCCCGGCAGCCGGTGCAGTTCTTCTCGATCACCGAGACGATCCCGAGGAAGCTGTTCGGGTCCTTGACCGGGACCATCTCCAGCGCCTCGAACGGACAGCGCTCGACGCACTTCTCGCACCCGGTGCACGCCTGCTCGTAGACGAAGGCGAGCGGGCGCTCGTTCTTCTTGAGCAGGTGCTGCACGTTGCCGTACTGATCGAGGATTGCGTCGGTCGGGCAAACGACGCCGCAGGCGCCACAGTCGATGCACAACTCGGGCGAGATGATGTGCAGCACCTTGCGGTCGCCCGAGATTGCGTCGGTCGGGCAGCGCTTCACGCACGCGGTGCAGCCGATGCAGGTCTCGATGATGCGGAAGGCCATGTGTCGCTTTCTATAATCGGTACAGCATCCAGTAAACAAGGACGCCGGTCACGGAAACATACGCCCACACGGGGAAGGTCCACACGGCGATGCGGCGATGTGCCGCATACTGCCGCCGGACGGCCGAGAGCCAGATCGTCCGCAGGACGAGCGGGAGGGCGACCACCGCGAGCAGGGAGTGGCTGGCCAGCATCCCCAGGTAGAACGGCCGCCACGGGCCGGCGTAGTGATGCAGCACGCTCGAGAGCGCGTGGTAGGTCAGGTACCCGGCGAGAAAGAACGCCGACGCCACGAACGCGACCGACATGCACTGCCAGTGAAGTCTGGTCCGTTTCGTACGGATCGCCCAATAGCCGGTCAGGATCGCGCAGGCGCTGACGGCATTGAGCGAGGCGTTGACGGTCGGAAGCGCGTCGACCAGCGTCATCCGCGCCCGCCGGGCGTGAGCAGCCGCGCGTCGCGGATGATCGCGTCGGGATCGTCGGCGTCGTAGAAGCCGCGGATCCGCCCCTGCGCGTCGACCAGCACGAACCGCTCCCCGTGCATGATGTCGAAGGCCTCGATGTGCGGGTCGCGACCCGGCACCGGCAGCTTCGCCATCGCGGTGTGGAAGCCTTGCACGACCGTCCGCTCGACGTCCTTCTGCGGCCCGGTCAGATACCACCAAAGAGCTTTTCGAGCTCCGTACGCCTCGGCGTAAGTACGCAATTTTTCAGGGGTATCCCGCTCGGGATCGACCGAGATCGAGAGCAGCGCGATGGTCCCGCCCTGCTCCGGCGGCAGGAGACGATCCTGCAGGTGCCTCATCTTGTTCTGCAGCCGCGGGCAGGCGTCGGCGCAGCTGGTGAAGACGAAATCCGCGACCCAGACCTTCCCGAGCATGTCGTCGCGTGAGAACGGCTTGTTCTCCTGATCGACCAGCTTGAACGCGGGAAGGCTCGCGAGGACGGGAAGCTCGCCGCGAACGGGCGCGCGCATCACCAGCGCGCCCATCGGGATCGCGAGCGCGACTGCTGCGAAGAGGATCCACGCCGGGTGCAGCGTCAGCTTTCCGGGTACTGTCGTCGCCTGCATCGGGGGCCTTTATAGTCCGCCGCCAGGGGTGAGCGCACATGAAAGAAACGGTCGTCATCACCGGCGCCAGCCGGGGCATCGGGCGGGCGCTGGCCGTCGAATTCGCAGGCCGGGGCCACCCGCTGGTGCTGGCGGCACGATCGCGCGGCGACGTCGCCGGAACCGTGGTCGAGTGCGACCTCACGACGCCGGAAGGACGCGAGAAACTGCTCGCGGCGTCGCCGGCGAAGATCGCCGGCCTCGTCAACAACGCCGGATTCGCCACGGCCGGGCCGTTCGCCGAACAGGACCGGATGCGCGAGCGCGACGTCGTGCGGCTGAACGTCGAAGCGGTGGTCGATCTCTGTCACCTCTTCCTCCCACGGTTGCAGGCCGGCTCGTTCATCATCAACCTGGCGTCGACCGCCGGCTTCCAGCCGGTGCCCTTGTTCGCCACGTACTCGGCGTCGAAAGCGTTCGTCCTCTCCTTCTCGGAAGCGCTCGCCGAGGAGCTCGCCCCGCGCGGAATCCACGTGATGGCGCTCTGCCCGGGCGTCACCGAATCGGGCTTTCAGAAGGAAGCCAACGTCGCGCTGGCGCCTGGCTACGCGACGTCCGAAGAGGTCGCGAAGTACGCGCTCAAGGCGCTCGACGGCAAAAAACGCGTCGCCATCCACGGCACGAAAAATGCGTTTCTGATCTTCTCGCAGCGGCTTTCACCGCGGATCGCCACGGTCAAGGTCGCGCGGAAGATCATGGAGCCATGGTTCAAGGAGCGCCACTAGCGCCACTTCGTCAGCAGCCGTTCGCGGTCGAACAAACGCACGGCGACGAAGACCAGCGCGACGTCGGCGAACGCGACGCCGAGCGCGAGCACGACGTAGAAGCGGGGGCCGAGCGCGATGCGCCCCGCGAGTTGGACGACGAGCAGGCCGAGCAAGGGGAGCACCGTGGTCGCGGCGAGGTTCTGCGCGGCGCGCGGGTCGAGGACGCGAGACGAGACGACGACGGCCATCGCGTTGCCGAACAACGCCAACAGAGGCGACAACACGAGCGTGCCGAAAAGCCACGCTTCGTCGGGGAGCAACGAGTGCCCGATGACCGCGTCGATCCCGGCGCAGAACAGGGCCGCCGCGATCCAGGTGATCAGGACCGCGGGAACCAGCGCGGCGATGCTCTTGCCGAGAATGATACTGAGTGTACTTGCCGGCGTCGCGAGCAGCGGCTCGAGCGTGCGCCGCTCGCGCTCGCCGCCGATCGACTGCGCCGCGAGCAGGATCGGCAGAAAGATCGGCAAGACGAGAAACATCGGCAGCCAGTTCCGGGCGAGGACGGCGCCGATCGACTGCCCGCCATAGACGTCGGTGACGAACGCCAGCGCCTGCTCGGGGGCGGCGTGCATCACCCACGCGAGCAGCGCGATCGGCACGATCACGACCGTCGCCGGCAGCGACGCCATCGAGAGCAGGAGCACCGGCGAGCGGCGCAGCTCGAGCAGCTCCTTGCGCAAGACGAGAAGAGTCATGCCGTCAGCCCCTGCTCGCGCGCGTCGGCGAGCAACGAGAGCCAGGCTTCCTCGAGCGGATCGCGATGCGGGGCGACCGCCTCGATGCGCGCCCCGGCCGCGACCAAGGCTGCAACGATATCAGGCACTTGCGCGAGCGGCTCGATGAACAGGCTCGTCCCCGAAGAGCGCAGCGACTTGCACATCGCGCGCACTCCGTCGGGAGCGAAGGGCGCTGCGAGATCGATCCGCAGCAGGTCCTCGCGCCGGATCTCGTGCACCGCCACCACCCGCTGCGCGATGAACGCCGCCCGCGAGCAGAGCCGCTCGACCTCGTCGAGATGGTGCGTGCAGAGGATGATGGTGGCGTGCTCCGCGGAGAGCTCGGCGATCACGCTGCGCACCTCCCGCGTCGCCTCGGGATCGAGCCCGACCGTCGGCTCGTCGAGAAAAATGACCTCCGGCTCGTGGACCAGCGCGCGCGCGATCGCGAGCTTCTGTTTCATGCCGCGCGACAGCTCGGCAAACGGCCGATCGGCGTGCTCGGCGAGCGCGAACCGGTCCAGCAGCGCCTGGACGCGGTCGCGCCGCGAGCCCTCCAAATCCGCGAAATACTTGAGATTCTCGCGCGCGGTCAGTCGATCGTAGAACCCGGGCTGCTCGGTCAACAGGCCCACGCGGCGGCGCAGCTCGGGACCGCCGGGGATCCGGATGCCCGCCACGACGGCCGTGCCCGCGTCCGGCGCGTACAGACCCGCCAGCATGCGCAGCGTCGTCGTCTTCCCGGCGCCGTTCGGCCCGAGCAGTCCGAAGATTTCGCCCTTCCCGACCGAAAACGTCACGTCCCGGCAGGCCACACGCCCGCCGAACGACTTCGTCAGTCCCTCGACCTCGATCGCGGCCAACGCCGCGACACTCTAGCCCTCCGCCTTGCCCGGCGTCTTGCCCGGCTCGCTCTTCTGGGCCTTGTCGAGCGCGCCTGACTCGGCCGAGCCCGGCGTCTTGCCCGACGGATCGGTCACGATCGGATTGCGCGCGTTGCTCATCGGCGGCAGCGAGCCGTCGGCCAGGGGCCGCGGCTGCACGCCGGTCCGCGCTTCCTCGGTGACGATGCCGCGATCGTTCTTGATGACTTTCACCTCGCCGAACTCGCTCGCCGGCTTGTTGTCCTTCGGCTTGTCCGCCATCTGTCGCCTCCTCACGAAAGCTACGCACGCGGTACAACTGCGTCATGAAGAACCAGGCGGACGTGGTAGTGGTCGGCGCGGGGCACAACGGCCTCGTCGCCGCTCTGATGCTCGCCCGCGGAGGGCTCGACGTCGTCGTCCTCGAGGACAAAGACGCGGTCGGCGGCGCCGCCAAAACGGAGAAGCCGTTCCGGAGAGTGCCGCAGCTCGCCACTTCGACGGGCGCCTACCTGCTCGGCCTGATGCCGCCCGAGCTGATGCGAAAGCTCGAGGTCGAGATCCCGGTCCTGCGCCGCGATCCTCACTACTTCCTGCCCACGACCGGCAAACGCTACCTGATGTTCGGCTCGAACCAGGCCGAGATGAAGGTGCAGTTCCTGGCTTTTTTCTCCGAGCAGGACTGGCGCGCGAACCAGGCTCTGCAGAAGGAGATCGGCGAGATCCGCGACGACGTCCACCGCACATGGCTGGAGGAGCCGCTCGGGATCGAGGACACCGCCGAGAAGTACGTGCGGCCGGCACTGCGCAAACCGTTCGTCGACCTCTGCCGCAAGCCGGTCGGCCAATACCTCGAGCGATTCGGCTTCAAGTCCGACCTCCTGAAGGCCATGTATGCGGTGACAGACGGCTTTTCCGGCCTGACCGGCGACTGGGACACGCCCGGCACCGGCATGAACTTCCTCGTCCACAACATGTGCCGCCTGCCCGGCGCCGACGGAACCTGGATGATCGTCAAGGGCGGCATGGGCACCGTGACCCAGCGCCTCGCCGAGGCCGCCGGCAAGGCGGGCGCGCGGATCGAGACCGGCAGCGAGGTCGCGCGGATCGAGCCGGGCATGCGCGTCCACCTGCGCGACGGCCGCGAGCTCGAGGCCAAAGCGGTCGTCGTCAACGCCGACCCGTTCCGGATGACGAAGATGGCCGAGTTCCCGGCCGACTACCTGAAGCGGATCGACCGCTACAAGCGCGACGGCACGACGTTCAAGGTGAACCTCGCTTTGAAGGGCCTCCCCCGCTTCACCTGCATGCCGGAGGACCGCGGCCAGTTCGGCTCGACCATGCACCTGCTGCCCGACGAAGCCGACGTGATGCGCGAGATGCACGAAGCTTTCGCCGACGTCAAAGCCGGCCGGCTGCCGAAATTCCCCACCATCGAGTGGTACGTGCACACCACCGTTGATCCTTCGATGAAGGACCCGGCCGGCCACCACAACTCGGCGCTCTTCGTGCAGTGGGTCCCCTACGAGCTGAAAGGCACCACCTGGGACGCCGAGGAAGAAAGCTACGTGAAACGCCTCCTCGAGATCTGCGACCGCTTCGCCCCGGGGACCTCCGAGCTCGTCGCCGACACGTTCCCTCTCACGCCGCCGAAGATCGAGAAGCACTTCGGCATCTCGCGCGGGCACATCCATCACGTCGACAACGCGTTCGGCTTCGCCGACCGCTTGCCGTACTCGACCCCCGTGCAGGGGCTCTACTCCTGCAGCGCCGGCTGCCATCCGGCCGGCAGCGTGATCGGCGCGGCCGGTCACAACGCCGCCGAGCGAGTGCTCCGCGATCTCGGCCGCTGACCGAACGACGCTACCAACGTGCACGTACCCGACCAAGATTCCGACAATGGGCGCCGCGCTGTCGGAATGGACGCAGAAATCGAGCACGACCGCCATCGCCGTGGTCGCGGCCGGCGAGATCCGCGACGCGAACGCTCGCTTTCACCTGCTCGACGGCGGCGGCGAGGCGTGGCGCTGGCTGAACGGCCCCCATGCGAGAGTGCGCTACGGAACCCTCTCGGAGCTCATCCGATCGGAAGCAGCGACGCTCGCCCCGGTGCCGTACCTCTCCCGATTCGAGCGCGCCCGCCAGGTGATCGAGGTCCGGCTCGAGCGCCTCGCCCCCGGCGAAGCGGTCGCCTTGGTCCATGACGTCACCGGCGAGCTCCGGCGGCAGCGCGAATTGCAGCGCGACCGCGAGGCGCTCCTGCACGAGGAAAGAATGCACGCGATGGGGGTGCTCGCCTCCGGCGTCGCGCACGACCTCAACCACGTCTTGAACGTGATCGCGCTTCGGGTCGCGACGCTGCGAGCCGATCCGGCGCTGCAGGGCGCGCGGCGCACGCTCGAGGTGCTCGGGCGGGTCGTCGGCGACGCGGCGCGGATCGTCGCGCGGCTCCAGGATCTGGCCCGCAAGCGGCGCGATCGACCGAGCGATCCTCTCGATCTTGCAGCGGTTTTGACGGGAGCCATCGAGATGGCCCGGTCCGAGGCCGACCTCGCCGGCGTTCGCATCGAGGCCAGCGTGCCGCCCTTGCCGCTGGTGCGCGGCTCGGCCGCCGAGCTGGCGCACGTCTTCGGCAGCCTCCTCCTTCACGCTCGCGAGCAGATGCCCGAGGGCGGCGTGGTCCGCGTCCGCGCCCGGGAGGAGCGCGGCAAGGTATGTGTCACGATCACCGACAAGGGCCCCGGGATGCACGAAGAGCAGCTCTCGCACCTCTTCGATCCCTTCTCGGGCTCGGGCGAGACCGCGCTCGGCCTCTCCGTCGCCTGGGGCGTCATGGCCCGGCTCGGCGGGTCGCTCACCGCCTCGAGCCGCCGCGGCGAAGGGACCACCTTTACCCTCAATTTCCCACTCGCCGCCCCCCAGCGACGGGAGCCGCCGCGCCGGATCACCGGGGAAGTCCCGTCGCGGCGGATCCTGATCGTCGACGACGAGGCCGACAACCTCGACGTCCTGCGCGAGGTCCTCGAGCTCGAAGGACAGGAAGTGGAAGCAGCGCGCAGCGGGCCGGAGGCGCTGGCGGCGTTCGACGGCGGCGGACGGTTCGACCTCGTCCTCTGCGACGTCGGCATGCCGGAGATGAGCGGATGGCACGTGGCGCGCGAGATCCAGCGCATCGCCCCGGGCACGCCGGTGTGGATGTTGACCGGATGGGCCAACGAGATCGGCGAGCGCGACCCGCGCCGCGAGTTCGTCCGCGGCGTGCTGGCCAAGCCGCTCGATCTCGACCAGCTTCGCGCGCTTCTCCACGGTCCGCTGCCCGCATCGCCGCCGCCGCCGCCCGAATCAGCGATGCATCACTAAGGCAAGTTCGGGCAGGAAGCGGGATTGCCGAGGATGCAGGGCTTCACGCCGTTGCACTGGGCGGTGAAGGCGAACGGGTCGTTGACGTAGGTGACGCAGGCGCTGACGTCGAAGCACTGTGTGACGTCGCCATACACCAGGTTCAGCGGGCACAGCGCGCGGTAGGTCAGCTTGCCGGCGCCCTGCGGCGTGAACCAGGCAGTGACTTCGAGGAGGCAGCCGTTCGACTGCGGGATGGCGTAGTCGAACCGGCCGTGGCCGTCGGTGTAGCCGGCGTACCCGTAGTCGAACCCGACCAGGCCGAAGCCCTGGCCCGAGGTCAGGTCGAGCGAGATCGTCCGCGGATTGCTCGTCAGATCGTAGTAGATGCGCGCCGGGAAATGCGGATCGGTCGGCTGGTTGATCTGCAGCGTCCACGAGTTCTCGAAATGCAGCGTCACCCGCCCGCTGCCGTCCTTCGCCTGCGCGCCGAAGAACTCGCCCTCGACGAGCGGGAGGAAGTCGGCCGGCGGGCGGCGGGCGGCGATGGTGTAGATCCACCGCCACGGCACCCGGTTCGCGTCGAGCTCGCGCTCCATCGTCACCCGCACCTCGACGCCCGGATGGTTCTGGTCGGGAAATGGCCCCCAGGTGCGCGAGTCGGTGTCGCGCGTCGTCGGCGGTGCGGCGCGGATCGCGTCGACGAGGCCGAGGATGCCGTCGACCCCGGCGTTGATCGCATTGCCGGTCGTCTTCGCGCTGACCCAGATGTCCGCCGAGGCGATCGCACAGGCCGGCTGCGACGTGTCGCCCTGCGGGACTTGCACGTGCAGCTCGTCCTTCTGGGGGATCGCCTCGATGAACGCGATGTCCTCGTTGGACAGCGTTCCGCAGGCGCAGAGGAGAAGCAGTGCGCTACAGGCCGAACGCATAGTCCACTCCTGCCGCGACCTCGACGTAGCCGAGGTTCTGCGATTGATCGACATTGTAGAACAGATAGTTGAGCCGCCCGCGCAGGACGGCGGAGACGCGGTTGGTGAAGTGCCAGGAAAACGCCGTGGTCAGGCCCGGCGTGAGGGTGAAGAAATTCTGCGACGGCAGCTCGGAGTGGCCGGGGAAGCTGCGCGCCAGGTAGATGAAAGCGACCCGCGCGCCCAGCGAGACCGTCGCGCTGTCGCCGAGGTCGAAGTCGCGCCACAGCGACACGCCGCCTCCGAGCTCGCCGAAGCGCTCGGGGATCGGAGCGAGGCCGGGCAGGCGCAGGTTCGAAGAGCCGCCGCCGAGCGAGAAGTCGATCCCCCAGGTGAGCTCGTGGCCGAGGTCGTCGCGCGAAGCCAGCTCGACCCCCGCGAGCGCGGCCGGAGGAAAGAGCCCGTTGCGCGCGGCGGCGTCGAAGAAGACCTGGGCGCCGCCGGCCCCGAGCAGGCTCCAGCGCGGTCCGGAGGCGCCCTTCTGCGGGTCGTCGCTCAAGGGTCTGCGGGTCAATCGCGCGTCGGCGACTTCGACCGGGCCGTCCGAGACGCTGAAGTCGCCGAGCAGGAGCGAGTCGCCGTCGCGCTTTTTCACCAGGTAGCTGCCGGGGGCGAGCGCCAGCCGGCGCTGATCGCCGCGCGGCTTGGCGACTTCGGCGACGGCTTTTCGCGAGCCGTCGAGGACGACGTAAACCCCTTCGTCGGCAGCGGGAAAGACGAGGCCGCCGCGGGCCGGCTCGAGCTGCGTGAGCACGATGTCGCCCGCGCCGCCGAGGTCGTACAGGTAGACCGGGTGCTGCTGCAGCGTCTCGCCGACCGTGCGCGCGTAGGCGTAGGCGTACGCCTCGGCGAGCGTGACCTTGCCGTCGCCGGAGGCATCCGCGTCGCCGAGCAGGCCCGACGCGAGGTAGTGGGTAAAGAAAGATGCGCCGATGTCGTCCGACTCCTGCGACTCCTCGTCCGCGCTCGAGGACGCGATCAACACCAGCCCGCGCGGCCGCGTCGAAGCCGCCTGGGCCTGCTGCACGTCGAACGCGGGCGCCGGCCGGATGCCTTTGCTGCGGGTGATCGCGCCGGACTGGCAGGAATCGAGCAGGCCGATCCGCACGTCGGCCGGCGCGTCTTTCAACGCGTCGCGCAGCTCGGTCAACGGCATCCGCGAGTCGCCGAGCCGCAGGTCGCCGTCCTTGGCGTGGCCCGAGTAGTAGACGAAAAGAACCGTCTCTTCATGGGCTTGCGCGAGCCGCCGCTTGAGCTCCTCGAGCGCGGACCGGACGTCGTCGGCCGACGCGCTGGTCAACAGGCGCGCGTCCTCTTCGCGCACGCCGCCGATGCGGGTGAGGATTCCGTAGATCCGTTTGGCGTCGCGCTCCGCGTACTTGAGCGGCCTCGTGCCCGCGCCGCCCCGCATGTCGCCGATGACGAGCGCGAAACGGCGCTCCGCCACCGCCGGCAGCGCGGCCAGACACGCCGCGACGCAGAGGGCTTTCGAAGATCTCATCGATGCAAGGGAATCTCGATCACGTCGGCGTCGCGGGGCGGCTTCACCGGGTCGATCGGCCGATCGGCGAAGACGATCCTCACCATCGCTTTGCCCGAGCCGGTCCACTCGAACGCCTGCGGCAGCGGGCCGTTCAACGCAGCCCCTGAATAGATCACGCTGTTTTCACCCGGTTCGACGAGCATCGCGGCGGCGTACTTCCGCCCCGCGGGATGCAGGTTGACGAGCAGCCGCGCCTGCGCCGAAACCGGCTCCGCCAGGGACAGCTCGCGCACGCCGCTCGCGTCCTGCACGAAGAGCTGCGCGCTCGCCGCGCCCTTGCTCCGGACGGTTTCGGTGTCTGCCGGCCTGAGCACGGCGGCGCCCGCGATCAGCGCGAGGCCGGCGGCCATCGCCAGCGGCGCCCAGTGCGACACGAACGACCGCTGCGGCCGCTGCGCCAGCTTCTCCGCCACGCCCGCGGCGAGCT
>JAIVGS010000114.1 GCA_020201435.1 Myxococcales bacterium
GGCGACGCGCTCCCGCCGGGATGGACCTGCGGCGGAAAGGGCGGCGGCGGTGGCGGTGGGCGTGGCGCGCCGACGAAGCCCGGTGGCGGCGGCAGCTCGGATTGCAGCTTCGAGCCGCTCCTGTTCGCGAGCTACGACACGCACGCCGGCGCCGATGACGTCGTCGCAGGCGATGCGACGATCGACGTGACGCTGCGCAAGCAGATGTTCTTTAAGAGCGTGAACGTGACCGCGTTTACCTTCGACGTCTCGTTCGACGACGGCGCGTCGTGGACGGCCGCGAGCGCGACGCCGCTCGGCGACGGGCGCTTCCAGGTGACGTATGCGCAGCCCGCGGGCGCGCAATTCGCGTCGATCAAGATCTCCGCGACGGACGATCAGGGCAACGGCCTCGAGCAGACGATCTTCCACGCGTATCCGCTCGCGCCGCTTCCGCCCGCAAGCTCGACGCCAGAGGGCCCGCGGGTAGCCGCCGATGCGTGCACCGGCAGCGTGCCGACGCCCTTCGCGCAGTGCATGGCGCGGGTCACGCCCGAGTCGCAAGCCGGCCGCCCGAAACCGGTGACCGGCCTCACGCCCGCCGATTTGGCGAGCGCGTACGACCTGCCGGCAGCCGCCGGGGCGGGCCGCACCATTGCAATTGTCGATGCTTACGACGACCCCAACGCTGAAGCCGACATGAACTTTTTCCGCGCCTGGTACGGGCTGCCGCCGTGCACCACCGAGAACGGCTGCTTCCGCAAGGTGAACCAGCGGGGCGCCGAAGGTCCGCTGCCGTGGGCCGACACGGGATGGGGCGTCGAGATCTCGCTCGATCTCGACGCGGTCTCGGCGACTTGCCCCGGTTGTCGCATCATCCTCGTCGAAGCCGATTCGCCGTCGCTCTTCGACCTCGCGCCCTCGGTCGACACCGCGGTCGCGCTCGGCGCCGACGTCGTCTCGAACAGCTACGGCAGCATCGGCGAGTTCTCCGGCGAGACCTGGTTCGACCAGTTCTACAAGCACGACGGCACGGCGATCGTCGTCTCCTCGGGCGACTACGGCTACGGCAACGGCCTGCCGCTCGTCGGCGGCGTGAGCTATCCGGCGGCCTCCGAGTTCGTCACCGCGGTCGGCGGCACGACGCTCGTGCGCGACGGCTCGCCGCGCGGCTGGAGCGAATCGGTGTGGGCCGGCTCGACCAGCGGCTGCTCGGCGTACATCCACAAGCCGGGCTGGCAGAAGGACGATCTCTGTAAGAAGCGCACCGTCGCGGACATCGCCGCCGTAGGCGATCCTCAAACCGGCCTCGCCGTGTACGACACGTACGGCTTCAACGGCTGGCTCGTCGTCGGTGGAACGAGCCTCAGCGCGCCGATCATCGCCTCGATCTACGCGATGGCGGGCAACACGGGCTCGGTGAAGAACGCGTCGAATCTCTACCGCACCGGCGCGCTGTTCTTCGATGCCGTCGGCGGAAGTAATGGAAATTGCAGCGGAACTTACCTCTGCACGGGCCTTGTAGGGTACGACGCGCCCACCGGGCTGGGTACGCCGAATGGCACGGAGGGGTTCTGATCGTTTACAACGCGGTCCGTGCCGCCGCCGGAATGCATTTCTCGTAAGGGCACGGCGGAGTTCGAGACCGCCGGCGCCGAGGACGCCCCCGTGTCGCATGCCGAGCTGTGGGACGCGTTGGTGTCGGGGCGCTGGTCGCTGATCGACTGCGAGGACCGCGAGGACGGAAGGCGCCTTTTGCTGCTGCGAAGGAACGACCGCGTCCGCCCGCTCACGCCGAGGGAGCGCGAAGTGGCGCGGCGGGTGGCGATCGGGCAGTCGAACAAGGCGATCGCCATCGATCTCGGCATCACCTCGTCGGGCGTCGCGCGCCTTTTGGGTCGGGCGCTGCGCAAGCTCGGCCTCGAGACGCGGCTGCAGCTCGTGATGCTGCTGCCCGGCAGCGCCGCTCCGACGCCGCGCTGACCCCGACCGCGCCAAGTGCGCGGAATTCAGCGGGAAGCGGCGCAGACGCCTGCCACGGTTGTGTTAACCAGCGCTGGCAAATGTTCGATCAAGAAGAGGAAATGCTGCAAGCGCCGGGCAGTGATCGAACCTGGCAATTGGTGGCGCCGTTCCAACGGATTCTTGCGTCTGAACCCCGAGCGCAAGAGGCCCCTGCGCCACCCCGCGGCGAGGAGTACCGGGCTGCCCTTGAGGTGCAACCCGGCCGCAGGTGGCAACCGAACAATTCGCCGCTGCAGTTCTGATCGGCAGGCCTGAATCCTGGTCGCATCGCCACCAGGGGTCGGGAAGTCGTGCGGCATTCATCGACGCGCGCCGACTCCGAGGCGCAGCTCGAAGCGGAAGAGCGAGCCTTTGTCCACCTCGCTCTCCACGGTGAGCTTGCCGCCGTGCAGCTCGACGAGGCGCCGGCTGATGGTGAGGCCGAGGCCGGTGCCGCCGTACTTGCGGCCGATCTCGGCATCGGCCTGGGCGAACTCCTCGAACACCGCCGCCAGCCGGTCGGCGGCAATGCCGATGCCGGTGTCGGCCACGCTGAAGGCGACCAGGGCGATTTTTTCTTCGAGCGCCACCAGCCGCACCGCCGCCGTGACGCTTCCCGACGCGGTGAACTTCACCGCGTTGCCGAGCAGGTTCGCCAGAACCTGCTGAATCCTGGTCGCATCGCCCACCAGGAGCTCGGGAAGCTGCGGGTCGATTTCCTGGAAGAGCGAAATCCCCTTGTCTTCCGCGCGCCCGAGCAGCGCGTCCACCGTCTGGCTCAGCATCGCGCGGACATCGAACGGCGCCTCGTCCAGCACCGCCTGTCGCGCCTCGAGGCGCGAGAACTCGAGGATCTGGTTGGCGAGCGACAGCAGCGTGGCCGACGACGAGCGAAGGATGCGCAGATACTTCGACTGCTGGTCGGTGGGCGAGAGCCGCTCGAGCAGCTGGACCGCCCCGCCGATGGAGTTGAGCGGCGTGCGGATGTCGTGGCCGATCATCGCCAGCAGATCGGCTTTCGCCTTTTCGGCCCGCTCCGCGCGGCGCCGCTCGAGCAGGAGCTCGCGCTCGTACTTGCGGCGGTCGGTGGCGTTGAACACCGTGACGCGATTGAAGAGCGGTTGGCCGTCTTCGTGCCGCTTCTGCACCGCGCCGATGAGCACCGGCATCGGCGCCCGGTCTTTGCGGGTCAGCTCGAGCGCGATCTCATCGACGAATCCCTGCATCTGCAACAGCGGAGCCAGGTGGGTCTCGTGGTAGATGCGCCCCGCGACGGTGAGCAGATCCTGGAACCGCACCCGCCCGATCACCTCCGCGCGATCGAGGCCGGTCCAGCCGAGCAGCGTCTCGTTGACGCGCACGATGGTTCCGTCCAGCCTCGTCGTCAGGTACCCGCAGGGCGCGTGATCGTAGAGCTCGTCGGCGGTCTCCTCGAACTCGAACACCCCGTGCCTGGTATCCGATCCGCGCGAGGCGGCGCTCAAATGAACCCCTTGATCGCCGCGATGGTCTCCGCGGGCGCGCTCAGGTTGGGGCAATGGCCGGTGGCTTTCATCACCAAAAGCTTGCCGTGGGGCAGCGCGCGGTGGAGGTACCGGCCAACTTCCAGCGGCGCGATCACGTCGTTGGAGCACTGCAAGATGAGCGAAGGCGTGCGCAGCTGGGCGAGGTCGCCGCGGTTGTCGGAGAGGAACGTCACTCGGGCGAAGTCGCGGGCGATCTCCGGATTGGTGCGGCAGAAGCTGTTGGTCAGCTCCTGACCCAGCTCCGGCCGGTCGGCGTTGCCCATGATCACCGGCGCCATCGTGGTCGACCAGCCCAGGTAGTTGGCGTCGAGCGAGTCGAGCAGGCCCTCGATGTCGCCGCGCTTGAAGCCGCCCACATAGCCTTCGTCGTCGATATAGCGCGGCGACGGTCCGACCAGCACCAGCTTGGCGAAGCGCTCCGGCTCGCGAATGGCGGCGAGAACGCCGATCATCGCGCTGACCGAGTGGCCGACGAATATGACGTCGTGGAGATCCAACTCGCGGCAAATCTCCAGGACGTCGCTCGCATACCCCTGCAGCGAGCCGTACTTCGCCTTGTTGTATGCGGAGAGGTCAGACTTGCCGGCGCCGACATGATCGAAGAGCACCACGCGGTGGGTGCGCTCGAACGCCGGCGCCACCAGCCGCCACATGTTCTGATCGCAGCCAAAGCCGTGCGCGAACATCATCGGCTGCGTGCCGGCGCCGGTGACGCGGACGTTGTTTCTTTCGAGGGCCGTCATGGCGTCTCCCTCTTCGGAATACCGCGTGCGGCCCGGAAGGTTGGCGCCGCAGTCGCCGTGGGTTGAATGCTGCACAAGATAGCGCTGCGTACGGTATTCATCGACCATGAGATTCGGCCTGACGCGCCGACGCCGTTGCGCCAACTGCGCCGCACCGGCCAAGTAAAAGGCCGAACCGACGCCCTGGCGGGCGCCGATGACATTGCTGCTCACCTCGCGGAGTGATTGGCTCCCCATTGGACACTGATTTCGAACGCGGTTCTCTGCGGCCTTGGAGAATCATGGGCTTAGCGAGAGTCGTTCGCAGTGTCCGCCCGTGCCCGGTCGCGATCACGAACACTCGTGTTCGCACTCACTCGGACGGGCCCGCCGAAAGGCCGTGCCACACACCCACAGTTACAAGATGATGGCTGCTCTGGTTTACTGATCTCAGGGCAGGCCGGCGCGGGCGGAGAGGGCCAGGTCCATGGTGAAGCTCGCATCCCACAGCGTCGGCTGCGGCGCGGTGCCCTGCACGGTCACTTCGAAGACGATGTTGTGGTTGGTCTGATCGACGAGGTCGATCAGGTTCGGCACCTGGCTCTTGAGCACGATTTGCTGGTCGGCGACGCCGTCAGTGGACTGCTTGTAGAGCGCGACCACCGGGCAGTTCGCCGAGGGCGGGCAGACTTCGTCGCCCGCACCGGTCGAGGCGCGCGGAGCCCTCAAGAGCTGCACCTGGGTGATGCCCTTGAAATCGGCGCCCGAAGTGAGGATGTCGAAGGAGGCCTTGTTCAGCCCCAGGTTCGTCTGGAGCGTCACGGGTCCCGCAGACGAAGAGCTCTGCAGGAACGGCACGTCGCCCAGGTTCATGGTGAAGGTGTTGTTGCCGCCGTAGTTGAAGGTGGTGATGGGGATCCTGCCTCCCGGGATGCAGGCGCTGGTGCTCGGCGTGCAGAGCGAATGGGTGACCGCCACCGACCCGTCCTCGACTTGCGCATAGCAAGCGGCGACCGAGGCGAGCAGTATTGAATAGGGGGTGCGCATCGGGTCTCGCTAGTAGCCGAGAGTGTTGGCCCCCAGCGAGACGCACGGGGCCAGCGACTTCAGCTTGCCGTCACCGACCTTGTACGTCGTGCTGGGGTCGCTCGCGATCTTGCCTTGCGCGAGCGAGGTGAGGTCCGATCCGGAGAATCCCGTCTCGAAGTAGGCGAGCCCGCCGCGGAGGTAGAAGTTGAACCAGCGCTGCGACCCGAACTCGAGGCCGAGCTGAGCGGTCGCGAAGGTGTAACTGACGCGCGAGAGCAAGGCGTGGGCGTTCGGATCGGTGACGTTGGACACTTTGTTCCAATCGCCGTTCACGTAATGCCCCGCGTCGAGGTTCAGCGTGGGCGTCACCACGCAGAAGCAGGGCGCGAGCGAGATTCCGCCCCGATACCCGAGACCCACGTAGTTGTAAGCCAGGCCGCCGTTGAGGCGCAGCCACCAGAGCGGGCGGACCAGGAGGGACAACCCGCCGCCGCCGGGGAAGCCCGCGTCGATGCCGAGGCCGATCAGGGTCTCGCCCGAGGGCGGCTCGATCGGCTTCTTCGGCGCAGGCGCGGCCACGATCGCCGACGTGGCGCTCTCCAGGGGCTGCTCCCTGGTGGCCTGCAGGACCGTGGTGGGTGCGGAGGCGGGGGTCGCGCCTTTCGGTTCTGCGATCACGACCGCGGCCGGCGCGACGGGAGGTGGCGCGATGACCACCTTCTTCTCCTGTTCGACCGACACCGCCAGCGGGTTGTCGGGCGAGCCGACGCGGGCCGGGCCGTTGCCGTGCTCGTCCCACGCCTCGATGTAGTACTCGAGCGCGTCCACGCTGACGAGCGCGGCGGGCACCTCGAGCGCGTACTCTCCGGGGGGGCCGGCCGCGGACATCCGCATGGAGACGTAGTCGCTCGCGGGTGCTCCTTTCTTGCGCAGGTAGAGGGTCGGTCCGACGACGCCGCTCTGGTCGGCCGCATTGACGGCGATGGTGAAGGGTATGCCCTTCTTCGCGGTGATCACCGGAGTGTGCGTCAGGATGGGCGGCTCGTGGTCCTCAGGGACCTTGACCGCCTCGACGGGCGCGGGCGCGACGGGCGCCGCGACCCGCGCCTTCTTTCTTTTCCTCTTTTTGCTGGCAGTCTTCTTCGAGGACTTCGCCGCGGACTTCTTCCTGGACTTTTTGGTTCCGGCGGTCCTCGCGGAAGCGCTCTCGGGGGCAGCGCCGGTGCCCGCGTCAGGTCCGGTCTGCGCCGCAGCAGCGGTCGTCAGAAGAAGCCCCAGCAAGATCGGGGCGACGAGCTTGCAAACGTGCACGCTCCCTCCCTCTCATTCTTCTATCGCGCGATCGCGGCCTTCTCCTAATTCCAGGCCCTCGACCGCGACGATCAGGGTAAGCCCAACGCCGACTTCATCCTCTGTTCGCCTACCTTCATCGACTTCGCCGGCCCTGGTCCGCCACGTTGCGCACGCGCCCGAGCAGGACCGAGGCGGACGAGGCACCCCTAGTTCGTGTTGTCGGAAGGCTGGGAGATGGTGCGACCGCCGTACTGGATATTGTCGATCCAGTTCTGGTACGGGGCATTCAGCCAGCCCGAGTCGCTCACGATGAACGCCGCGGTGACGGTAGTGCCTGCATGGCACGCGAGCGCGGCCTGGTAGGTCTGCTCGAACCGGAACCCGCACGTCCCGCCCACGTTGTCCCAATTCGTCGCCGCCAACGGGTCGGGCGTCGGGTCCGGTCCGCCCTCGCTGATCCACGTGTTCTGAACCCAGGTGAGCGGCCGCAAGTTGATGTTGCCGCCGTCGCTGAAGACCATGACCAGACGCGGCGAGCCTCCGCTGTCGCCGCTGCGGTTGGCCTTGAAGTCGAAGCTTGGGGCATTGGGGGGAGGCTGCGCAGGAACGTGGTGGAAGTTGATCCCCGCGAAGCTGCTGAAGCCGTTCGCGGGCGTACCACCCTCGGGGACGTCGATCTCGACTGAGAACGGGTCGCTGTCGTTCGAGTCCGTCTGCGTCCAATGGGCGGAGCCGCTGCTGACGGGCCCGATATGTCCGGCGAAAAACGAGACGGAGATGCTCTGACGTCCCGGATTGGGATCGGTCGCCGCAAAAGCGACGTCGTCGCTGGCTACCGCTTGTGACTCCGCTTCCGGAACGATGACCCTGGGCGTGGAATTGCCTCCTGACGCGCACGCGGCAGCTCCGCCGAGAAGACCGGCGACCACGAGAAGACCCTTGTTCATTTCTTCCTCCAATCGGTTCATTCGAAGGTACCGGAGAATGAACGAGGGTCAAACTCATGATCCGACGGTCGTACTATGCGCTAAGTCAATATATGTCATGACATTGGATCACCTGATTTCTGCATCCAGAGATGCCCGGATGAAGAAATTGCGCAATTCGACGAGACGTCTACTC
>JAIVGS010000115.1 GCA_020201435.1 Myxococcales bacterium
GCTGCAGCTCCGTCGAAGGCGGCTCGACGATCGGCGCCACCGGCAGCGGCGGCGGCTGGTAGGGGGGCGGCGGCGTGAACGGCTCGACCGGCAACGGCCTCGGCTGCGCCGAAAGCACCGGCGACGGCGGCGTTCGAGCCGATCCAGCCGGAGAAGCCGCGGGTCGAGACGCCCGTCGCGCCGGTGCCGCGGGTCTCGTTCTCGCTCGACGAGAAGCGGCGGTCGCGCGCGCCGCTCTATACCGTCGGCGCCGCCGTCGTCATCGTGGCCGTCGGCGCCGGTTTCACCGTGCTCTCGTCGCGGAGCGCGCTGCCCGCGGAGCCGATCAAGGCCGAGCAGCAGCAGCCGCCGCCGGAGACGACCACGGTCGAGCCGCCGAAGGAAATCGAGCCGCCAAAGGCGCACGTCGACATCGTCGAACCGAAGCACGCGATGCGGGACCGCGTCCGCGCGGTGAAGGATCGAGTCGAGAAGGCGCTCGAGGAGCGCCGCCGCAAGCGCGACGAAGCGATCGCGGCGGCGCAGGCGAATCGGGCGGTCGAGCAGAAACCGGCAGCGACGAACCCGGTCGAGAAGGAGCCGGAGACATTCGCCGGCCAGGTGATTCGGCCGAACCTGCCGCCGCCAGGGGCTATCGGCGGCGTCGGCGACGACGTGATGGTGACGAAGGATCGCGGCAGCAAGGTCGCGGCGGTGAATGCCGCGTACACCACGGCCGCCGTCGCAAAGGATTTCACCTGCCCGCCCGGAATGCAGAAGGTGCCCGGCGGAGCGGCCGCCGTCGGGAGCGACGCGGGCGACGACCTGCGCAACCCGGCCGACAAGCCGCTCTCGCGCGTCGAGCTCAAGTCGTACTGCATCGATCAGTACGAATTCCCGAATCTGCCCGGCAAGCTCCCCAAGGTTGCTTCGACGTGGACCGAGGCCGACGCGCAGTGCAGGAACGCCGGCAAGCGGCTCTGCAGCGAGGACGAGTGGGAAGCGGCGTGCCGAGGGCCGAAGAACCTCCGCTTCCCGTATGGCGGGACGTACGATCCGGACGCGTGCAACACCGCCGATGCGAAAGACAGTGCGCGGCAGACCACGGTCGCCGGCGCGTTCGCCCGCTGCAAGAGCGGGTACGGCGTGTGGGACCTGTCGGGAAATGCAGCGGAGTGGACCGCATCGCTCTTCGACGGCGCCGGCGCGGACAAGACCGTCAAGGGCGGCCACTCGGCGCGGCCTGCTTTCGACGGCCGGTGCGCGAGCCGGCGCAAGCTCGCCCCCGGGCAGCACTCGATCAACGTCGGCTTCCGCTGCTGCGCGGACGCGCGGTAGAACCGGCTACCGGCTACCGGCTACCGGCTACCGGCTACCGGCCTGATGCTGACTCTCGGGGACATTCTCGACCTCGGTTCACGAAAGGCGGCGCCCGGACCGCGGGGACACCCGATCCTTGGCAGCCTCCCGGCGGCGAGGCGCGACCCGATTCGACTGTTTACGCAATGTTTTCGCGAATATGGCGATGTGGTCCGATTTCGGTTCGGGCCCGTAATCGCCCATTTGATCAGCTCGCCGGCGGGCGTGAACCACATCCTCGCCGAGAACAACAAGAACTACGGCAAGCAGACGCGCGGGTACGCGGCGCTGCGGTACGTGCTCGGGAACGGGCTGCTCACCTCGGAGGGCGACTTCTGGAAGCGGCAGCGGCGGATCGCGCAGCCGGCGTTTCACCGGCAGCGCATTGGCGGATTTGCGTCGGCGATGGTCCGTGCAGCTGAAGACTGCGCGCGGACGCTGTCGCAGAAGCGCGGCCAGACGGTCGACGTGCATCACGAGATGATGCGGCTGACGCTGCGGATCGTCGGCGAGACGCTCCTCGGCTACGACCCGAGCCACGACGCCGACGACGTGGGCGACGCGCTCGCCCACCTGCTGCACATCGTGAACGAGCGGACGACGCGGGTGCTCTTCTTCGCGCGGCCGGTCCTGCCGACGCCGGAGAACCGGCGCTTGCGGCGAGCGGTCTCCGCTCTCGATCGGATCGTGCTGCGGATCATCGCCGAGCGACGCCAAACGCGCGGGGACGACCTGCTGTCGATGCTGATGGAGGCACGCGACGCCGACACCGGCGAGGCGATGGACGATCGCCAGCTCCGCGACGAAGCGATGACGATCTTCCTCGCCGGCCACGAGACGACCGCGAACGCGCTGGCGTGGACCTGGCTCTTGCTCTCGCGCTATCCGGCCGCGCTGCGCGAATTGCGCGAGGAGCTCTCGCAGGTCCTCGGCGGCCGCAGCCCGACCGCGGACGATCTGCCCCGGCTCAAGTTCACGAGGATGCTGCTCGAGGAGTCGATGCGGCTCTATCCGCCGGCGTGGATCATCGCGCGGTCGGCGAGCGGCGCGGACGAGATCGGCGGATACTCGATCCCGGCCGGGTCGATCGTCTTCGTCGCCCCGTACGTCGTGCACCGCCATCCGAAATACTGGAGTGATCCCGAGGGCTTCGACCCGCACCGCTTCGAAAAAGAGCCGCCGCGGGGCGCGTATTTCCCGTTCGGCGGCGGACCGCGCCAGTGCATCGGCAACGGCTTCGCAATGATGGAAGCGCAGCTGGTGCTGGCGACGATGGCCCAGCGGGTGAAATTCGAACTCGTCCCCGGCCACCCGGTCGAGCCGGAGCCAAGCATCACGCTCAGGCCGAAGTTCGGACTTTTGATGCAGTCGGCGGGTAGCCCGGTAGCCGGCGCGCGCTAGCGCGCCCGCATCCCCCGCCGCAGTCCCTTGTTCCGTCGCGCGCGCTTGCGCTTCAGCGCCTGCTTCTTCGTCTTGCTGCGGTTCTTGATGCTCTTTTTGGTACGTGGCATGGCGCGGTTCTGTACCACGAAAGCGCTGCCGCCTTGCAAGCAAGCGAGCGCTCTTGGTACATGCGTTCAGTGCGCGTCTGCGTGCTCGGTAGCGGCAGCTCCGGCAACTGCCTCTGGGTCGAGGCGGGGGCGACGCGCGCGCTCTTCGACTGCGGCCTGCCCATGCGGGAGACGCGGCGGCGCTGTGTCGAAGCCGGGCTGCCGTTCAAGGAGCTGACCGACATCTTCCTCACCCACGAGCATGCCGATCACTCGTACGCGGCCGGCGTCCTCGGCCGCAAGCTCGGGGTGCGCGTGCATGCGACGCGGGGGACGTGGCGCGCGCTGCGCGATCCGCCGCCGCCGTCGTTGCGGCACGTCGTCCGCGCCGGAGTGCCGGTGAAGCTGAGCGACCTGACCGTCGCGCCGGTCGCGATCCCGCACGACGTCGACGAGCCGGTGGCCTACCGCTTCGATGACGGCATCGCGAGCGGGGCGGTGGTGACCGATCTCGGCTGCGCGCCGCCGCCGCTGTGGCGCTCTCTGCGCGGGCTCGACGCGCTGGTGCTGGAGATGAACCACGACCTCCGCATGCTGGTCGAAGGGCCGTATCCGTGGTCGCTCAAGAGGCGGATCCGCGGAGATCACGGGCACCTCTCCAACGAGCAGGGCGCGAAGCTGCTCGCGCACGTCCTGCACGAAGGACTGCGCCACGTGGTGCTGGCGCACCTTTCCGAGCACAACAACACCGAAAAGCACGCTCGGCGCGCCGCGGAGGAAGTGCTCGACCGCAGCAGGGCGAAGCTGTCGGTCGCGTCGCAGTCGCGGGCCCTCGAGCCGCTGGTGATCGGGCCGCACCGTCCGCGGCAACTGGCGCTCTTCGCATGATCCCCCGGTACAGCAGGCCCGAGATGGCCGCGCTCTGGACGCCCGAGCGCAGGTACCAGACCTGGCTCACCGTCGAGCTCGCCGCGGCGCGGGCGATGGCCGACGCCGGGCTCGTGCCGGCGGAAGTGCGGTCGATCCAACCGATCACGTTCACCGCCGCGGACGCGGCGCGGATCGACGAGATCGAGAAGACCACGCGCCACGACGTGATCGCGTTTCTCACCTTCATCGAAGAGCGCATCGGGCCTCCGGCGCGCCATCTGCACTTCGGGATGACCAGCTCCGACGTGCTCGACACCTCGCTCGCGATCTTGCTGCGAGACGCGGCGGACCTGGTTCTCGCCGGGGTCGACAAGGCGCGCGAGGCGGTCGTCCGGCGGGCGATCGAGCACAAGCGGACCCCCTGCATCGGCCGCTCGCACGGCATCCACGCCGAGCCGACGACGTTCGGGTGGAAGCTGATCGGCTGGGCCGACGAGCTGTCGCGGGCGCGCGAGCGAATGCGGCGCGCACGGCACGCGATTTCCGTCGGCAAGCTGAGCGGCGCCGTGGGGACGTTCGCGCACCTTTCACCACAAGTGGAAGAAAGCGCAATGGCGGCGCTGGGTTTGAAGGCCGAGCCGGTCTCGACGCAGATCGTCCAGCGCGATCGCCACGCCGAGTACTTCTCGGCGCTCGCGCTTGCCGGCGCGTCGATCGAGAAGTTCGCGGTCGAGATCCGCCACCTCCAGCGCAGCGAGGTCCGCGAGGCGGAAGAGCCGTTCGGCAAGGGCCAGAAGGGCTCCTCCGCGATGCCGCACAAGCGCAACCCGATCCTGAGCGAAAACCTCTCCGGCCTTGCGCGGGTCCTGCGCGGATACGCGGTCTCCGCGCTCGAGGATGTCCCGCTCTGGCACGAGCGCGACATCTCGCATTCGTCGGTCGAGCGGGTGATCGCGCCCGACGCGACGGTGACGCTCGATTTCATGCTGCACCGGTTCGCCGGCCTGATCGACGGCCTGCGGGTCTATCCCGAGCGGATGATGGAGAACCTCCAGCTCACGCGCGGGCTGGTCTTCTCGCAGCCGGTGCTCTTGAAATTGATCGAGAAAGGCATGGAGCGGCAGGCGGCGTACGTCGTCGTCCAGCGCAACGCGATGCGGGTGTGGGACGAGAACAAGACATTTCGCGAGCTGCTCGGACAGGACCCGGAAATTCAAAAGGTCCTGAATTCCGGCGAGCTCGACGCCTGCTTCGACCTGCAGCGCGAATTGCGGCACGTCGACGCCGTCTTCGACCGGGTCCTCACGGCGCGCGCTGGATCGTGAGGCTCAGCGCCTGGCCGGATCGCTGAAAGACGATCTGGACCGGCGTGGCCGGCGTCCCGCGAATCCGGCTGGTCGCGTCGGCGACGTTGCTCACCGCAGTCCCGTCGACGGTCATGACCTGGTCGCCGAGGTGCACGCCGGCGCGGTCGGCGGGGCCGTCCGGGATCAGGTAGACCACGGTCGGCGGCGTGTCGCTGTCGCCGCGCATCGACATGCCGATGGTGCCCGCCTGCGCGGTCTGCCGGTCGATGGCGACGTCGCCGAGATCGAGCCGCTGGCCGGCCTGCACCGTGAACGACTTCGCCAAGGGGTTGTAAAGAGGGGCGAATCCGCGAAGGGTGTGATCGCCCGCCGGCGCGGTCAGCTGGAAGCGGCCCTCCGGACCGGAGCCGGCCCGGACATCGGTCCGGGAGGGCGAGTCGACGAACAGCTGCACCGAGGTCACCGGAAGCTGCGTGTTGGAGTCGAGCAGCCGGCCGGTGACGGTGGCGAGCGGCTGGAGCGGAATCTCGACGTCCTGAACCGCGCCGGGCGAGAGCGTGACGTCCAGCCGCGCCGATCGGCCGTCCTGAGTGGTGACCGTGACGTGAACCGCCAGGCCGGGGATGTCGCGCATCTCGAATCGATCGCCGGTGAACTCGAGCGACTGCGGCGGACTGCGGTCGGCGCGCACGTCGACGCGGAAGCTGTCGACCGGGCCGGTCGCGAGATGGCCGCGCAGGGTCGCCGCCGGCTGCAGCGCGACGGTCACCTCGGTCTGCGAAGGCGCGACCGCGGCGGTTCCGGTCCGGGCGCCGTTGATCGCGACCACGCTGAAGCTGTCGGGCAGATCGGCGCGCAGGCGTCCCGACTGGAACCTCCCGCTCTCGTCGGTGTTGACGGCGAACGCCATATTGCGACCGGCTCCCTCGGTATTCGCGCGAACGAACGCGCCCGGCGAGGGCGTGCCGTCGGGCTCGAGGACGGTGCCGCTGAAGCCGGTGGTGTCGCTCGGGTCGACGTAGACCAGGTCCTGCGTCGCGGTCTGACCGGCTTCGACGGTGACGAACCTGGCGTTGCGCAAGCCGGCGCCTCCGCGCGGGCTGTTGACCATCGCGGAGTACGCGCCGGCGGGGACCGAGGCGACGTAGACCCCGGAAGCGTCGATCGGGATATTGCTCGAGCCGGATGGGCGGAAGCGACTCCCGGTAGGGAAAAGTACGACACTGACGTCGGCGGGCGCGGGTGAGCCGTCCTCGCGGCGGACGTGGCCGGTGACCACGCCCTCGTCGTGGAGCTGGAAGTCGAGCCGCGCGCTGCCGCCCTCGGGGACTTCCGCCGCCACGACCGTGCCTGCCGACGATCCGTCGCGCAGCGCGGTGAACGAGCCGTCGCCGGGGGAAAGGCCCGTGAGCTGGTACGCGCCGCTCTCGTCGGCGCGCGCTTCGAGGGCGGCCGCGGTGGCCTGCCACATCCGCTGCTGCGCGCTGCGCACGAGCGCGAACGGCACGCCGCGGCCGGCGCTGTCGCGGACGACGCCGGTGACCGACCCGGTGGCGTGCATCTCGATCTTCAACGGGAATCGCTGGCCTTGATCGACGGTCACCCCGCCGCGGATGACGTCGGTGTAGCCGTCGGCGGTGGCGGCCACGTCGTAGCTGCCGGGCGGCAGGCCGCCGACGGCGAAGGCGCCGTCCGGGCCGCTGACCGCCCGGCCCGAGTCGCCGTTCGACCCGTGCGGGCTGACGGCGATCTGCGCGCCCGGAACCGGCTGTTGCGAGAGGGCGCCGACGACGACTCCGGCGATTCCGGACGACGCGCCGAGCTTGATCGTGACGTTGCGCGCGGTCGCCCCGGCGGCGACGGTGACCGGCGCATCGGCGCGGCCCGACTCGTCGCCGCGGCGCGCGCTGACCGTCCAGGTGCGCGGAGAGACTTCGAGCGAGAACGCGCCGGTCTCGCTGGCGGTCCCCGCGACTGCGTCGGCTCCGCCGCTGGCAAAGACCTCCGCGCCCCCCGCCGGCGAGCCGTCGGCGGCCAGCACGCGTCCCTCGATGAATGCCGCCGCCGCGAGCTCGATCGTCAGATCGCGCGTGATCGACGCGTCGACGCGCGCGGTCGCCTTCGCGTATCCGGTCGCCTGCGCGGTGGCGGCATAGCGGACCGGCTCGAGTCCATCGATCCGGAATCGTCCCTGCGAATCGGCGGTCGCGCGCGCCTGCTCCTCGGCTGGCGACGACCCGCGCCCGCCGCCGAACGTCAGTGTGACCAGCGCGAGCGGCACCGGCTCGGTGCCGCCCTTCTGGACGGTCTTGCCGGTGAGCGCGATGCCGGCGCGCAGCTCGAGCGCGACTTTTGTCGTCTTTTCGCCCGCCGGGCGGTGGAACTCGATGCGGGCCGGGGCGAACGAACCCGATCGCGCGGCCGCGAGATACGAGCCGGGCCGAGCCGGAATCCGGGCGATCCCGTCGCGCCCAGTGTCGGACCCACCCGCGAACCGCCAATCGACGACTGCGGTGTTCCGATCGGCATGTCCGCGGAAGTAGAGCCGCACATGCGCGCCCTGGAGCGGCTTGCCCTGGGCGAGGACGCGGGCTTCGACGAATCCGTCGGCGGCGGTGGCGGGCTTGTCGAGCGGCGGCGTGCTTCCCGGCGCGCCGGCCTGGAT
>JAIVGS010000116.1 GCA_020201435.1 Myxococcales bacterium
TCCCAGCGCGGATAGACGGTGATCTCGCGCTCCATCCGCGAGATCGTCACCTGGCTGGTGCGGATGCTCTCGGCGAGCTCCTGCTGGATCATCTTCGTCTCGAAGCGCATCTTGCGGACGGCGAACCCGATCTGGCGGACGAGCTCTTTCTTGTCGAACCGCTCCTCGAGGGCGTCGAACTGCTTGCCGAAGGGCGTCCTGGGCATCCGCATCCGCGGCATCGAGAAAAAATTGTATATGATCGCGCGTCGTGAGCGTCACGATCCATCTGCCCACCGCGCTGCGAAAGTACTGCGATGGGCACGCCGACGTGCCGGTCTCGGCGCCGACCGTCGGCGAGGCGCTGCGCGAGCTGTCGCGGACCCAGCCCTCGCTCTACGTGAACCTCTGCGACGAGACCGGCAAAGTGCGAAGGCACTTGAACGTCTTCGTCAATTCGGATCACATGCGCGACCGCAAGGGGCTCGACACGCCGCTTTCGGACGGAGACGTCGTGACCATTCTCGCCGCGGTCTCGGGAGGCTGAACGTGGGACAGAAAGTGATCCTCACCATCGGGACGAAGAAGGGCCTGTTCGTCGCGCAGTCGTCGAAATCGCGCGGCAAGTTCGACCTGCGCGGGCCGTTCGGCCGAGGCATTCCGGTCTACGCGTCGCTGGTCGACACGCGCGGGAAGCGGCCGACGATCTACGCGGGCAGCTGCAACCCGTTCTTCGGCATGAAGGTGCTCAAGTCGAACGACCTCGGCAAGACGTTCGAGGAGACCAGGTCGGCGCCGATGTTCTCCAAGGAGGACGGGCGGGCGCTGGTGAACATCTGGTCCCTCGAGACCGACGGCGCCGAGGACCTCCTCGCGGGCGTCGAGCCGGCATCGCTCTTCCGCTCGCGCGACCGCGGCGACTCGTGGGAGATGGTCCCGGGCATCTCGAATCACGAGCACTCGCGCAAGTGGCAGCCGGGCGCGGGCGGGCTCTGCCTGCACACCATCCTGCGCGACGGCGGGCGGACGCACATCGGCATCTCCACCGGCGGGCACTACCTGAGCGAGGATGGAGGAAAGACGTTCACCGCCTCGAACAAGGGGATCGGCGTCGGGTTCGCGCCTGATGCGTACCCGGAGTTCGGCCAGTGCGTGCACAAGATCGCCGGCCATCCGAAGGCGCCGGGGCGGTTTTACATCCAGAATCACGGCGGATTTCCCGATCGGCCGGGGATCGGCGTGTTGCGCACCGACGACCACGGGCACACCTGGCGGTCGATCGCGGACGGGTTGCCGTCGGACTTCGGCTTCCCGATCGTCGTGCATCCGCACGATCCGGACACGGTCTACGTGGTGCCGCTCGAGCCGATGACGCGGACCTGCCCCGGCGGCAAGCCGGCGGTCTGGCGGAGCGAGAACGGCGGGAAGTCGTGGAAGAAGCTGACCAAGGGATTCCCGAAAGAGGAGACGTTCTTCACCGTCCTGCGCGACGGGATGGACATCGACGACCTCAAGTCGCCCGCGCTCTACTTCGGGACGACGACCGGCCAGCTGTGGATGGGCAAGGACGGCGGCGAGAAGTGGAAGTGCCTCTTCGAGGCGCTGCCGCCGATCAACAACGTCAAAGTCACTGTGGTGTAGCCCCGGCCGCCGAAGGGGGCTCAGGGGCTACGCTCTTATTTTGCCTGTAGTTCCGCGGAGATAGTCGTGTTGGTCCCGCCCGGCAGCGAGCCGGTCCAGTCCTGCGCGCCGGGATACTTGATGACGATCGGCACGTCGGTCGCCGGCGCGAACGTGTTCGGCGCGACGTAGGGCGTGCGTCCGACCTCGGCGCCGTTCAGGAAGACGCGCGCATCCGACGGAGTGCTGTCGATCACGATCAGGCCCTTGGGCTTCGACATCCTGAGATTCCGCTCGTCCCAGGCGCGCATCCCGGCGCGGACGACGAACGGCAGGGCGAAAGCGATCAGCGCGAGCACGATCGCGATCACGATCCCGCGCGTCGAATGGCCTCGCCGGGGGACGATCGGAGGCGGGGGCGGCGGCTCCTCGCGCTTGACCGGGCGAGAGGCGAGCTCGAGCTGCGCTTCCTCGGTCTGCGTGTAGGTGCGGCGCGGATCGCGGCCTCGGTAGATGCCGTCGATCTTGTCGCCGTCGCGGCCGACGGCGAAGGTGGGCGCTTTCTCGTCTTTTCCAGGTACCACGGCGCGTCTTTTACCATGCGGAGTGCCTATCCTGCCGGCGAAGGAGACTTCGCCATGTCCGGAACAGCCAGCGCTGCCCGCGGCGGCGAGCCCCGGTGAAGACCGACGCCAAAGGGATCGCCCGCGGCCGCGATGGACGCTCGATCCGTGGTCCGGGATCCGTCGGGCAACATCCTCTCGGTGCTGGAGGAGAAGCGGTGAGGTAGAGTCCCGCGGATGACGAGCGCCGAAGCGGGGCTGATGCGGCTGTTGACCGCCATCTTCGCGGACAACGTCGTCACCGCCGAGGAGCGGCAGGAGCTGGTCGAGCTCCAGGCCGACCTCGAGCCCGCGACCGTGCAGAGGGTGTTCAAGGCCTTCGTCGAGCAGAAGTGGGGCGAGGCGCTCGCCGACGGCGTGGTCACGGAAGAGGAGAAGCTGATCCTGCGGCGGGTGGTCGAGGAGCTCGAGGTGCCCGAGTCGGCGCTGCCGCCGCGGCTGCGGCTGTCGCTGCGGGCGCGCTGAGCCGTTACTCGGCGCGGAGCGAGATCGCGGGATCGATCCGCATCGCCCGGCGGCCGGGCAGCCAGGTGGTGACCGCGGCCACCGCGATGAAGAGCAGAGAGACGCCGGCGAGGAGGCGCGGATCGCTGCCGCCCGCCTCCGGCAGGAGCGCGGCGAGCACCCGGCCGAGGACGAGTGCAGCGACGGTCCCGGCGGCGATCCCGATCAGCGCGCGGCGAAGCTCCTCGCGCAGCAGCAGCCGCAGGATGTCGCCCGGCGCGCAGCCGAGCGCCATGCGGATGCCGATCTCGCGCTCGCGGCGCGCGACGGCGTAAGCCACCACGCCGTAGGTCCCGAGCGCGGCGAGCAGAAGCCCGAGCAGGGCGAACATCGACACCGCCGCGGCGCCGAGGCGATCGGGCGCCATCTCCTCGCTGCGCACCCGCTCCATGGGAGCGAACGACTGCAGCGACAGGAGCGGGTCGACTTCCGCCAACGCCTTGCGCACCGCCCGCGAGAGCGGCTCCTCCGGGAGCGGGCTGCGGACCATCAGGATCAGCTGCGCCCCGGCGGGCGAAGCCGCGTTCTGCGCGTAGGGCAGGTACCAGGTCTCGTGGACCTCGCCCCCGTCGAGCACGTCGCCAGCCACGCCGACCACGGTGAGCCAGGGCCGGTCCGGCCGCGCGATGCGGACGCGCTTGCCGATCGGATCTTCGCCCGGCCACAGCCGCGCCGCGAGCCGCGCGCTCAGCACCGCGGCGGGCTCGCTCTCCTGCGCAGTGAATTCGCGGCCGCGCAGCAGCGGGACGCCCATCACCGAGAGAAGGTCCGGGGTGATCAGGCGATGGTTGACCATTTCCGCCGAATTTTCGCGGCCTTCCGCCGACACCGGTGCGACCCAGGTCGCGCGGCGCAGCGGGTTGATGGTGGTGGTGCCGGCGCCGGTCACTCCCCGCGTCGCGGCGATCCGAGCTCGAAGCTGCTCGACGAGCGCGATGCGCGAGGGCCCATCGCCGTAGCGCTGCTGCGGCAATTCGAGATCGGCCACGTACAGATCGCGGTCGCGCAGCCCGGTCGATCGGCCATGGAGGATGCGGAAGTTCTCGATGATCAGGCCCGCTCCCGAGAGAAGCACGACGCCGAGCGCGATCTGGCCCGACACGAAGAGGCCGAGCAGCCGACGCCGGCGGATCGGATCCGCGCCGGGGGCCGCGCCTTTGAGGATCCCCTGCACGTCGGCGCGCGAGGCCTGCGCGGCGGGCGCGAGCCCCGCGAGCAGGGCCGTCAGCAGCGAGAGGCCGAAGGCGAACAGCGGCACCCGCGGATCGGTGGGCGCCTCCTGCATGCCGAGCTGCAGCGAGAGATTCGACGGCACCAGCAGCCCGAGCAGCGGCGAGAGGAAGTACGCCAGCAGAAGTCCGAGGGCGCCGCCGAGCAGCGCGAGGGTCGCGCTCTCGGTCATCAGCTGCATCGCCTGCCGCAGCGGACCGGCTCCGAGCGCGCTCTGGATGGCGAATTCCTTCTGCCGGCCCGCCGCGCGGGCGAGAAGCAGCATCGCCACGTTGGCGCAGGCGAGCAGCAGGAAGAACCCGAGGACCGCCAGCAGCGCGATTGCGACGCGATCGGCGTCGCCGAGGAGGCTGCGGCGCAGCGGATTCGCCTCGATGCCGTAACCGTCGGTCGTGCGCTCGTCGCGCCGCATGCGGGAGGCGATGCTCGAGAGCTCGGCGCGCGCCGTCTCCAGCGTCACGCCCGGCGCCATCCGCGCGAACACCGCGAAGTCGTCCGGCGCGGAATCGGTGGGCACGAACGGCATCCACAGCTCGGCGTCGTAGGGAAAGCGATAGCCGGCGGGCATCACGCCCACGATGCGCAGCGGATGCCCGTCGACGGCGACCGTCCGGCCGACGACCGCGGGGTCGGAGGCGAAGCGCCGTCTCCAAAGGCTCGAGCCGATCAGCGCGACGCCGGAGGTCTCGCCGAGGCGCTGCTCCTGGTCGCTGAAATCGCGGCCGAGGGCGGGCTTGATCCCGAGCAGGGGCAGGCTGCCGGGCGAGAGGAGCGCCACGTCGAGGTGCTCGGGCGGATCGACGCTGGTGAGCGATGCGCTGCGCCCCCGCTGAGCGCTCAGCCCCGACAGGGTCCGCGACTGCGCCGCGATCTCGAGGAAATGGCGGCCGACCATGTTGTAGACGTTCACCGTGCCGCCCGGGGAGCGGGTCTGATCGCGCAGCCGCAGCAGCTGCGACTCGGCGGAAAAGGGCAGCGGCCGCAGGAAGATGTCGTCGACCACCGAGAACACCGCGCAGGTGCCGCCGATCCCGAGGGCTAGCGTGATCAGGGCCGCGGTGGCGAAGACGGGATTGCGGCGCAGCGTGCGCAGCGCGAGCTTCAGGTCGCGGAGGAACGGGTCCATTCACCCCGAACGCCGGCGGCGGCGGTGCATTCCGGTTAGACTGGCGGCATGTGCCGGAACATCAAGACCCTGTACCATTTCGAGCCGCCCGCGACGGAGGACGAAGTCCGCGCCTCCGCGCTGCAGTACGTGCGCAAGCTGACGGGGCTCAAGTCGTTCTCGAAGGCGAATCGTGCCGCGTGCGAGCACGCCGTCGAGCACATCACCGAGATCACGATGGAGCTCTTCGGGCAGATCGAGCCGCACGGGCCGCCGCGGTCGCGAGACGTCGAGCGCAAGAAGGCGATCGAGCGGGGGAAGAAACGCGAGGAGCAGCTTCGCGCGCGGGTGCTGCGCGAGATGGCCTGAAAAGGCTGGTTGGCAGGAATCGTGGGCACATTCTGCACCGGCGCGCTCATCCTCGCCGAGGCCGGTTTGCTCGACGGCAAGCGCGCGGCGACGCACTGGCGGAGCTGCTCGCGGCTCGCGCAGCGTTATCCCTCGGTGTCGGTCGACGCGGACCCGATCTTCGTCCGCGAACGGAATGTCTACACCAGTGCCGGCGTTACCGCGGGCATGGACCTGGCGCTTGCGCTGGTCGAGCAGGACCACGGCCCGCGGCTGGCGCGGTGCGAGCTGATGCTGTTCTTGAAGCGCCCGGCCGGGCTGTCGCAGTTCAGCGCGAATCTGGAAGTGCAGATGGCCGACTGCGGTCGCGTTCCTGATCCCCGAAGGCGGAGATCGTCGTGATCCCGGCGCAGCGCGGCGGCCGCAGCACCCACGACAGCTCGTACTCGACGTTCGCGATGCAGTGTCCCGACGTTCGCCTGGAGCGCGGCGTGCGCTTCGTCGACGAAGGGGGCGTGGCGAGCGCAGGCGGGCTCACCTCGGGCATCGACCTCGCCCTGCACGTGGTCGAGCGCTACTTCGGCCGCGACGCCGCGAACGGCACCGCCGACTACATGGAGTACCACGGCCAGGGGTGGCTCGAGGCCAGGTCGAACGGCGCATACGCAAGGCCGCCGACGGCGGCAGCGGGACACGCGATCTGCCCGGTGTGCTGGATGGAGCTCGACCCGGCCGGCGCGCCGAAGTCGTTCTGTTCGACCGAGCACAAGCAGGATTTCGACGTTTGGCTGGGAGGGCCAGGCCGCGTACATGCAGTCGCGCGGCATGCACTTCGCCGTGGCGCCGCTGCTCGCTCTTGCGCTCGTGATCGAGGCGGCCGGGTGATCTGCCTGCTCACCGGCTTTTTCGCGCGGGCTGCGGCGGCGGTGATGTTCGTCTATCTTGTGCTGGTGAGCGTGATGCTGCACGACTTCTGGTCCGCGCCGCCCGCGTCGGCCGGGATGATGCAGACGCACTTCCTCAAGAACATCGCCATCGCCGGCGGGCTGTTGATGCTCGCCGCGTGCGGTCCGGGCCGATGGTCGCTGGCCGGCGAGCAACCCGGAAAGACGATCGTGATCCCCGCCGGCGAAGACCGCGCCTACGACGACTGGCACTACGCGCCCGCGGTGCGCGTCGGCGACATGGTGATCGTCTCCGGTCTCCCCGCCGGGAAGGGCGATACCTACGAAGCGAAGGTGCGCAACATGTTCGAGCGTCTCAAGCGCACGCTCGCGGCGGCGGGCGCCGACCTGTCGGATGTCGTCGAGCTGACGACCTTCCACGCGGAGGCGCGCGACACCGAGGGGTTCCGGAAGGAATTCGCGGAGTTCTCGAAGATCCACCACGAGTATTTTCCGTCGGGGTATCCGGCGTGGACGGCGGTCGGGACGACGGCGCTGCTGTCCGCGGGAGCGCCGCTGGAGATGCGCGTGGTGGCCGTGGTCGGGTCGGGAAAGCGCACCGAGGTCAAGCGCGCCAAGGCTCCCTGAGTCGGACCGACCGCAACCAGCGCGGCACGCGCCGCGCGCGCCGCCAGCCGACTCTCGGCAACCAACCTTGTGGTTCGCCGAGCACCCGGGCGCGGTCGCATGCGATCGACGAGAACCGGTCGCCGCCCGGCGCGCCGCCGTGATGGTGGGCGAAGTTGCCGAGGACGTACGCGATCGCATTCACGAGCTCCGTCGGGGTCGTGAGGATCCGGCCGTGGTAGTGGTCGGCAAACACTTGGCCGCTTGATTTCATCAAGCGGTTCAATGCCTTGGCGATTCGGATGTTGAGGCCGTGCATCCCGCTCGAGAGCGCGGCGCTGCCGTCGGCCTCGACGATCAGGTGTAGGTGATTTCCGAGCACGCTGAACTCGATCACCCGCAGCCCGAACCGCCCGAGCGCATCCGCCAGGGATTTTTCGATCAACCCGAAGCAGCAGCGGCGGAGGGAGCAAGTCGAGCAGAGCCGAAAATCCCGGTCTTTTCCGCGCCTGCGACAATCGCGGCAATCGCCTCGTCCTCGGAGGCCTCGCGAACTTCTTGGCCGAAGAAGGCGCGGTCACCGAGAATGACGCGACCGTCAGTCCTGCATTCTCCGCAAAATCTGGTCCTTCCGGCCTTCCCGGATCAGCCGGTCGTTCTTGCGCGCCTCGTCGAACGAGAGGTACGTGAAATACCCGACGAGCAGC
>JAIVGS010000117.1 GCA_020201435.1 Myxococcales bacterium
ATTTCAAGCAGGCGCTCAAGGCGCTCGACGGCGTGACCGACCGCGACTCGATCGCCCACATCGTCCTGCGGGCGTCACGGAGCAAGGCGGCCCGCGCGCTGCTTCTCGAGTTCCAGGGAGGCGTCGCGCTCGGCTGGGACGGCCTCGGCGAAGGCCTCGACGACGGCCAGGCCAGCCAGGTGGCGATCCCGCTTTCGGCCGAGTCGGCCTTCGCGCTGGTGGTGAAGACGCGCAGCCACTACATGGGCCCGCTTCAGAAGACGCCGTTGAACATCCGCTTCCTCGCGACGCTGGGCAAGAAGGTGCCGCTCTCGTCTCTGCTCTTCCCGATCCTCCACCGCGGCCGCGTCTCGCACATGCTCTATCTCGACAACGGCCACAAGCAGCAGGCGCCCACCGACGTCGGCGAGATGCTGATCCTCAGCCAGCGCATCAGCCAGACGGTGGAAGCGCTGGTCGAGCGGAAGCGGAAGGCCGCTCGCGGATGAAGCTTTTGGCGGGCTGCGCACTGGCGCTGTACGCCTGCGGGGGGGATCTGGCCTCGCCGTTCTCGGCGGTCGCGATCACCTTCGACGTCAACAAGCAGGCTTTCAAGCTCGCCCAGGTGAGGCTCAATTCGCTCTCCAGCCTCCGCCATTTGAGGGGCAGCGCGGGCGACGTCACCGCCGGCGGCAAGGTGCGGGTCTCTTCGGTGGCGGCGAGGGCGAGCGGGGCGACCGTCGAGTCGCTGCGATCGGCGTTCATCAAGACCCAGCCGTCGCAGGTCGAGATCGCCTGGAACGTCCTCAACGACATCGTCTATCCGGAGGACTTCGCCTCGCTCGAGCTCTTGAGCACGTACTACAACATGGAGAAGGCGCGGGCCGAGTTGGCGAACCTGGGCCTGACCACGCTGCCGGCGCGGCCGATCGTGGCCCACGCCGAGCTGACCAACGAAAACGGCATTTCGCCGCTGCCGGACGGCGAGCTGTACTACGCGCCGATGGCGACGTTCTTCGCACCCGCGACCACAGCGCAGCAGGCCGTCCCACCCGCGTTCAACCTCGGCGCGGTGGCGCACGCGCTCGGGCACCAGGCGGTCGAAGAGCTGGTCTGGGGCGGCACGCCGCTCCCTTCTCCGGAGACCGGAACCGACAACGAGGCCAGACACATCGCTCGCGCGTTGTCGGAAGGCGTGGGCGATTATCTCGGCGTCGCGGTGAGCAACGACCCGCACTGGTTCGACCATTCGCTGCAGGTCGAGCCGGCGGAGCGCGCCCTCGACCAGATCCACTGCAGCAGCCAGGACATGCTCGACGCGCTGCCGGTGGACGACGCGACGGCTCCGTTCGATCCGTACCCGCTCGGCTCGGTGATCGCGAGCGCGCTCTGGGAGGAAGCGTCCGCGACCACCGCGCAGAACACCTCGAGAGGCGTGCTCGCCGCGCTCGGCGACCTCGGGACCAAAGCCGCTTCCGGGCTGACCCTGGCGGTCATCCTCGACACCCTCGCGGCGCATTCGCCGGACGATCAGCGCGCCGACCTCTGCGACATTTTCTTCAATCGATTCGAGCAGATGGGCATCAAGGCGGCCGATCTGCCTTCGTGCGGAAAAGCTCCGCTGCAACGGACGGAGTGCCAGTGATCGCGGCCCTCGTTCTGACGCTGCTCGCGCAGACGGACCCGACGCCGTTCTGGATGCCGCCGCCTCCGCCGGAGAAGAAAGAGTCCAAGCCGGCCAAAAAAAAGAAGAAGCCGCCGCCGGTGCAGGTCAAGCCGCTCGAGGTCCCGGCGCCGATGTGGATCGCACCCAATGGGGACACTCAACGGGGACACTCGACGGTGACACCCAATGTGGATAAGTCCGTGGACGACCTCCCGGGCGTGTCTCGCGAGAGGGCCTCCGAGCCGGTCGCGCCGGCGGCGGTGCCTTCCGAAGTGCGCATGCCGAAGCCGATCGCGCCGCCGCCGCAGCCGGTGCTGCCGCCGCCGGAACCGACGCCGATCGTGGTCGAGCAGGAGCCGGAGCGGATCGCCGACGTCCGCCACTGGACGATCGACGCGACGTTCGGCGCCTGGGGCAGTGCGCGCTCCGACGGAGGCGGCCGCAGCTGGGACCTCGCCTACGGCCTGCGCGGAGGCTACGCGCTCGAAAACCTCGAGATCGAGCTGCAGCTGGCTCGCGCCGGAGGCGGCTCGGGCAGCCCGTTCGTCAGCGCGAGCGCGACCCGCAACCTCGTCGCCACGCGCCTCTTCTGGGTGCTCGGCGATCGACTCGCGCTCCTGCTCGGCGGAGGCGGCGGCGTGGCCCTCTCGCAGACGCATTACTCGCTTTTGCCGTCGACCGACTCAGGCGCGGTCGCCTCGGGCCTCGACGCGATCGCGATCAAGGGCGTGATCGAGATCACGGCCGCCGCCCGCGCGCGTATCTTCCGTGGCCTCGAAGCGCGCGCGGAAGTCTCTACCTTGCTGCGCGACGGCCGTCTCGAGCTCCTCCCACTCGTCGCAGTTGGCGCAGCGTTTTAGCTCTGCGATACTCAATCGACGCTCCTCAAGGGGGATCCCGTGCTCCGTAGCCTCGCCATCGTCGCAACGATCGCCGCCGCCATGCCTGCGTTCGCGCAGAGCAAGGGCGAGATCGACTGGAACCGCCGGGTGCTGATCGGGCACGGGCAGGGAGCGCCCGACCTGAATGCGCCTTCGGTCGCGGTGGCGCGGCTCGGCGCGGAGCGGGCGGCGAAGGTCGACGCGTACCGCAACGCGCTGGAGACCCTGAAGGGCATGCAAGTGCAGTCGGGCGGCAGTGTCGGCACGCTGCTGCAGAACGACGCGACGCTGACCAGCCGCGTCGACGGCGAGCTCAAGGGCGTGCGGCCGATCAAGACCCACTACTATTCGGACGGCGGCGTCTCGCTCGACATCGAGGTCCCGCTCGACGATCTGCCGGCCGAGCTGGCGCGCGCGATCAAGGTGCCGGAGGGCGTCGCGCCTTTGAAGGGCGCCGGGCAGGCCGCGGGGGCCGGCGGTCAGGGGCAGCAGCAGGCCGCGGGCGGCGACACGCTGGCGCAGGTCGCCCAGGGCCAGGCCGCGGTCCTCAACGGCGACAAGCCGGCGGCGCGGGAGAAGGCGATCCAGGACGCCCTTCGCCACGCGGTCGAGATGGCGGTGGGGACGAAGGTGACCAGCCAGAACGAGATCCAGGACTTCCAGAGCAAGATGGATCAGGTCTTCACCCATTCGGCCGGATTCGTGAAGCGGTACGAGATCCTCAAGGAGGGCATGGACGGCGACGTGGTCCAGGTCACCATCCGCGCGATCATCTCCAATGCCGACCTCGACAAGGACCTCGAGGCGATGGGCATGCTGATGGCGCGCAAGGGCATGCCGCGCACGATGGTGCTGATCGCCGAGCAGAACATCGGCATGGCGGCGCCGGCGGCGGCGTGGATGAAGGACAAGGGCGGCCAGAACGCGCTGGTCTCCGCCGACCTGCGGATCGCCGAGACCACCATCCTCGATCAGCTCAAGAACGGCGGCTTCCGGCAGCTGATCGACCCCGAGATCGCCACCGAGAAGGCCGCGCAGGTGGGCGGAATCACGACGGAAATCACTGCATCGCAGGCCCGGAAGCTGAAGTCGTTGACCGGGGCGGAAGTGATCCTGATCGGCCGGGTGATCGCGACCTCGCGCGGCGAGATGGGCGACCTCGGGCCCGGCTGGCGGTCGTGCACCGCGACGATCTCGGGCCGCGCGGTCAACACCGACAACGGCGACATCCTCTCGACCGACGAGACCACGCAGAACGCCGCGCAGCTCGACGATCTGACTTGCGGAAAGGAAGCGATCAAGAAGGCTTCGAAGGTCTTTTCGCAGGACATGATCAAGAAGATCGCGGCGCGGTGGTCGCAGGACGTCTCCGGCGGCAACGAGATCCACGTCACCGTCCACAAGGTGGCCGGTTACAAGCAGGCCAACGAGCTCAAGAGCGCGCTCACCGCGCACGTGCGGGGCGTGAAGGGCGTTTCGCAGCGCAGCTTCTCCGGCGGCACGCAGGAGCTCGACGTGACGCTGGTCGGCTCGACCGACCAGTTCGCCCAGGAAGTCGAAGCCAAGAAGCTGGGAAAATTCTCGGTCAAGGTGACGGGCGTGACGGCGAACACGGTCGACCTCGAGCTCGGTCAGTGACGGCCTCAACTGCAACTGCACACCACGGAGGCACGGAGGGCACGGAGAAAAGATTTTTTAAAAAACACCTCCGTGCCCTCCGTGCCTCCGTGGTGAGTTTTTGCCTTTGCAGTTGTGCGGCTGCGAAACCCGAGATGGCGAAGGTCGAGTTGCGCGGGGCGGGGGATGCCGAGTTGCAGGTGGATGGCGCGCCGGCGGGGAAGATGCAGGCGAAGACGCGGCTGACGGTGCGGCCGGGGCATCACGTGTTCGAAGTGCGCTCGCCCGATGGGACGGTACAGGTGCGCGAGGCGGACCTGGGGCCGGGCGATTTCGTCGCGCTCGATCTGGGGGGAAAGAAATGAAGCTGATCCTCTGCGGTGCCGCGTTCCTCGCCGCCGCGCTGGTCGCGGCGCCGAGGCTTGCGGCGGAAGCGAAGACCGCCTCGGTCTCGGCGCTCGAAGGAAAGGCCACCCGATCGCGCAACAACGGCAGGCCGTCGCCGCTCGCGATCGGCGCCGCCGTCTCGCAAGGGGACACGATCGAAACCGCCGACGACACACGGCTCGAGATCAGGTTCTCCGACGGCAGCGCGCTGCGGGTCGGTCCGCACGCGAAGATGCAGCTCACCGAGGCGCATTTCGGCGGCGGACCCGCGAAGCGCAAGCTGACCGCGCGGCTCTTCTTCGGAAACATCTGGGCGAAAGTGACCAGCGTGATCCAGGGCGAGCAGAAGTTCGCCATCGAGACCGAAAACGCCGTCGCCGGCGTGCGCGGGACGACGTTCCGCGTCGACGCCCGCGCCGACAAGAGCGTGCTGGTGCGCGTCTACGCCGGCGCGGTCGCGGTGGCGAAGAACGTCCCGATCTACCAGACCGGCAAGAACGAGCCGCGCCACGAAGTGCAGGGCCCCGAGGAAGTGTCGCGCGAGACGTGGGAAAAGCTCGTCGGCAGGCAGATGCAGATCGTGATCGCGGCCGACGGCACGCCGGGCGAACCCGAGCAGTTCGCCGAAGACGCCGACAAGGACGACGCGTGGGCGAAGTGGAACCAGGAGCGAGACGCAGCCGCAAAGTGAACGTCCCCAACGCACTGACGGCCCTTCGGCTGCTCGCGGTGCCGGTGTTCATCGCGCTTTTCGTCCGAGGCCGGATCGGGGCCGCGCTCGCCGTCTTCTGCGCGGCGATGGTCACTGACGTCCTCGACGGAATCGCCGCGCGCGCGCTCAAGCAGTTCACGCGGATCGGCGCGATCATGGACCCGATCGCCGACAAGCTGATGGGCCTCGCCGCCCTCGGCCTTCTCTGCTGGTCGCAGCGCCTGCCGCTCTGGCTCCTGTACCTCTTGCTCTTTCGCGAGGCGTGCATCTTCGGCGCGATCGCGATCCTCACCCGCACCGGCCGCGACTACGCGATCCGGCCGACCCGATTCGGCAAGTACGCGACGTTCTTCCTCACCGCCACCATCGTCTTCGGCCTCGTCCAGGGCGCGCGGGAGCTCGGGACGACGCCGGCGCTGATCGCGCTCGCCCTCGTCTCCGCCCAGTGCATCGTGATCAGCTGGGCGCAGTACCTCGCCATCTTCATCGACTTGATGCGTCGTCCGCCGCAGGCCGTTTAGGGTGCGGCGATCGACCAGATCCCGCGGCCGTGGGTGGCTGCGTAGAGCAGGCCGTCAGGGCCGAGGTGCAGGTCCATCACCGTCACCACCGGGAAGTTCGTTCCCAACCGCGACCAGGTCGCACCGGCGTTGGTCGAGACGAGCACGGCGAGGTCGGTGCCGGCGACGATGGTCGAGCCGCGGACGATCAGGTCGTTGACCGGGATGTCCGGCAGGTTGCCGCTGATGTCGGTCCAACTCGCACCCGCGTCGGTCGTCTTCCAGAGGTGGCCGTAGCCCGCGCCGGGACCTTCGGTGAACCTGCGCGAGAAGCCGCTGAAGCCGACGTACGCCGTGCGGCCGCTCGGATCCGTGGCGTCGAGCGAGAGCGCCTCGATGTACCGGTTCGGGACCGAAGCCGGGAGCGCGAGCTGGCGCCAGGCGCCGCCGACGTTGGTCGAGATTCCGCGAGTGAACCCGTCGTTGTTGCAGGGGCCGCACCAGGCGGACCAGACGACGTCGTTCTGACTCGCGATCACCGTCGTCGCGTGGCCGGCGCCCTGGTCGAACGTGCGCACCCAGTCGCTGCCGCTCTGGATGGCGAAACCGTTCGCATACGTCCAGATGTACTGGCCACCGACGACCCAATGATTCTTGTTGGCTGCGTCGGCGGTGATCGGCGCGATGAAGCGGGCGCCGTACTCCGCCGGAGCGACGTCCTTGATGGCATGGACCGTGCCGTCGCTGCGGCCGCAGTTCGAGATCAGCCAAAGGTCCATCGCCGGGTACTCGGTGAGGACGTTGCAGCCGTTATCCGGGTCCACGATGATCTTTCCGCCGTCGCCGCCGGCATTCGACCCCATGTTGGCGGTGCCGTCCTCGGGCAGAAGCAGCGAAGTGCCGTTGTCTTGAAGCCCGCCCGAAACGGCGACTCCACCCGGGACCCGGCCCACGCCGACGCCGTAGTACTGCAGCGTGCGCAGGTTGCCGTTCAGGCTCTTCCAGTCGGTGCCGTTGCCGTTGGCATTGATGTTGCCCCACAGCGGCCGCGTGTAGATGCCGCCGTCGTTGCCGATGTAGAGCTGCCCGCCGCCGATGGCCACCGAATGCTGGTCGGAGTGGGGTGCCATCGGGCAGGTGTTCTGCGCGGCGAAGAACGACCAGCAGGCGAACTCGAAGTTCCAGTACGGCGCGATCGCGGCCCAGCTGTGTCCGGCGTCGCGCGATTCGTAGACTTCCTCGAGGCCGACGAAGAGGTGATCGGCGTTGCCGGGATCGACGAGGATGAACTGGTTGTACCAGGCCTGCACGCCAGGCTTGTAGCCGACATAAAGCTTCTGGGCCGAGCCGGAGCCGGCGAAGTTGGCGGCCGTCGCGATCTGGTTCCAGGGGCCGGAGACATCGCCCGACGGCGAAAAGTAGACCCCGCTCAAGAGCGTGTTCTTGTTGTTGTTGTAGTAGGTGATCGACTCCAGCACGAGGTAGAGCCGCGAGCCGTCGGCGGAGTAGGCGAAGGTGCCGCGGCCGACGTCCTGCGGGTTGAGGGCGCCGGTCGGATTGGTCAAGGACCAGGTGTTGCCGCCATCGGTGGAGAGATAGAACCCGTTGTACGCCGCGCCACCGCGCCAGGCGCAGTTGGCGATGATCGTCTGCCCGCCCGCCCGCGGATCGACGGCGACGTCGTTGCAGATGTTGTCGTAGGCGTAGGTCGACCCTGGCACCGGAGCGAAGACCAGCGTCCAGGCCGCGCTTCCGCCGGAGGCCCCGTGCCGCCAGATTCCGCGCGAGG
>JAIVGS010000118.1 GCA_020201435.1 Myxococcales bacterium
GACCACGACGCCGCCCTCGACCACCTGCACCACCACCACGCGCGCGACCGTCGCGCCGTCCTTGCCAAGGACGCGGCCGAACTGCATCTGTTTGATGTCGGCGGCCGGACCGGACAGTGAGATCAGGTTTCCCGCGACGTACGCGACCGAAAGCTCCGGCCCGCTCGCGACGGGCTTGGGCGTCGCTGCGGTGGATGGCGGCAACGGAGGGGTCGTGTCGAGCGAAACGAACGGAACGCGCGCGAGCGCGCCCGAGGAGACGTCGAACGAGCCGAGGACGGCCTTCTGATCGGCGCCCGGCGGGAGCAGCACGTCCACGACGCGCGGATGGACGTTCCCCTCCGGGGCGCCGCCGAAGGCCCACTCTTCGGGCATCGGGAGGACCGCCATCGTGTACGCGTTGGCCTCGCGCGTGCCGCGCAGCCGGTCGGTGACGGTGAAGCTGCGTTCCCACTGCGCTCCGGAGACGTGCACCGAATACGCCCAGTCCCTGCGCGGCGGCCCTCCGAACAGCGCCGCCGGCACTTTCGCCGTCACGGTGCGCCCGCTGACGCGCAGGCCCTCGGCGAAGTAGACGTGCGCCGCGGCAACCTTGCCCAGCGTATCCTCGGTGATCGCGCGCGCCGGCCCCGGCTGGGGGGTCAGCACGACCGCGGCCTTCCAGGTTCGCCCCGGCTCGAACGCGACGCGCCGGCCTGGGATGCAGGCGGTGTAGCCCGCTGCAGATGCGCGATCGGTGTCGACGTAGATGTCGATGTTCTGCAGATAGATGCCGTTCCAGAGCTGGATTTCGGACGCGTTGGTCCGCTGCGTGATCGACGGCCGCCGGATCGGAGCGCCCAGCGTCACCTCGAAGAGCACGGCGTCGCCGTCGGAATAGACCGCGAAGCGGCGCAGGTCGAAGTCGCCCTCGGTGAACTCGCCGTCGCCGGGGGGAACGTAGGAGCCGGGCCCGGTCGCGTCGCCGGCGGCGTCATCGAAGGATGCGATCTCCACCGGCGAGGCGGTAGCGGCGGTGGCGCAGAGCAGAAGCATCGGCAGGCAGCGCAAGCGGCTCTCCGAAAAGGCCGGGCCGGCGGAGGAATTCCCCCGCCGGCCCGAAAACAACCAGCCCGATCACGGAATGGTGACGAAGGTGTTCTTGTCGCCGGTAGTCTGCAGCTGGACCGTGGTGGGCGTGAACGTGCTCGCCCCCGCGGCCTTGGTCGCCGCGGTGATGCCCTGGGTGGCCGCGCCGCTCGCGTTCTTGTACTCGACGCCGTTGAACACGAAGATGAACTGCGCCTGATCGCCCGCGTTCAACAGGCCGGTGTGGGGCAACGGATTGCCGGTTCCCACGTACTGCGAGAGCACGAAGGTGAACTTCTTGTCGCCGGCGGTCGCGTCACCCTTGGCGCCGTTGTCGAGGAGCTGCTGCTCGTACCACGCCCAGCCGGAGCCCTTGATGGTCACCTTGGAAGTGTCCCACGCGTGCGCGGGGTCCAGGTTCGTGGTGTCGATGACGAGCTGCAGGTCGGTGGTGCCGAACTTCTTCAGCGCCTGCCCGTCGGCCTTGATGTCGGCGGTCGCGCCGGCCGGCACGGTGAACTTGCCGTTGCTGCCAGCCCAGAGCCAGCCGCCGTTGTAGGGCGCGCTGGCGTCGACCAAACCGTACTCGTAGTCCTGGCTTCCGCTCGCCGGGGGAGCGATGAACACCGTCGCTCCGAAGATGTGGTCGCCGGCGGTGGCGCCGGCCGGCTCATGGCCGCCGCTCGTCCATGGGCCGTCGTCGTAGAGCGGCGCCCAGGGGCCGCTCCAGGTCGGGTCTGCCGTGACCTTCTGGCTGGCGGCGTCGTAGAGCATGGCGCCCTTCCACTGCAAGTCCTTGTCGGCGAACACCTTGTTCGCGGTATCGTCGACACTGAAGTTCACCGCCACCGTGCCGGCCGGCTTGACGTAGGTGGGCGGCTTGGAAGAAGAGCCGCCGCAGGCGATCAGCGTCGCGATCGACGCCAGGGTCAGAATCGGAAGGTGCTTCATGTTTTACTCCCTCTTTTGGTTAAGGCGCGTCCGGCACACGCCGGGCGCGGTGATCAGGGGCCGGTACAGGCCCGGTTGATGGGGCCGACCGCTTTCGGGGTCAGCACCGGCTTGCACTTGCACGAATTGTCGTCCCACCCGTTCTCGTGCGACTCCGGTGTGCCGCAACCGTGCAGATCGGTGGTCCAGGTGATGCTCCCGTTGCCGTTCAGGTTGAGGTTCGATCGGTCCTTGTTGGTTGCCTCGTCGCCCCAGACGTCGTGGCGGTAGACGAGGTTGTCCCGGTTGTCGTCGACGACTTCGAGGATCCGGGAGTTGCCCGGCCACTCCTCGCTGCCGGTCCAGACCTGGCCTCGCAGGCCCCAAGTGTACTTGTATCCGACGCGCAGTCTGCCGGCTGTTCTGCGCGGCACGTCGAAGTAGACCGTCCAGACGTTATCCCCGGCCACTTCGTCGCCGTTGGTTCCGTCGTCGTACATCGGAATGGTGTTCGGGGTGCTGGCGCCGAGCAAGCTGTTGATTCCCGGATCCTGCACCTCGGATTCGGTGTGAATCCACCCGACGAAGAACATGCGCTTGCCGGGCTTGTCGGTGGCCCACTTGAACTTGTCGACGGTGTTGCAGTTGCCGTCCTTGCCGCCGGAGTTGAAGTCGACGGTGAAGACGAGGCGGACCATGGTCGGATCCGGACAGCCCGCCGGGCTCGGCGCAGCCTTGGCCGCGTCGCCGAGCTTGGTGTCGAACTTCGTGGTCAGGACGTCGTCGATCCCGTCGCCGTCGAGGTCGACCGGATGGCGCGCGATGAAGCTCGGGTCGATGGCGCCGGTCTTGACCTTGAAATTGCCATCGTAGACGGGAAGGAAGAAAAAGCCCGGATCTCCCCCGATCAGGTCCTTGTCGCCTTTGGCGATCACCCGCTCGACCATGTGCAGCAGGTCCTGACTGGGACCGGGCACGTTCATCGAGGCCTGGATGACGGCGCGCGTGCCTTGGTACACGGCCGGCGTCAGGGTCTTCATCTTCAAGCCGTCGGCACTCAGCCGGGCGACGACGATCAGGGTCTCGGTGGCGGAGCGCGCGTCGAAGTTCACGTTCTCGAGCCGCGTCTCCTCGCCGATCTCCGGCACGATGTCGCTGAGCAGCATGTTGCCGCTGCGGGCCTGCGCGATGATCCAGCCGTACTTCGACGACGGCAGCCGCATCTCGTAGGTCGAGGTCTTCGAGTCGTAGAGCGTCTGGAAGGGCGCGATCGCGTTCCCGTCGCTGTCGACCGCGGCGTACACCGCCTTGTCGGCGCCGTTGAACGTCGCCGATCCCGAGATCGCCGAAGCGGGGCGCGCGAAATCGTTGTGCGTCTCGTTGCTGAAGAAATTCTCCAGGCCGCACCCGGCGAGCGCGAGCGCGACCATTCCTGCGATGCTGAACCTTCTCGTCACCAGCCGACCTCGAACGTGCCTTTCGCACGCCAGACGTTCCACTCCATGTCGTAGTACGCGCGCCGATCGCGCCTCAGGTACTTGTTGAAGTACTCCAGCGTATACGAGAACAGCGCGCCGCCAAAGGCATACGTGACGCCGAGGTGGGCGGTGTTCCGGGCCGTCTTGCTGCCGTAGAACCCGGCCTCCTCGGAGCCGTCGCGCGCGGTCTCGTTCCAGAACGAGTATTCGTAGCCGAGGACGGCCTTCAGCTCGTTGGTCGGCTGCAGGCTGATCGAGGCCATCCCGAGGTACATCAGGCCGCGGTAGTCGTCGTCCTTGCGGTCCTGCCGGCGTCCGTCGTAGTCGTTGACGAACTTGGCCTTGAAGTTGAGGGTCGGCGTGCCGCGGAAGCCGGGCACGAGGAATTGACCGGTCAGCACCGCGAGGACCGTGCGCCGGTCCTGGAACTCGGCGTAGACGCTGCGCGGATCCTTGCCGCGATCGTAGACGTTGGCGTAGTCCGTGTCGGCCGTGAACGCGGTCGTGTCGGTGAAGCCGTTCGTATAGAGGAAGTTCGGATACTGGTTCTTCACGTCGCGGGGCACCGGGACGCCGAACTGGTCGACGCCGGTGCTGGTGTTGTAGCCGATGTAGGTGCCCTCCAGCGTCGACTTGAAGGATCCGCTGGAGTACTCGAGGATCGCGGTCGCGCCGCGCCAGCCGATACAGGATTCGTACCAGGGCTCGTCCCAGTCCTGGAATTCGTTGGCGATGTTGAGCGTGGGCAGCTGGCCGCCTCTGGTGAAGCCGCCGGCGATGATGCCGTCGGTGATCAGCACGTCGGCCTCGCGGCGCGCGCCCATGATCGCGTTGTACTCGGAGCCGATGTCGAAGAGCTGCAGCTTGACCGACAGGCCGCTCTTGAACGGGTCGAACAGCTCGAGCAGCGCCGTCGCGGCGATCGCGTTCGAGGAGACCGAGTTGCCGAGCCCGTTGGCGAGGTCCTGCGCGGTGCAGCCCGACATCGGGCAGTCGGTCTTGAAGACCACCGGCGAGAAGCCCTGGCCGTTGCGGACCAGGTTGGTCGCGTAGTCGGGGTTCACGTAGTTGGAAGACGCGGCGATCAGCCCGGAGAGCTGCATCCAGTCGCGCGATGCAGGCGTCCAGACGGCGTCGAGCGTGGCGTTGAGGCCGCGAAAGCGCGTGGCCAGCGCGACCGAGTGGTCGGCGCCGCGCGCCGCGCTCGCCGGCCCGGTGAGGAACGGGCTGTTGCGGTCCGCTTCCCAATCCTTGACCAGCGTGGTGACGAGCTTGAGCCGGAAGTCGCGATTCGCGCGGCTGTCGAGCTTCAAGGCGAAGGCCCAGTCGGTGCCGTAGAGCGCGGCGAGCGGGTCGCTGTCCTTGAGGCCGGTCTGCCAGCCCGGGCCGGCCCACAGCTTGGGCAGGGCCATCGCCCCGGTGGTGTACGAGAGCATCCGGTCGGGCAACAGCTCGCCCTCGACCATCACGATGTCACCGTTGTCGCGATCGATGTAGCGCGCCTTGCCGATGGTCCACTCGTTCCACATCGAGAAGTCGGTCGAGCCGATGGTGACCCACTTCACCGTCGGGATCGGCGGAGCCAGCCGCACGAACGCGCCGCGCAGCTTGATGTACTGGGCGTGGTTCATGCCCAGGCTCTCGCCGGAGGTGTCCTGGACGCCCGGTTTCAAATCGCCGTTCTCCCACCAGTCCTGCCAGAGCATGCCCCACCGGCTCTGTAGGCGCACGCCGGCGCTGACCTTGTCGGAGACGCGGGCCTTGATGTTCAGCTCGAACTCGGTGCAGGCGCCGTTGTGGCCGCCGATGTTGTCGACCCAGAACGGGTTCGAGATCGACAGGCAGCCCTGGGTGTTGTCGTTCTGGTACATATACTTAGTATATAAATGTCCGTTGAGGTCGAAGTTCACGGTGTCCGCGCGCGCCGCCGCCGCGAGGGTGAGCGCTGCGGCGATGGCGATGGCTCGGGTCATTTCGCGCAGGGATAGACCATCGGGACGACCGCGAGATCGGCGGGCTTCACGTCGGTCGTCGCCGCCTTGTTGTACTTGGAGAGGATCTCGTGTTGCTTCTGCACCGGATCGCCGCCGGGCGGCACGATGATGTCGATCACGTGCGGATCGTTGTCGTAGTCGGTGCCGCCGCCGAAGCGATGCTGGCCTTCGAACTCGTTCACCTTGCGGGTCAATAGATCCGTCTTGGCCGGGAACCCTTCGTTCGACTGCATCAGGACCTGGTAACCCCAGCTGTCCTGGGGCGGTCCGCCGAGCGCCCTGGTGTCGACCACCGCGATCAGCGTGCGGCCGGAAGCGCGCGTCACGCGCGGCACGATGATGCGGTCCTTCCACTGCGGGGCCTTCTGCTCGATCTCGGAGTTCACCCGGATCGCTCCCTGCGGCGAGATGATCACCGCGCGATCCCAGGCCTCCTCGGCCTTGAAGCGGACGTTGGTGCCGGGCAGGCCGTCCTGCACTCCGCTGCCGGGCTTGTGATCGGTGTCGATGTGGATGAAGACCATCTGCACCGAGAAGCCGTTGCCTCCCCACGCGGGGCTGTCCCACGGGTCCTCGATCCTTCCGTTGACGCTGACGCGGAACTCGACCTGGTCGGCGGAGGGGACGACCTGCAACTCGGTGATGTCGAACGAGCCCGGCTTGTAGACCGCGTCGGTCGGATACGTGTACGTGCCGGGGCCGTTGTCGTCGCCGACCGGGTCCGGGAACGTGAAGGCGCCGCTCCCGCTGCAGGCCGGCCCGCCCGAGGCGGAGGCGGGAGCCGGCGCTGCGGTGGCGGCGGCGGTCGTCGAGGGTGTCGTCGGGCTCGTCGTTGCGCAGCCGGCCATCAGCGCGGCGGCAAACGACCAGCGAAATCGTGGCGTCGGCATGGCGGTCAACTACCCGGTAGCCGACGGAAGGGCAAGCGCGCCCGTGACTGTACGCGATGACATCGTGCGTCGAAGAAAGGGTTACCTCAGACGGAAAACTCCGCTCGAGTGTGGTGGAAGCGCGACCGTCGCATCGGTCTTTGAGAGCCGGATCGAGGCGCCCGGCACGAGTGGCTCCGCGGATTCCGCGCCCAGCGCGAACCGCTCGGTCCGCGCTTCGTCGCCGAGGTTGTGCGCGATCAGCACGCGTTCGCCGCTGCTTTCGCGCAGATACGCGAGCACGGGCCCCTCTCCCTGCAGCAGCGTCAAAGTGCCGTGGCGGAGCGCCGCGGACGAATGCCGCGCGTGGATCAGCTTGCGGTAATGCGAGAGAAGCGACGCCGGGTCGCCGGTCTCGGCGGCGACGTTCACGCGATCGCGTCCGGGCGCGAAATCGTGCCACGGCTTGCCCGAGGTGAAGCCGCCGCCCCCGCTCGCGTCCCACGGCATCGGCGTCCGCTTCTCCTCGTCCGGCTGGCCCGGGCCATTGTCGAGCCCGAGCTCCTCCCCGTAGTACAGGAAGGGCGTGCCGGGCAGCGTGAGCAGGATCGCAGCGGCGCTGCGCAGCCGGGCCGGATCGTCACCCAGCGCGCTCGCGACACGGCGCTGATCGTGGTTGGTGAGGAACGGAACGTCGGTCGCGCCCGGTGGATAGACCGCGGCGATCTCGCGCAGCTTGGCGGCGATGCTCTTCGCCTCACCCAGTTTCACTCCCTCGACGATCTTGCTCGCCAGCGGGAAGTCGAAGTTGAGCGGCAGGTCGGCGTAGTACGTCGCGATGATCGGAGTTTCGGTCCAGTTCTCGCCGATCAAGACTGCCTCGGGCTTCACCGACCGGACGTACGCGGTGAATTCCTTCCAGAACTGGTGGGTCTCGGGCGTGTCGTTCTGGCCGTGCTCGCCGGGACCGGTCTCGATCAGATGGCGCGCGGCGTCGAGCCGGAAGCCGTCCACGCCGCGCGAGAGCCAGAGTGCGGCGATGCGCCGCGCCTCGTCGCGCACGGCAGCATTGCGGAAGTTCAGGTCCGGCATGCCGGCCCAGAAAAGGCCGTAG
>JAIVGS010000292.1 GCA_020201435.1 Myxococcales bacterium
GTCGAGGGTGGATCAAGGGCGCCTGGGGAACCTCCCAGAACGGCCGCCGCGCGCGCTTCTACTCGCTGACCGCCCCCGGCCGCCGGCAGTTTGCGGTCGAAACCGGCCGCTGGAACCGCCTCGTCGAGTCGATCGCCCAAGTCCTGCAACCGGACCCCACGCTGGAGAAAGCCTGATGCCGGGACGCCGATCCGAGAGCGATTTCGACGACGAGATCCGCTCCCACCTCGAGCTCGAAGCCGAGCGGCTGCGCGCGACCGGCCTCTCCGCCGAGGAGGCCGAGCGCGCCGCGCGGCGCAACTTCGGCAACGTCGGCGTCGCCAAGGACCGATTCCGCGACGCGCAGCCCTTCGTCTGGCTCGAAGCCTTCGGTCGCGACGTCAGCCACGCCTGGCGCGGATTGATTCGCGCGCCGGGTTTCCTCGTCACCTCCGTCGGAACGCTCGCGCTGGCGATCGGCGCGGTCGCCGGAATGTTCAACGTCGTCGACACCGTGCTGCTGCGACCGCTTCCGTTTCCGCGCCATGACCGCCTGGTCGGCGTCGCCGGCACGGCGCCGGGCTCGGATCTGCCCGAGCGGTTCGACCTCGGCCCCGAGTTCTACCTTCATTACAAGGAGGGCTCGAAGCTCCTCGACGGCATCTTCATGTTCGGCGCGGGCACCTCGACGTTGCGCGCGGACACCCGCGTCGAGCGCGTTCCGATGGCGTGGCCGACGATCGACATGTTCACGACGCTCGGCGTGCGCCCGCAGCTCGGCCGCCTGCCCGTCCCCGAGGATGAGGACCGCGTCGTGGTGATCAGCGACAGCCTCTGGAGCAGCTGGTTCGGACGCGATCCCTCGGTCGTCGGGAAGTCGTACTTCGTCTCGGATGGCATGAAGCAGGTCATCGGCGTGATGCCGCCGGAGTTCGGCTTTCCCAGCGACGAGACGATGCTCTGGGTCGCCACCCCGGTCCGACTCGATCAGGTTCGTCCGGGACGGTTCGGCGTCCCTGTCGTCGCCCGCCTGAAGGCCGGAGTGACGCGGGAACAGCTCGCGCTGGAGCTGACGAAACTCTCCAGGGAGCTGCCGGCGCGCTTCGGCGGGTCACCCACGTATGCGCGTCTCATCGAACGGCACCGCGCGGTGGTCGAGCCGTTGCTCGACCTGATGGTCGGGCCCAGGGTCCGGACCTCGCTGTGGCTCTTGCTTGGCGCGGTCTTCCTGATGCTGGTGATCGGCTGCGCCAACGTCGCCAACCTGTTCCTCGTCAGGGCCGAGGGCCGCAGGCACGATCTGGCGATCCGCCGCGCGCTCGGTGCATCGCGGGCAAGGCTCGTCGGCCTCCTCTTGGCGGAAGCGTTCCTGGTGGCGGGACTGGCGGGCGCCTTCGCCCTCGTTCTCAGCACGGTGACCCTGCCGGTGTTCGTTCGCATGGCGCCGCAGGGGATTCCTCGCCTCGGCCTCGCGCACCTCGATCTCGCGACCGTCGCGGCCACGCTCGGCCTGGTGCTGCTCGCGGTCCTGATCGCCGGCGCCGTGCCGGCGTTGCGCGGATCGTCTCCGGATCTCACCAACTTGCGCGACGGCGGCCGCACGGCCACGCGCCGCCCGTGGGGTCGCAACGCGCTGGTGGCCGGCCAAACCGCTCTCGCGCTGGTGCTGCTCATCGGTTCCGCGCTGCTGGTCCAGAGCTTTCAGCGGCTGCGCAACGTCGACCCGGGCTACGACACGAAGGATCTCTACACGTTCCAGTTCGCCCCCGACCAGCCGCAGCTCAGCGACGGACCCTCGTTGGGGCGCTTCCACCTGGCGTTCATGGAACGGCTGCGCGCGCTTCCCGGCGTCACCATGGTCGGCGTCGTCAACAACATCCCGCTCGACGAAGGAACGGCCCGGGCGCGGTTTCTCACCGACGCGATGTCCGACGCCGACGGCGGAGCCCTGCTCAAGCAAAACTTCACGGCGGGGGGCTACTTTCGCGCGATGGGGATCGACCTCTTGCAAGGGCGCACGTTCACCGATGACGAAGCGGTCACGCCGAACAGCAACGTCATCATCAGCATCTCGACCGCCCGCAAGCTGTGGCCGGGCGAGACTCCGCTGGGCAAACGCCTTCGCCGCGTCGGCAGCAACAACGCGCTGGTGCCGTTCACGGTCGTCGGGGTGGTCGAGGACGTGAAACAGGACGACTGGCGCGACCCCGGCGAGTCGATCGTCTACTTCCCGCTGACCGGCCCGACTCCGGATTCCTGGGGGCTGGGCTCGCCCGCGTACGTCATCAAGTCGCCCCGCGCGGGGACGCTCAAGGCCGAGGTCCGCGAGCTGGTCCACCAGATCGCACCCGAGGCGCCGGTGTACCGCGAGTACACGATGGAGTTCCTGGCGCAGCGCTCCACGCTGGAGTTGTCGTTCACCATGCTGACGCTGGGCGTGGTGGCCGCCCTGGCGCTGATCCTCGGCGCGGTCGGACTCTACGGAGTGCTGTCGTACGTCGTCGCCGCACGGACGCGCGAGATCGGCGTGCGCATGGCGCTCGGTGCAACCCCAGCCGTCGTGCGGCGGCAGGTGGTGTCCGAGGGGACGAGGGTGGTCCTCATCGGGGTCGCCATCGGCGTCGCGATCGCCTGCGCCTCCACGCGCTTCCTCGGTGCGCTGCTCTACGAGGTCAAGGCGGTCGATCCGATCGTGTTCGCGCTGATGTCGAGCTTGATGATCGGCGTCGGGATGCTCGCCAGCTACATGCCGGCTCGGCGGGCGAGCAGCGTCGACCCGATGGTCTCGCTGAGCAGCGAGTAGATCGGTCGGGTACTGCTCCATTTCGATGGCTGCGTGGCCGCGCGCCGTGATCCTCACCGAACCGGGCGGCTCGCCACCAGGATCTTGCCGTCGGCCTCCGCCACCAGCTCGCCGTGCTGGTTCTCGCACCGCGCGCGCATCGCCACGATCCCGCCGCCGTGCTTCGGCTTCTCCTCGCGCCCCTCGATGGTCCACGTCGTCCGCAGCGTGTCGCCCGGCCGGACCGGCGCCTTGAAGCGGCAGTTGTGCTCGAGGTACGCGATCGCCGTGCCATGAAAGTACATCCCGGCGGGCGCCGAGATGATCGCGCTGGTGAACGTCCCGTGGAGGATGCGTCCGCCCATCCGCGTGCCGCGCGCGAACGTCTCGTCGACGTGCAAGGGGTTGAAATCGCCGAGCAATCCGGCCGCGAGGACGAGGTGCGTCTCGGTGACGGTGAGCGAGGCGCTGAACGTGTCGCCCTCCTTCGTCTCCTCGAACCACCTTCCGGTGAGCATCAGCCCTTTTCCCAGAACGGCTTGCGCAGCTCGCGCTTGAGGGTCTTTCCCGCCGGGCTGCGCGGGAAGTCGTCACACAAGATGACGCGGCTGACGCGCTGGTACTTCGCCTGCACGCGCGCGTTGATCCAGTCGCACAGCTCGTCGGCCTTCGCGGGCTGCGCCAGGATCACCGCCGCGACCGGCGTCTCGCCCCACTTTTCGTCCGGCACGCCGAAGACGGCCACGTCGCGGACCGCGGGATGGCGGGCGGCGATCTCCTCGACGTCGCGGGGATACACTTTCACGCCGCCGGAATCGATCATGTCCTTCTTGCGGTCGACCAGATACAGGTAACCCTCCTCGTCGACGTACCCGACGTCGCCGGTGAAGAGCCATCCGTCGCGCAGCGCCTGCGCGGTCAAGTCGGGACGCTTGTAGTAACCGAGCATGAGCAGCGGGCCGCGGCCGACGATCTCGCCGACCTCGCCCGGCTTCGCCTCGGCGCCGTCTTCGCGGACGATCCGAAGCTCGTTGAAGAAAGTCGGCACGCCGACCGAGCTGCTCTTGCGCACCGACTCGTTCCTGTCGAGCACGGTCATGAAGCCTTCGGTGAGGCCGTACAGCTCGTGGAACCGTCCCGGGAGCGCCGCGTTGAGCCGGTCCTTGTGCTCCTGCAAGAGCGGCGCCCCGAGCGACAGGAGGCACTGCAGCGATGCGAGCCGCTGCGGCGCGAACGCCGGCGAGCGCATCATCGCGATCACCTGCGTCGGCACGACCACCATGTGGGTGACGCGGTGCGTCTCGATGGCCTCGATCGTGTGGTCCGCGTCGAACTGACGGTGGGCGATGAAGTGCGCCCCGAGGAAGAAGGACGGCATCATGGTCACGAAGGCGCCGTTGAAGATCAGCGCGCCGGTGTGGAGCGTGACGCTCTCGGGCGTCATGCGGTACGCGGCGGTGAAGAGGAGCGAGTACATCGAGCGCGTGAAGTGCGAGTGCATGATGCCCTTCGGCAGCCCGGTGGTGCCGCTGGTGTACATGATGTTGTAGAGGTCGTCGTCGGCGACGGCGGCCCGCGGCGGCGGCGCGTCCGACGCCTTGGCCGAGAGCGCGTGGTAGTCGAGCGGCTCGCTGCCGTCGGTGACGAGCACGCGCAGATCCAGCTCCGCTGCGCGGATGATCGGCAGCATCGACCGCTCGGTGACCACGCACTTCGCGTCCGAATCGCGCAGCAGGCTGGCGAGCCCGGATGGCATCAGGAGCGGCGAGAGCGGCACCAGCACCGCTCCCAGCATCGGCACCGCGAAGTACGTTTCCAGCAGCTCCATCGAGTTGGCGGAGACCGTGGCGACCTTGTCGCCCCTGGCGATCCCGAGCTCTGCCAGCATGTTCGCGACGCGATTGACGCGCGCGTCGAACGCGCGCCAGTCGACGGTCGCGTCCTCGAACGTGACCGCCGGTGCGGACGGGCGATATCGGGCGTTGCGCCGGACGAGTCGATCGAGCTGCAGCGGCATGCTCGATTCTTGAGCGCGAATCCCGCGGTCCGTCAAGGACGTGCTCCCCGAGGCGACGCCGATTCGCGCCGATCTCGACTTGTCCCGGGACAAGCTCACACGGCAGGATGCGCCCGGCCCGAGTGAGGTTGCATGTCGCGGAGGATCGTACGAGCGCTCCTGATCGCCGGCGCGGCCGCATTGCTCGTCTTCGCCGCGCGATGCGACCAGGCGTGGTTCGACCGGCACGTCTTCCTGCCGCAGCAGTTCTTCATCGTCGCCGATCACGCGATCGTCTGGTGGGCGCGGGCGGGTGCGGTGATTGCCGCCGCCGGGCTGCTGGCGCTGGTCCGGTTTCCCCCTCGCCGCAGGTTTCTGTGGGCGTGCCTGCTGGCGCTGCCCGCGGCCGAAGCGGCCTTGCAGTGGAAGTCGCGGCACCTGGTTCTCCCCGAGCTCGTCCGGTCGATGGACGCGCTCACCTCGCCCGACCCGCGCTACGGAGTCACGCTCAAGCCTTCGATCGATCGGCTCGATCGCGCCGGTCGACGCGAGATCCGTTGGATCACCGACGACGCACGCCGCCGCATCGGCGGCCGCCCGATCGACGAGAGCGCACCGTCGCTGGTGTTCGCCGGCGAGTCCACCGTCGTGGGCGCGGGCCTCCAGTGGGAAGAGACGTTTCCGGCGATGCTCGGCGAACGGATGCGACTCCAGGTCATGAACCTGGCGAGCATGGCGTACAGCATCGATCAGTCGCTGCTCCGGCTGCGCGACCACCTGCCGCGGCTGCGGCGCCCGGCGGCGGTGATCGGGTTCTTCATGCCCGGCCTGCTCGGCCGGGCGCGGCCGCCGAGCGCGCTCGACCGCATCGGCCTGTACCGCATCTTCCGCCACCTCTATTTCTCCGACGGCGACATCGGCACGGCGATGGACTCGGTCGGCGCCGCGCTCGCCGAAATGAGCGACCTCGCCCGCGCGCGCGGCGTGCCCTGCGTCTTCGTCGTGACCGGCCACACACCGGACTGGATGCGCCGCGAGTTGTTCGACGCGCGCGGCCTCGACGCGGTGGTCGTGGAGGTCACTCCGGAAGAGCTGCTGCCGGAAGGGCATCCCGGCCCGGCAGGCACCGCGCGAATCGCCGACGCGCTCGAACGGAGGCTTCGGACCGAGTCGGCTCAACGCAACGCGTCACGATAGCGCTTACAAATGCGTCGCGAAGAAATCGAAGATCCGCTGCCAGTAGCGGAACATCAATTCCGGCTCGTGAAAGAGGTGCGTCTGGCCGACCATCGGCAAGAGGTCGAACTCCTTGCCGGCAGCGAAGAGTCCCGCCGCGAGGCGCAGCGACTCGGTGAAATGGACGTTGTCGTCGGCCGTGCCGTGGAGGATGAGCAGCGGCGCCCGCAGGTCGCGGGTGTACGGCAACAGGCCGTTGCGCTCATATGCGTCGCTCTTTCCCGCCGGCGGCGGCACGCCCAGGTAGCGCTCGGTGTAGGCCGTGTCGTAATCGAGCCAGTCGACGACCGGAGCGCCCGCGACCGCGGCCTTGAAGACGTCGGGCCGGCGCAGCACCGACAGCGCGGCCATGAACCCGCCGAAGCTGTGGCCGATCACGCCGACGCGCGACAGATCGAGAGACGGCTCGCGCTGCGCCAACGCACGCAGCGCCGCGACCTGATCCTCGAGCGGAACGAAGGCGAACTTGCCCGCGATCGCCCGCTCCCACTCGCGCCCTCGCCCGGGCGTGCCACGGCCGTCGGCGGAGAACACCACGTAGCCGTGATCGGCGATCCACTGGTCGCTGACGTGCTGGTCGCCGGACCCCCACACGGTGTTCGCGTGCGGTCCACCGTAAACCGAGACGATCACAGGGTATTTCTTGCGCGGGTTGAATTTGCGCGGGCGCACGAGGCTGGTCCAGAAGCCGCCCGCCTTCCGGATCGAGACCGAGATCGGAAACGGCGCCTTTTCGGCGACCGAAGGCAGGACCCCGGCGACGCTGCCATCGGCCCGGAACACGTCCGCCCGCGAACCGCCTCCGACCAGCGTGGAAGTCACGACGTGCGCGTCCGCGTCTCGCGCCCAGACTCCCGCATGAAGGTCCGGCCCCTGCGTCAGCGCGCGCAGGTTCGCGCCGTCGAGCCCGACGGAGAAGAGCTGGCGGTCGGGCGGCTCTTGCGCGCCCTGGAAGAAGACGCGATCCCGCCCGACGTGCAGCAGCTCGCGAAAGAGCGGGCGCGGCGGAGTCACCTCGCGGACCAGCGCGCCGTCGCGCTTGCGCAATTCCAGCTGCCACGCGCCGCGCGTCTCGGTAGACCAGAGAAATCCCGAGCCGTCGCGCAGCCACTCGTACGAACGTTCCGCGTTGAGCCAGGTGTCGTCGTGCTCCGAAAGCAGCGTACGGGTCGCGCCGCTCGCCGGATCGGCTTCGAGCAGGGCGAGATCTTTCTGGTCGCGCGACAGAACGATCACCGTCAGCGGCCCGCCCTCCTGCCACGCCAGCCGCGAGACGTATTCCCAGCGGGCATCGATCGAGAGCCGGACCGTTGCGCCGCCGTGCGCGCCGATCACCCCGAAGCGCGTCTTGACGTTCGCCTTCCCCGGGCGCGGATACGGCGTCGGCGCGACCGGATCCTCGGGATGCGCGGGATCGCCGAACCAGAGCTT
>JAIVGS010000017.1 GCA_020201435.1 Myxococcales bacterium
AGTCGAGCGCGTCGACGTCCGGGTGATCGCGTCGACCAACCGGGATCTCGCTGCCGACGCGCGCGCGGGCCGCTTCCGCGAGGACCTCTACTACCGGCTCGCGGTCGTCGAGCTGGTCGTCCCGCCGCTGCATGAGCACCGCGAGGACATCCCCGCGCTGGCCGCGGAGTTCGCCCGCCGCTACGCCGATCGGTTCGGAATCGAGGGCGTCCGGCTCTCGCCCGCGCTTCTGGAGGAGCTGCGGCTTCTCGACTGGCCCGGCAACGTCCGCCAGCTCGAGAACACCGTGGCGCGCCTGGTCGCGCTCAGCGCCGGCGGGGAGATCGGGCCGCAGGCGCTGACTTCGGCCGCGCCGCAGGCGAGCGGCGCCGTCGTCGATCAGGGCGACCTGGCGCTGTGGGAGCGGATCGAAAGGTTCGAGCGCGGCCAGATCGAGGAGGCGCTTGCGGCGACAGGCGGCAACCAGTCCGAGGCCGCGCGCCGGCTCCGGGTCAGCCGCAGCGCGTTCGTCGATCGCCTGAAGAAATACGGCCTCAATTCGAATTGAGCGCGCCGCCGGCGAGGACCGCCTGCGGGTCGGCCGAGATCCGGGCGACGAAATCGATCGTCACGCGCCGACCGACCGAAGGCAGCGCGATTCCGAACTGGCGCAGGTCGATCGCGAACGAGGTCTCGGCGATCAGGCGCCGTCCGACGCGGGCGACGGTCACCGGCATCTCGAGCGGACGCGCGACGCCGCGCAGCATGAGCGTCCCCTCGAACCTCTTCCCGCGCAGGACGCCCTCGACTTCGACGAACGGGTGGCGATCCGACTGCAGCGCCGCCCGCACCAGCGAATCGAACTCGCGGTGTCCGGAATCGAAAGAATCGACCGGGACGCGGAGCTGAATCTGCGCCGCGCCGTCGCCGAGCTGGACTCCGCGCCACTGCAGCGAGCGCGAGACGCCCGAGATCTGCCGGTCTCCAACCTGCGCCTGGTAGCTGGCGAGGACCTGGTCCGACTCTTCTGCGAGCGCGGCCCCGCCGAGCAGGGCGAGCAGCGCCGCCATCATTCGCCTGCGTGTCATGTCCGTACGACGAGCAAGACGCGGGCCGTTCGACACCAGAGCGGAAAGCGCGCGTTCGAATTGTCGGATCGCGCGACACACTGCCGGGTCCGCAGTCAATCCGGAAACGGGCATGCGAGGCCATGCGGGCTGGCGCGCGGCATGCACGGGCGGCTCGCATCGGAATCCCCCGAGCAAAAGGAGAATCACATGAAGAGCACGTTGGTATTCATCGCCGTCGCGTTGGCGGGCGCACCCGTCTTCGCGCAGGAGATCGTCGCTCCGGCCCGCTCGCGGCCGAGCGTCGAGAAGGCGCTCGAGATCACCGTCGGCGCCGGCTACGCGCAGGGCTTCGGCGACATCGGCGCGTCGCAGCGCTCGCTGACCGATCTCAGCTCGGCCGGCGGCGAGCTCAGCGTCGGCATCGGCTACCGGATCGACAAGCGCTTCCTGATCGGCGCCTACGGATCGGGGAGCAAATACTCAACCGCGGACTTTACTTTCGGCGGCGACATCTGGAGCGCGACCGCCGGCGTGCAGGCCGACGTCCACCTGCTGCCGGACGAGGAGTGGGACCCCTGGGTCTCGCTCGGCACCGGCTGGCGCGGCTACTGGGTCAACAAGTTCGGCAGCATCGATTCGCGACACGGTTGGGACATCGCGCGGCTGCAGGCGGGCGTCGACTATCGGGTCTCGCCGGAATTCGCGATCGCGCCGTACGTCGGCGCCGGACTGACCACGTTCCTCACCCAGGAGCTCGCCGGACAGCAGTCGTTCTCGAACGTGCAGAGCCCGAACGTGAACGTGTGGGTGTTCGCCGGGCTGCAGGGAAGGTTCGACCTGTTCGGGACCGACGCCTCGCAGATCCGGTTGGCGAGCGCGCAGTGATCGGAACGCGAGGAGGCGCCTGCTCCGGCCGGCGCCTCCTCAGCGCAGGCCACTGACCGCGCGGCCGAGGCTGACGTCGTTTCGCGGCCGCTAATACTCGCCGTAGCGTCCCTTGACCGAGTCGAGCAGCTTCTTCGGGTCGTATCCCGCGCCGTCCTTGAAGACGAGCTCGACGTTCTCGACGTCGGCGATGCGCGCCGCCGGATCGCCGTTGACGACGACCAGGTCGGCGTTCTTCCCGACCGCGATGGTGCCGATTCGATCCTGGCGGCCGAGGAAGGTCGCCCCGTTCGAGGTCGCGATCCGGATCGCCTCGACCGGAGTGAAGCCCGCCTCGACCAGCAGCTCGATCTCGCGGTGATCGCCGAAGCCGGGGATGTTGGTGCCGATGCCGACCGGATCGGGACCGGCGATCAGCAATCCGCCCGCCGCCACGAACGCTCGCTCGAGCTCCATCTCCTTGCGCAGCAGGACCGCGGCGTTCGGCGCCGGCGGCCGGCTGCGCCACGACGGATAGATCGCGCGCAGCGTCGGCGACATCGCCTCCAGCAACGCCGGCGGCGGATCGACGCGCAAGACGGTCTGCCCCAGGCCGACCAGCGTCGAAGTGATCGCGACGCGACGCTTCACCAGCGCCGCGATCAGCCGGCCGGCGTCGGCGCTGCCGATGTGCTCGAGCGTGAAGTCGCCGCTGCTCGAGCTGCACACGTCGGGCTTCTTGTCGGGGTCCAGCGCGGTATTGACGAAGAAGCCGTGCTCGAGGTTGTCGATCCCGAGCTCGATCGCCTCGGGGTACGTGACCGAGCAGAGATGGCCGGTGACCTTCAGCCGGCGCTTGTGGGCCTCGTCGATGGCGGCCTTGAGATCCTTGCGCTTGATGTTCTTGTAGGCCTTGAACGACGTCACCCCCCGGTCGGCCCAGTACGCGACGGTCTTCCGGGCGTCGTCGAGGCCGTCGAGATACGGACCGGTGACTTCGAGGTGCGGCCCGGGCACCGTGCCGCCGTCGATGTCGCGCTGCAGCTTCAGGTCGGTGTCCGGCTCGATCGCGCCGGTGGTGCGGATCGTCGTCACGCCGTTCGCGAGGTAGAGGCGAGGGGCGGAAAAACGTTGTTCGACGAAGAAGAACGGGGCTTCGAACGTCCCGTCGGCGGCGAGATTGGGGCGCGCCAGGTAAAAAAGGTGGTCGTGCATGCCGACGATGCCGGGGATGATCGAGCGACCGCGCAGGTCGAGGACGGTGATGCCCTGGCTGGCTGGCCGATCCGCTCCAGGTTCGATCGCGGCGATCTTTCCGCCGGCGATGGTGACGTTCTGATCGGGCCGCGGCGGAGCGCCCGTTCCGTCGATCACCTCGACGTGCGCGAGGATCACCTTCGGCGCGGCGACGGCGAGATACTTGCGGACCTGGGGCGCCAGCGCATCGGCGTTCTGCGCCGAAACGGGGCCCGACAGGAGCAGCGCGGCCAGTGCGACGCGGAACATGTGGACCCCGTTGTCTGCTGGCGCCGCGCTATTCCCCGACCGGCGCCGCCGTCAGCACGTAATACTGCTTCAGCATGTACGTTTGCCGACTCTGAGGCCAACTCACTTTCTTCGCCAGTTCCTTCGGCGGCTCGGACACCTCTCCCGAGCCGGAGCTCATCGTCGAGCGCGGCCGAGCCATAGCTCGAACCGCGGGTCACTGCGCTGCGGAAAGAAACTCCTCGACCAGCATCGCGGTCGCCTCGGGTATCCGGCTCGGCGGGCCGCTCGACGCCGCTTCCCCAAGATAGCTGCCGTGATTCCCCGGCAAGACCGCCAGCCGCGCGTGCGGCAACGCGTTGCGCATCCTGAGAGCGTGCTCGACGGTGACGACGTCCTGATCGCCGACCACGACCAGCGCCGGCGCGGCGATCGACCGCAGGTCCGCCTCCGGCCAGCCGCGAAACGCGAGCATCCGCCCGCGGTCGTGCTCGAACAGCGCCCGCAGGTGCTTCGGGTCGGGATTGATCTCGCGGTCCGCCTCCTTCAGCGCGGCCGGCATCTGCTCCAGCGTGGCGTGCTCGAGGCCCTCCCAGAAGCCGGGCGCCATCCCCTCGCGCTGAAACGGCGCGGAGGCGATGACGAGCTTTCGCACCTGCTTTGGATGCCGTTTCGCGACGCGCAGCGCGATCTGGCCGCCGTTGCTGAAACCGAAGAGGTCCGCTCGGCCGACGTGGAGATAGTCGAGGAGGGCGGCGACGTCGTCGGCGGTATTGTCGAACGTGAACGGCCGATCGATGGCCGGCGTGTGGCCGTGGCCCTGCTCTTCGATCGCGATCACCCGGCGCGATCTGGCGAGGAGCGGAATCATCCGCGACCAGTTCGACTCGATGGTCGAGCCGCCGCCGTGGATCAGCACCAGCGGCTCGCCCTCGCCATGGATTTCGTAATAGAGCTGGAGGCCGTCGACCGGCGCAACCGCGGCGAGCAGGGCTGCAAGCAGCGCGGCCATCGGTCCAGTCTTCATGACCTTCCCTCGAGAATCCTGCCCGGCCGATCGAATCGCTCGCTCCATGCCGCGCGCCGCTGGGCGATCCAGCGCTCGGCCACCTCGAGCCCCTCGGGACGGACGCGACAGGAACGGACGCGCCCCACCTTCTCGGTGCGGATCAGGCCGCTCGCCTCCAGCACCTGGAGGTGCTGGACCACCGCCGCCAGCGTGACCCGCATCGGGCGGACGAGCTCGCTGGCCGACGCGGGGCGGCGGCTGATGCGCTCGAGGATCGAGCGGCGCGTCGGATCACCGAGCGCCCGGAAGACGCGATCGACGGCGGCATGCTTTAGCATGCGCTTAAGTATTAACCCGATCGCGGATTTGTCAAGTGGCGACTTTAGTATCGCGACACCACCGGCGACCGTCTCGCGCCGGCCGTGGCCGGGCGCTATAGTCCATCGTCCACGGGAGCGGGCGATGGCGGAGCGGCGCGAGCAGATGTTTCCGGCACTTTCCGCCGCGCAGATCGCGCGGCTGACCAGGATCGGCAAGCGCCGCGAAGTGTCGAGCGGCGAGATCGTCTTCGAGGAAGGCGAAGCCATCCCCGGCTTCTACGTCGTCCTCTCCGGCGAGATGGCGATCGTCCAGCGGGCCGACGGCGGGGAGACGACCATCACCGTCCACCACGCCGGGGAGTTCACCGGCGAAGTCAACATGCTGACCGGCAGGCCGAGCCTGGTGCGCGCCCGGATGGCGACGGCGGGCGAGCTGCTGGCGATCAGCCCCGAGGCGCTGCGCAAGATCGTCCAGACCGACGCCGAGCTGAGCGAGCTGCTGATGCGCGCCTTCATCCTCCGGCGGGTGGCGCTGATCACCGGCAGCCACGGCGACACGGTGTTGATCGGATCGACGCACTCGGCGGCGACGCTGCGCATCCGCGAATTCCTCGGCCGCAACGGGCAGCCCTTCACCTACGTCGACGCCGACAAGGACCGCGGAGTGCAGGCGCTGCTCGACCGATTCGGGGTCGGCGTCGCCGACGTGCCGGTGCTGATCTGCCGGAACGAGCGCGTGCTGAAGAGTCCGAGCAACGCGGAGATCGCGAAGTGCCTGGGATTCAACCACGAGCTCGATCCCGGCGCGGTGCACGACGTGGTCGTGGTCGGCGCCGGTCCCGCCGGGCTGGCAGCGGCGGTGTACGCCGCGTCCGAAGGGCTCGACGTCCTGGTGCTGGAGGGGAACGTCGCCGGAGGGCAGGCGGGATCGAGCTCGAAGATCGAAAATTATCTCGGCTTTCCGACCGGCATCTCGGGAGAGGCGCTGGCCGCGCGCGCCTTCACGCAGGCGCTCAAGTTCGGGGCCGAGGTCGCGATCGCCCGCTCCGCCACGCGGCTCGATTGCAGCCGCCGCCCGTACGAACTCGAGCTCTCGGACGGCGCGCGGATCAAGGCCCGGGCGGTCGTGATCGCCAGCGGCGTGCAGTACCGCAAGCTCGAATGCGCCGACCTCCAGCAGTTCGCCGGCATCGGCGTCTACTACGCGGCGGGCGCGATGGAAGCGCAGCTCTGCGCGGACGACGAGGAAGTGATCGTCGTCGGCGGCGCCAACTCGGCCGGGCAGGCGGCCGTGTTCCTTTCACCGCGGGTGAAACAGGTCCACGTCCTGGTGCGCGGCCGCGGCCTCTCCGAGACGATGTCGCGGTACCTGATCGGCCGCATCGAGGGGAGCCCGAACATCGCCGTGCGCGCTTTCCACCGCGTGGTCGGGCTGGAGGGAAACGACCATCTCGAGCGGGTGCGCGTCGAGGACACGCGCAGCGGCGAGAAGAAGACGCTCGAGGTCCGGCACGTCTTCGTGATGACCGGCGCCGACCCGAACACCGACTGGCTCAAGGGCTGCGTCGCGCTCGACCCGAAGGGGTTCGTCAAGACCGGGCCCGACCTCGATCGGGCCGATCTCGCCGGCTGGCAGCTGGCGCGGCCGCCGCATCTGCTCGAGACCAGCGCGCAGGCAGTGTTCGCGGTCGGAGACGTGCGCTCCGGCAGCGTGAAACGGGTGGCCTCCGCGGTCGGCGAAGGTTCGGCCTGCATCCAGGCCGTTCACCGCACGCTCTCGGAGTGAGCGCCGAATGCGGACGCTGATCGTCGGCGTCGGCGCGCTGGGCGGCACGATCGCGACGCGCGCGATCGCCGCGGGAATGCCGGTCCGCCTCGCGACGCGCACCTCGGATTCGGCGGGCTTGCTTCGATCCTCCGGACTGCGCGTCTCCGGCGTCGGCGGGCCGGCGGCGGTCGCTTCCGTCGATGTCGCCCCGCTCGAGGACTACGGCGAGGCCGAGCCGTTCGACCTGATCCTCCTCGCGACCAAGGCCCAGGACGCGCTCGAGATCGCGCCCTCTCTTTCGCGCCGGCTCGTCTCCGGCGGCACGCTGTTGTGCATCCAGAACGGAGGCGTCTCGCAGATCCTCGGCGAGCGCCTGGGAACGATCGTCCTCGGCGGGCTGTCGAATCTCGGCGCGACCATGGTCGAGCCCGGCGTCTACGAGCAGCGCAACGCCGGCCATCTGCTGATCGGCGAGCTGATCGGCGGCGACAGCGAGCGCGCCGCGAAGGTCGCCGGTTTCCTCAGCGGAGCGATCGAGACCCGCACCACCGCCGATCTACCGGGGGCGATGTGGGCCAAGCTGTTGCTCAACTGCTCGGTGACCACGCTCGGCGCCATCGCCGGCCGGACGATGCGCGAGTACATCTCGAGCCCGTCGGGCAGGGAAGTGTTCCGAGGCGCCTACGACGAAGCGCTCGCGGTCGCGCTCGCCAACGGAACGCGGCCGCAGCGGATGATCGTCGACCCGTTTCCACCGGATACCGGGTACGACGCCTGGATCGACGCCGTCCTCGCCGCGTATGGAGACGTGAAGCCGTCGATGCTGCAGGACTTCGAGCGCCGCCGCCGGACGGAGATCGACTTCATCAACGGCTACGTCGCGCACCTGGGCGGGCGGCTTGGCGTTCCGGTTTCGACCAACGCCGCCGTCACCGAGATGGTGCACCGCATCGAGAGGGGGGAGCTCCAACCGGATCCGCGCCGGCTCGACGAGCTGCGCGGTCGATGATCGTCAGCGCGGCCGCGCGTCGTCGAACGCTTCGCGCCAGGTGTAGCCCTGCCCTTCGATGGCGATCCCGCCTCCCGCTCCGTTGCCGACCTTGCACGTGTACCGCGCCAGCCGACCGCGGCGATCCGATCGCGGCGCCGAGTACTGGATGATCGCGGCCGCGCCCCACCGCTTCATCGCTTCCGCCCGCGCCTGCCGCTCGGTCATGTCCTTCATCGCTTCAGCCTACCATGCCCGAGCGCGAGTCCCCGCGAGGGGCTCGTTTTCTGGCTCCCGTGGCTCGCCGCCCGGACCCCTGCGCTTGGCCCGGTGTTGACTTCGTGGGACCCTCGTTTGCGATGCCCGTCGAAGTCCACTTCGAGGAGCCGGCGCTGTTCGTCATGCGCGCGTACGGCGCCGTCACCGTGGACGAAGTTCGCGACGCGATCGGTGAATGGCTCGGCGACTCGAGGCTCGGTCCGGGCGCCGCGATCTACATCGACAACCGGGAAGTCACCAGCCAGCGCACGGTGGCGGAGATCGCCGTCATCACCGCCGAGTTCGGCAAGCTCTTCGCCCGCGGGGCGAAGTCGGTGGCGGTGGTGACCGACGCGGAGCTGGTGGCCTCCCAGGTCTTCGCCAGCTTCGCCTCGACGGTCGGCGGCGACGTGAGGGTCTTTCGCGATCCGGCGAAGGCGCGGGAGTGGCTAGCGCCCACCTGACCGTCAGAAGGTGACGTTGCGCGGGTCGTCGCCGTCGAGCTGCTTCGCGAGCGTGAACGATCCTTCGCCGGTCGAGTCGCGGAAGCTGCCCTCGATCGTCTCGCCGTCCGAGGTGCCGTCGAAGACGCCCATCTGCGGGATCTCGAAGTGGACCGACTGACCGAGCTGCACGTGCGCCAGCGGGATCGGGGTGAGGGCCGCGCCCCAGTAGAAGCCCCGGTAACTGCCCTCCCCTGCGGAGAAGCGGAAGTCCGCCGGACTGCGCACCTCGCCTTTCGCGAGCACGCCGTGCCAGGCGCCGGCGAAGGATTCGGTGGAGGTGCGCAGGGTACCTGCCGGAGTTGCGCAGGCGAACACCATCAGCATCGACAACGCGATCATCGTTTTCATCGACGTCTCCCGGCGGCTGCGTGCCGCTCTCGCGGAGGTCGATTGCGAAGTCGTCTCGATCATTCCCTTGGGAATAAATCGGCAGTCGAGCGATCATCGGCAATCCAACTGGCCGGGGCGGGAATAAAGCCTGGGGTACCGCGGTCAGGTGGTCGGTGCTGGGTGCCCGGGAGGGCGGTTGCCGCAGCGAGTCGACTCGTTCGAAGCCGTCGTCCTGCCTCACCTGAAGGCAGGCTACAACCTCGCCCGTTGGCTCTTGCGCAACGACCACGACGCGGAGGACGTCATGCAGGAGGCCATCGTGCGCGCGTTCCGCTTCTATGACGGCTTCAGCGGCAACAACCCGCGCGGCTGGCTGCTGACCGTCGTCCGCAACAGCGCCTATTCCTTCCTGCAACAGAACCGCGCCCGTGAGCTCGGCACCGAGTTCGACGAAGATCTCCACGGAGAGATCGCCGAGACGCCCGAGGTGCTCGTCCTGCGCTCGGCCCAGCAACGCCTCTTGAACCAGGCGGTCGAGGCGCTCCCGGTCGAGTTCCGCGAGGTCTTCGTGCTGCGAGAGATGGAAGGACTTTCGTACAAGGAGATCGCCGACGTCGCCGGTGTCCCGATCGGGACCGTGATGTCGCGCCTGTCGCGGGCGCGGCGAAATCTGATCGCGGCCGTCGCGCGGCGCGAACAGGTCGGGAGCGCGTCATGAACTGCTCCGAAGCGAAGCGGCTGATCGACGCGTACGTCGACAACGAGCTCGACGTGCGCGGCGTGCTCGAGCTCGAGGAGCACGTCTCGCACTGCCCGGGCTGCAGCGTCGAGGAGCGCGGCCTCCGCGAGCTGCAGACTTCGTCGCGGGCGAACCTGATCCGGTACGCGCCGTCGCCCGGCCTCGAGGCGCGTCTTCATGCCGCGCTGCGCGCCGAAGCGAAAGACGCGCCGATCCCGATCAAGACCGCAGAGCCCGCGCCGCGGCGCCGGGCATGGAAGTGGGCTGCGCTCGCGCCGCTCGCAGCCGCTGCCGCGCTTTTGATCGTCGCGGTGCCACGCCTCCTGCCGGCTCCTTCGGAAACGTCGGTCGCCGACGCGGTGGTCGCGGCGCACGTCCGGTCGCTGCTCGCCAACCATCTCACCGACGTCGCCTCGTCCGACCAGCACACCGTCAAGCCGTGGTTCCAGGGAAAGCTCGACTACTCGGTGTCGGTGAAGGACTGGGCCGCCGAGGGCTATCCGCTGGTCGGCGGCCGGCTCGACTACGTCGAGGACACGCCCGCCGCCGCGCTCGTCTACCGCCGCGCGCAGCACGTGGTGAACCTGTTCGTCTGGCCGAGCAAGAACGCCGCCGACGAGCCGGTCCAGCGGCTCGCGCGCCGCGGGTACAGCGCGTACTCGTGGACGACCGACCGGATGCACTACTGGGCCGTCTCCGATGTCAACGACGCCGAGCTGCAGAAGTTCGTGGAGCTGGTGCGCCGCCGGGAATAAGCCGAACGCGTTCGAGTCATGCCGACGGAGGGTGTCGACATGAACGAACCCAGGAGCCGTCGCGATGTTCTCAAGCTGGCCGGCCTCGGCGGAGTGGTCTTCGCCTCGGGCCTCGCCGGGGCCTGCACCGACATCGTGCGCAAGTCCGCACCGCAGCAGGACGATTTCTTCTTCGTCCAGCTTTCGGACTCGCATTGGGGCTTCAAGGGGCCGCCGAATCCCGAAGCCGCCGACACGCTGCGGCAGGCGGTGGCGGCGGTCAACGCGCTGCCGGCGCCGCCCGACTTCGTCGTCTTCACCGGCGACCTGACCCACACCACCGACGACGACGGCGAGCGGCGCAAGCGGATGCGCGAGTTCAAGGCCATCGTCGCCGACCTCAAGACGCCGGTGCAGCGCTACATGCCCGGCGAGCACGACGCATCGCTCGACTTCGGCAAGGCCTACCAGGAGAACTTCGGCGCCACGCACTATTCGTTCGAGCACAAGGGGATCCACTTCGCCGTCCTCGACAATGTCTCCGATCCTCAGGCCGCGATCGGCGACGCGCAGCTCGACTGGCTGCTGTCGGACTTGAAGCCGCTGCGTCCCGAGGCGCCGATCGTGGTCTTCACCCACCGGCCGCTGTTCGACCTGGCGCCGTCGTGGGACTGGGCCACCAAGGACGGCAACAAGGCGATCGATCTGCTGCAGCACTGGAAGAACGTCACCGTCTTCTACGGGCACATCCACCAGGAGCATCACTTCCGCACCGGCGAGATCGCGCACCACGCGGCGACGTCGTTGATCTTCCCGCTCCCCGCGCCGATGTCGCAGCCGAAGCGGGCGCCGCTGCCGTGGGACCCGGCTCATCCGAGGCGTGGGCTCGGGTTCCGCGAGGTCTCGGTCGACGAATCGCGCCTCGCGCTGACGATCCGGCAGGACTCGCTCGAAGCCGCGAGCAGGGGATGACGATGCGCCGCGCAGATTGGCTCGTCATACAGCTGCTGTCGTCGCTCCTGCTCGCCGCCGCGCCGCAGGAGCAGGTCATCCAGGTGACCGCGGAGAGATTCAAGTTCACGCCGAGCGTGATCCAGCTCAAGGTCGGCGTGCCGGTCGTCCTCGAGATCACCTCCACCGATCGCCGGCACGGCTTCCAGGTGCCCGATCTGAAGATCGACGAGAACATCGAGCCGGGCAAGGTCACGCGGATCCGGGTCGTGCCCGACAAGGCGGGGACCTGGGATTTCCACTGCAGCATCTTCTGCGGCAGCGGACACGAGGAGATGGCGGGACAGATCGTCGTCTCGCCGTGAGGAGGATCATGGATCGCGATCGACGGCTGACCGCCGCATTGCTCGGCGGCGTGGCATTGCTGCTCGCCGAATTGCGCTTCGAGCACCGCGAGGTGCTCGGCGAGACCTGGCGCTCCTGGATTCCGATCGTCTACGCGGCGGTGACGCTCGTGGCCGGCGCGGTCGCGTTGCTCCGGTGGGGCGGGGGGCGCCGGGTCTTGACGGTGCTCTTCGGCTGCGGCGTCGCGGTCGGAATGCTCGGCTTCTGGTTTCACACCGGCGGGCACCTGATCCATGGACTGCGCGACGTGCTGCTCGCCTGGCGCGTTCCCCTCGGCGAGGACGGCGGCATCAAGATCGGCAGCCAACCGCCGGCGCTGGCTCCGCTCGCTTTCTGCGGCCTCGGAACCCTCGGCGTGCTGATCTGCTCCGGCAGAAATGCATAGAAGTCAGCGGACGGCGTTCCTCGGGATCTCCACCACGAACGTCGTTCCGAGCCCGGGCTCGCTCTCGACCTCGATCCGGCCGCCGTGCGCCTCGACCATCTGCCGGGCGATGTAGAGACCGAGACCCAATCCGCCGTACTTGCGGCCCGGCACCGCGCGCTCGAAGCGATCGAAGATCACGGCGACCTTGTCCCGGGAAATGCCGATTCCTTTGTCGGCGACGCTGATCCGCGCGGCGCCGTCGTCGGCGTCGACGGCGACTTCGATCGGCTTGCCGGCGCCGAACTTGACCGCGTTCGAGAGCAGGTTGGTCAGCACCTGATCGAGCCGCAGCGGATCCCAGACGCCGATCAGGCGGTCCGGGGCCTGGACCCGAAGCTCCGAGCCGCTCTGCCGCGCCGGTTCGGAGAAGCGGCCGGCGACCTCCCGCGCCAGCAGCGCGAGGTCGCACTGCTCCGGATCGAGCTCCAGCTTGCCGGCGGCGATCCGCGAGACGTCGAGCAGCGCGTCGACCAGCGCGATCAGCCGGCGGACCTGATGGACGATCCGCTTGGTCCGGTCGCGGACGGCCGCGTCCGCCGATGGCGCCGCGGCGCGCTCCAGCCCCTGGACGCTGAGCAGCATCGCGGTCAGCGGCGTGCGCAGCTCGTGCGAGGCGATGGAGAGGAATTCGTCGCGCATCGCGACCGCGTCCCGCGCGAGCTGGTAGAGCTTCGCGTTCTCGAGCGCGGTCGAGCAGCGCCGCGCGAACTCGATCGAATTCTGCAGGTCGTCCGGACCGTAGACTCGTCCGGACTCGGCGGTCAGAAGCGTCAGCGCTCCGTCCGTCGTTCCGCGAATCGTGAGCGGAACGCAGATCTGCGACTCGAACCCGAGCGACGCCAGGTCCTTCTCGGCGGACGCCGCGAGGAGCTCCGGTTGCCCGGTGCGGATGACGTTCGCGCATCCGCGGCGCAACAGGTCGGCGAGCAGCTCTTTTTTGCCGTGGGCGTGATGGATCACGGGAGTACGGATCTCGTCGCCCTCCTTGACGTGCACCGCGATGCAGTCCGCGAGCTGCGGCACCGCCAGCCGCACCAGCGACTCGAGCGTGGCCTTCACGTCGAGCGTCGCCGAGAGCTTCTCGCCGGCCTCGGCGAGAAAGCGGGTCCAGCGGTGCTGCTTCTCGATCGCCGCGCGCGCCGACCTTTCCTGAAGCAGCCGCTCGTGCTCGCGCTGCGCCTGGTGCCGGTAGATCGCCATCTCGATGGCGATGTGCAGCTCGCGCTCGTCGAACGGCTTGAGCAGGTATCCGAACGGCTCGGTCACCCGCGCGCGCCGCAGGGTCGCGTCGTCGGAAAAGGCGGTCAGATAGACGACCGGTAGATCGTACCGGGTTCGCATCAGGTCGGCGGTCGTGATCCCGTCCATCTCGCCGCGCAGGTTGATGTCCATCAGCACCAGATCCGGCTGCCGCTGCTGCGCGCTCTCGAGCGCCTCGTGCCCGGTGCCGGCGGTGTCGGTCACCTGGTAACCGAGCGCGGTGAGGCTGGCGCGGAGATCCATCGCGACGATGTTCTCATCCTCGACGACGAGGATCTTCCGTTGGGCCGCGGTCATCGCGCCTCCGGCTGGGTGGGGATTTCGACCCTGAACCCGGTTCCAGCCCGGCTGGAATCGAGAAAGACGCGGCCGCCGATCTGCTCGGTCAGCATCCGCACCAGCTGCAGGCCGAGCGTCTCGGTGTGGAGGAAGTCGAGCCCGGCCGGGAAGCCGATCCCGTCATCCTCGACGAGCAGTGTATAGCGATCCGGCGCGGCGCTCATCCGCACGCGCACCACGCCCTGCCGGTCGCCGGGGAACGCGTGCTTGAGCGCATTCGCCACCAGCTCGTTGATGATCAGGCCGCAGGGGACCGCGAGATCGACCCCGAAGACGATGTTCTCCAGCTGGACGTCGGCCCGGATCCGGCCGCTCGCGTTGTACGAGCGGAACAGCTGGATCACCAGCACCCGCACGTACTCGGGAAAATCGACCCGCGCCAGGTCCTGCGATCGGTAGAGCATGTCGTGGACCAGCGCCATCGAGCGGATGCGATCCTGGCTCTCGCGGAGCAGCTGCCGCACGCTCGCGTCGGCGATCTTGCCCGCCTGCAGGCGCAGCAGGCTGGAGGTGATCTGGAGATTGTTCTTGACGCGGTGGTGGATCTCCTTGAGGAGCAGCTCCTTCTCCCGCAAGGAGTTCTTGACGATCTCCTCGGCCCGCTTGCTCTCGGTGATGTCGAAAGCGACGCCCTGGAGCAGCACCGGCTGGCCGGACTCGTCGGGGATCAGGCGCGCCTCGCCGTGGACCCAGACCACCTGGCGGTCCTTGGTGAGGAAACGGCATTCGGCGCGGAACGGACCGCCGGTCGCGCAGCCGCGCGCGAACTCGTGGTTCCACAGCTCGCGATCGTCGGGATGGAGCTGGCGGAACCAGAGCACCGGATCGCTCATCCACTCTTCCTGCGAGAAGCCCAGCAGTCCTTCGATCTGCGGGCTCACGTAGACGTCGCTCAGCCCGCCCGCCAGCGAGGCCATGAACGTCACCGCCGGGATCTGCTCGACCAGCGCGCGGTAGCGGGCCTCGGCGATCGCCAGCTGCTGCGGGAGCGGCGTGGCGCGCAGCCGGTCCGCGGTCGCGCCGCGCGCGAGCTGCGCGAGAATCGCGGCGCCTGCGGCGGGCGTCAGCGTCGAATCGTCGGCGCCGTTCATCGCAGCTGCGCTCCCAACATCGGCGAATGGTGCACCTCGAGGACCTTGCCGCCGCCGAGCATCATGTGGACGCCGCAGGGAAGGCAGGGATCGAAGCTGCGCACCGTGCGCATGATGTCGATGCCCTTGAACGAGTCGGGTCCGTTCTCCTCGAAGAGCGGGCTGCCCTGGATCGCGTCTTCGTAGGGGCCCGGGGTGCCGAAGCTGTCGCGTGGGCTGGCGTTCCACGGAGTCGGCGGATACGGGTGGTAGTTCGCGATCCGGCCCTTGCGGATCACCATGTGGTGCGAGAGCAGTCCGCGCACCGCCTCGTGGAAACCGCAGCCGATCGCTTCCTCGGGCACCTTGAAGTCGCTCCAGGTGCGCAGGTTCCCGGCGTGGACCAGCTTGCGCCCCATCTCGGCGAAGTGGAGCGCGGCGGCGGCGGCGTACGCCTGGAAGTACGTCCGCGCCCGATCGCGCTCGAGCGTGTTCGACCAGCGCGGGATCTTCCATTCCAGCTCCGCCTCGGGAAGGTTCCTCGTCTTCGGCAGCCGGATCTCCACGCTGCTTCCGGTCGCCTTGACGCCGGGAAAGTCGACCTTTCCGGCGAGCGCGGTGACCCAGAAGCGCGCCAGCGGCCCGCCGCCGGTGTCGAGCGCGAGGTGCGCGCCGCTGCGCTTGTCGAACCAGCGCGGCGACATCACCCAGGTGTACTTGCCGGACAGGTCGCGCTTCTGCGGCCGCGGCAGCGTGGTCTGGTTCCAGGGATGGCGCTGGTCGATCGGGTTGCCGAGCGGGTCGGCTTTGACGAAGGTCTCCTGGTCCTGCCAGTCGTCGTAGTACGAAGAGCCGAGCAGGATCCGGATGCCGAGGTTGATCTCGACCAGGTCGGTGGTGATCAACTCGCCGTCGACGACGATGCCGGGCGTGACGAACATCTCGCGGCCCCACGACGACATCGTCTGGTAGCGGAAGTCGCACGCCTCGGGATTCTGGAACGCCCCGAAGCAGCCGAGCAGCACGCGCCGCTGCCCGACGCGCTCGTAACCGGGCAGGGCCTGGTAAAAGAAATCGAAGAGATCATCGTGCAGCGGCACCATCCGCTTGACGAAATCGACGTAGCGCGTGAGGCGAACCAGGTACTCGTTGAAGAGCTGGATCGACGGCACCGTGCCGACGCCGCCGGGATAGAGCGTCGAGGGGTGCGTGTGGCGCCCTTCCATCAGGCAGAACATCTCGCGCGCGAGCCGGCTCATCAAAAGGGCTTCCTTGTAGAGCGAGCCCTCGAACGGGTTGAGCGCGCGCATGATGTCCGCGATCGTCCGATGGCCGTGGACGTCGGCGTGCGGCGCGAGCGCGGTCTCGGCCTTCGCCAGCACCGACGGATTGGTCTCGCGCACCATCCGCTCGCAGAAGTCGACCCCCACCAGGTTGTCCTGGAAGAGGTTGTGGTCGAACATGTACTCCGCTGCCTCGGCGCAGTTGATGATCCACTCGGCGAGGTGCGGCGGCTTCACCCCGAAGGCCATGTTCTGCGCGTAGACGCCGCAAGTCGCGTGGTTGTCGCCGCAGATGCCGCAGATCCGGCTGGTGATGAAATGTGCGTCGCGCGGATCCTTGCCCTTCATGAACACGCTGTAGCCGCGGAAGATCGAGGACGTCGATCGGCACTCGGCGACCTCGCGGTTCTCGAAATCGATCCTGGTGTGGATGCCGAGGCTGCCGATGACGCGCGTCACCGGATCCCACGACATGTCGACGAGCTTCTTCTCGCTCATGGCTTTCGCCAGCCCGGCTCGCGGTTCATCGAGTCCATGGTGAACTGCCGCAGCGCCCGGACCGTGCGGCCGTAGGTGCTCACCGCGGCGGTGGACATCTTCGCGCCCGGCGGCTCGTCCATGAACGACATGAACTTGTCGGGGAACCCCGGCATCGTGCAGCCGATGCAGACGCCGCCGACGTTGGGGCACCCGCCGATGCCGGCCATCCATCCGCGCTTGCCGACGTTGCACTGCACGACCGGGCCCCAGCAGCCGACCTTCACGATGCACCTGGTCGAGGCGTAGTCGGGCGCGAAATCGGCCTGCTCATAGTACCCGCCGCGATCGCAGCCCTCGTGCACCGTCTGGGTGAAGAGCCAGCGCGGCCGAAGCGCCTCGTCGAGCGGAATCATCGGCGCGCGGCCCGCCAGCTGCTGCAACAGGTAGGAGAGCGTCTCGGTGAAGTTGTCCGGCTGCACCGGGCACCCGGGGACGCAAACGATCGGCACGCCTCCGGCCGATCGAAACGACCACCCCAGGTAGTCGGGCAATCCCATGCAGCCGGTGGGGTTGCCCTGCATGGCGTGGATTCCGCCGTAGGTCGCGCACGTTCCCGCCGCGACCACCGCCCACGCGCGCGGCGCGAGACGATCGAGCCAGTCGCAGGTGAGGATCGGCTGGCCGCTCGCCGGATCGACGCCGACTGCCGCCCAATACCCGTCGGCCTTGTTCTTCTCGTTCGGGATCGACCCTTCGACGACGAGGATGAACGGATCGAGCCTGCCCTGCGCTGCGTCGCGCATCGACTGCACGAACGCATCGCCGTTCTCGTACGCCAGGACCGGATTGTGCAGGACGATCCGCGGCACGCCGGGCAGCGCGCCTTCGACCAGCTCCTCGATGCTCGGCAGGCTGGCGGCGGTCATGGCGATGGTGTCGCCGTCGCAGCCCAATCCGGCCGTCACCCACACCACGTGGACGGGCTCGATCATCCCTTCTACCTTCACATTTCCGGGCGCGGGTTCACTCCCGACCGGCCCCACTGGCGTTGAGAAATGAATAGCGAAGCGCGCATACCGGTGCGGTTGTGACATCGGCAGCGCACCACGCTTGACCACAGCCCCGTCGAACGCGTACCCGGGTCGGCCATGGCGAAAGGACGAGTGCTGGTCGTGGAGGATGATCGCGACATCCGCGAGGAGCTCACCGAGCTCCTCGAAGAGAACGACTATTGCGTGCTGGTCGCGGAACACGGCCAGCACGCGCTCGACGTGATGCGCGCCGGGAACCGCCCGGACGCCATCATCCTCGACTTGATGATGCCGGTGATGGACGGCTGGGAATTCCGGGAACGCCAGAAGAAGGACCCCGATTTCGCGCCGATCCCGGTGATCGTGACGACCGCCAGCGAGCGATCGGTCGACGCGGATGCGCTGCTCCGGAAGCCGATCGACCGCGACGCGCTGCTTCGCGCGCTCGCCGAGCACGCCCGCCGCGCCTAGATCTTCACTACCGCGCGGATCGAGTCCTCGAGGGCGACCAGGGAGAACGGCTTGGAGAGAATCGACCGCGCCCGCAGGCGGACGTTCTCGGGGATGCGCGATTCGGGCAACGCCGTCATCACGATCACCGCGATCTGCTGCGTGCGGTTGATGGCGTCGAGCGCGGCGAGGAAATCGTGGCCGTCGAGGCCGGGCATCATCAGGTCGAGCAGGATCACGTCGGGCCAGAAGGCGCCGGTGGCGATCTGCTGCAGCGCGGTGCGGCCGTCGTTCGCCACCGAGATCTCCAGCGACCGTTCGGTGCCGAGGGAGTCGGCCAGCTCCTCGCGGATGGCATCGTCGTCGTCGACGACGAGAATTCGCGTCACCGGGGGCGATGACATCGTAGCTGGCTAGCATCATTCCTGCCCAGCCACCCGCGGTGGAAGGCGAGAGTGTGGGCTAGTCATCGCGGCGCACCGGTTGTCGATCTCACGTCTGGATGCGAGCAGACGTTGGCTGGCCGACAGTCTCGCGCGCGGCAACGTTGTGGCCTCTACAGCGTGACCCGGGTCACGACCCGCAACGAAGCCCAAAACCTCTAGCGTCGGGACGCCATGAAGCTGCCGCTGTCCACGTTCCTGCTCGTCGCCTGCGGCGCCGTCCACTTCACGGAACCGAATCCTCCCCAGTTGTTTCGCAGCGTTGCGCAATACACCTCGGACGCTGTGCCGGAGCCGGTGGTCTGGCTGCCGGTGCTGGACCTCTTCACCGAGAGCGGAAACGCGGCCGCGTGCGCGGCGGCGCACGACTGGACGCTGCAGGCGATCCACGACGCGATGACCGCCATCCAGGCGCCGCAGATGGAATTGCAGCATGCCGATCTGTCGCCCTCGTGCGCGCAGGCCGCGGACCGCAGCCTCGATACCAACTCGCTCGAGCAGGAGATCCGCTCGGCGGTGGCCGCCTTTCCCTCCGCGCACGTCCGCGTGGTGGTGGTCTACGCCAACGACATCGCGCTCGAGGTGCCGGGCGCAATCGTCGACGGGCTCCAGACGCTGCGGCAGGGCGGGTTGCTGTGGACGATGACGCGCGATCCGGTCTCGACCCAGCTGGCGTCGGATCGGACGATCGGGTGGACGTTCGTGTCCGACCCGGCGCTGCGCACGGCGATCGGATCGGCGGCGGCGCTCGATCTTCCGCTGCAGACGGATTCGATCGACGACGGCGAAAAGCCGATCCTCGGCCGCGACGACCTTCCGCGCGCGCGGGAAATCAAGATCTGCGCCGCTTCGCAGGCGGTGGTGCAGAACGCCGCCGCCAACGGCACTCCGTCGCCGGTCGACACCCGCCGGCCGCCGACCTTCCGTCCGCAATTCACGCAGCATACCGCGGTCCCGAAGAGCCAGTTCTCCCTCCAGCACGCCGAGATCGACGTCGAGGGCTGCAGCGCGCACTGCGACCGGTACTTCAGCGCGCGGCCGGGCGATCTGCGCCGCTGGGAGACGACGGCGGGGTGCCTCCTGTGAAGCTCGCGCTGCTGATCCTCGTCGCTTCGGCGCCGGCGCTCGCACAGGTCCGGGTCGAGCCGCGCAGCTTCGTGAAAGAACGCCACTTTTTCTTCTCCGGTGGCCTGACGTGGCTCGATCGCAACGACTACTACGTGAGCCCCGGCGGCGCCTTTTCGGCGGTCTATTACTTCCGCGAAAGCGACGGCGTCGAGCTGCGCACGGCCTTTTTCTGGTCGCACCTCGACGGATCGGCGCAGGAGGTCGTCAGCCAGGCCGGCCTGTACCCGGACGCGCAAAAGCCGCAGGTGCTGTTGCTCGTCGGCTGGCGCCACTCGCTGACCTACGGGAAGGTCGCGCTCTTCTCCACCGTCGTCCACTTCGACGTGCAATCCGGCGTGCATGCGGGGACGCTGATGACCGACCGCGCGGCGACGCCGGCGCTGGCCGGCTCCTTCGGCGTCGTCGCCGGCATCGGGAGGCGCGCATTCGCGCAGCTCGATCTGGCGCTCCTCGGCTCGATGGAGAGCCGCAGCGAGCGCGTCCTCGCGCTGGGCCTGTTGCCCCTGCTCACGTTCGGGTGGTCGCTGTGATCGCGCTCCTCCTCGCCGCGGCGCCGTTCGTCGACGCGTTCTGGTCGCGCGATCTCGGCGCGCTGCAGCGCGAGCTCGCCGAAGACGCCGCCCCGGGCGAGGAGCACCTGCTCTTCGACGACCTGGTCAAGCTCGCCACCTGCGCGCCGCTTGCGCCGTTGAAGGAGGCGTCGCCGCTGCGCGAGCTGGTGCGGCTGGAAGAATCGCGGCGCGGGCAGAAAGGGACCCTCTGGGACGACCTGTCGCGGAACGATTTCTTCCGGCGCGCGGTGTGGAATCCCGATCTTCGCTCCGCCTTGCGCTGGCCCGACGAAAAGGAACGGTGGCCTGCCGAAACGCTGCTCGTTTCCGAGGCGTCCTGGGGCTGCAAATCGGCCAAGCCCGGTTCGGGGCCGTCGATCGCGCCGGCGCTGGTCGACTCGCTTCCCGAGGAACCCGCGGCGCGCGTCGCTTACGAGCGCGCCGTGTTGCGCTATCGCCAGGGCGCCGTGGAAGTAGGGCCCCGGATCGTGCCGGCGCTGCTCGACTCCGGGCTGCGGCCGGCGGCGCTCTTTCTCCGTCTCGAGGCCGGGTTCGACGCACCTGAGGGCTGGATCGCCCTCGCCCGCGAGTGGCCCGCGCCGGCGGTGACGATGCGCGCCGCCCAGCGGCTCTACGAGCTCGGCCGGCACGCCGAGCTAGTGCAGCTCACCGAGCAGGCGCTGCCGCCTTCGCCGATGCAGCGCCACGTGCTGCTCCTGCGATCGCTGTCGCTCCACGCGCTCGGCCGCGACCCGGAGATGCTGGCGACGCTCCTGCGCGCGCTGGCGCTGCCCGGGGCCGACCAGGGGCTCGAACCGGTCCGCGCGATCGGCCTCGCCGCGCTCGCCAGGGAGGAGCTCGATCTGCGCAAGGTGCAGAAGCTCTCGCCTTCGATGGAGACGGCGCTGGAGCAGATCGCGCGCCGCGCCTCGGCGGCACGCAATTTCCCGACCGCGGTCGCCGCGGCGCAGATCCTCGCCGACAATCCCGACCCGCGCTGGCGCGCGCAGGGACTCGCCCTGCAGGGCGAGATCGGCTGGCGGGCGGGAAACGCGCAGCGGACCGCCGAGGCCTTCGAGCAGCTCTTCGATCCCAAACGCAAGCTGGCGATGTTCCGCGATCCGGCGGCATTGCAGCTCGCGCAGACCCTCGTGCTCGACGAGGCGCAGCGGCGCGATCCGGCCCGCGAGCGGAAGCTTCTCGCGCAGCTCGACGGCCTCCGCGCCCAGGTCCACCTCAAGGCGCTGCCGCAGGTCGAGACGATGCTGGTCGCCGCGCGGCGGGCAGCGGTCGATCAGGGCGAGCAGCCGGTCGCGCTGGGAGAGCTGGACGTGCCGCTTCCGTCCGCGCCGCCGCCTGCGCCGCCGATCGAGATCCAGCTGCCGGAGCCGCGCTCGCTGCTCGCCATTCCCGCCGCCGACGGCTCGTTGCGCAGCTGGTTCGACACCGGAGGCCCGCCATGACGGTGCTGTTCGCGATGCTGCTTCTCGCCCAGGCGGCGGCGCCACCGCAGGGCGAGATCCCCGCAGCGGCGTCGATCCACGCCCGCAAGCGGATTCCGTCGAACCTCAAGGTCGTCGAGGGGCATCTGGTCGGGTTCGGCGGCGAGGTGGTCGCCGACGACGTCCTCGACGAGATGCTCGACGAGTTCGCCGCCGACGTTGCCCGGCTCGGCGCCGGACAGGTGGGCCCGATCCTGCTTCGGCGCGTGCGCGTCTCCGACAACGTCAATCCGGCCTATGCGGCGGTGGTCGAGGCGAGGCTCGCCGCCGCCGTCTTCCGCTCCGCCAACGTCGCGCTGGTCCGCTGCGTGGAGTGCAACTCGACCCGCAGCCGGGTCGACGGGGCCGAATGGGTGGTCACCCGCGGCATCACCACGCGCGAGGAGGCGCAGTCGATCGCGCGGAAGTACGGGGCGCGCAGCTTCCTCGACGTCGCCCTCGACGTGCGCGAGCGGCCCGCGCCGGGAATGGGCATGGAGGTGGAGATGGTGCGGGCGGAGGACTCGTCGATCGCCTTCGCCGAGACGTACCGGATGGATGCCGCCCAAGGCATGCTCTACCGCGGCGCCGACCGCGCCCAGTCCCGCGAAGCCCGGCTCAAGGAGCTGGAAGACCGGCTCAACCAGCGCCCGCGCTGGGGAGGGGCCCTCGAGTTCGGCGCGATGGGGTTCATCAGCGGCGGGCAGAACCTGTGGGGCGCGACCGGGCGCTTCAATCTCGTCGAGCAATTCGGTGACGACCGCGAGTTCCAGGCAGGCCTCTCGGCTGCCGGTTTCTTCAACTTCCCGGGCGCCCCGCTGTCGGTCCAGGCAGGGATCGTCAGCGCGCTGGTGCAGGCGCGCGCCGGGCGCGAGAGCCTCTTCGTGCCGAAGATCTGGTACGGCCTCGACCTCGGCGTGTTGCTCACCGGCAGCTCGGCCTCGCCGATCTTCGGCGCAACCGTCCGCTGGGTGGTGGGTGAGCGCATCGCCCTGCACTTCGCGCTGCGCTACATGGCGCTCGTCCACATCCCCAACAGCACCCAGAGCTTCGGCGAAATCGCGCCCGAAGCGGGGGTTGGCTTCCAATGGAACTGAAACCGATGGTTCTGCTCGCGGCGTTGGCCTGCGTGCCGGAGTCGAAGCGGCTGGTCATCCCGGAAGGGATGCGGAAGATGAACACCGGGCCCTCCCTGGCGGCGGCTCCCGCTCCGATAGCGGCGGTGCAGCAGGAACCGCTCGACGCGGCCGATCCGTTCGCGGCGGCGGATCCCCTTTCCGAAACGGCGGCGCGCCCGCCGGCGCCGGGCACGGTCTCGATGACGGGGAAGCCGCCCGCGCGCGCGCCCGCCGCGAAGCCTCCGCCCGCTCCATCGCGGGTGCCGCAGGCGCAGCGCTACGTGCTCCGCCTGGTCGAGCACGGTCGCGTCTGGGAAGTCGAGATGCCCGAGCAGAGCGGCGGCTACGAAGTCCGCATCCCGCTCGGCCCGCCCGTCGAGCAGCCCACGCTCGCGGACCAGGAGCTCCTGGGCAAGGAAACGAAACAGACGCCCTCGAAGAGCTATCTGACCGGCCTCGCGAAGATCGCCGAGATGTACTCGGCCCACCGCTACGAGCTGGCGCTGATCGAGCTCGTCGATCTCGAGCACGAGTACCCGAAAGACGCGCGCATCGAAGCGATGAAGGGCTCGCTCTATCACCGCCT
>JAIVGS010000119.1 GCA_020201435.1 Myxococcales bacterium
CAGTGGAACAGCCGATGTCGGACCCCGGCGGTAGAGTGGACGCCATGCCTCTTTCCACAGAAGATCAGCAACGCTTCATTCGCGATGTCCGCGAAAAAGTTGGTGACGTGGCCGGTGCGCAGGGTCGCCAGTGGGTCCGCGAAGCGAACGCCTACACGGTGAAACTCGCATCGGAACGGAGGAGCGCCACGCCCGAAACGCGCACAACGTTCTGGATCCGGGTGTGCGGCGTCTTCGCGGAAGTCCACAACAAGGTGGTTTCCAATCGGGACTTCGCCGTGAAGTGGACCAGCGAGCCCGCGCAGTCGGCGGCCGATGCCGCGCTAAAAACAGAATTTCGAGGGTACATCGAGCCGCTGAACCGGCTGGTGAACGCGATCTCCGATGCCAAGGGGACCCTCTCACCCGACGAAATGCTGTACCTGCTCTATCGCCGTGACGTGGAGTGCCATCCATGGCAGGACGCCTATCGCATCAGGGTCCAGAAAGATCGGCTCATCGACACGCGGAATGTTTTCGGCACGGCGTGGAAGATCGAGGATTTGGATGCGGCGCTGAAACGCACGCTCCTCAAGTTCAGCGTCAACGAGGGTGCCATCGCTGCTGCGTTCGCTGAGTGGCTTGTTGCACCGATGGGCCGCGTCCTTGAGGCTTCTGAACGTTGGTACGGCGCGGCGGGGTGACCTGTCGGACCCGAGCGCTAGATCGGGACCCATGGGGAACCCGCCGCCGGTTGCCTTGAACGATCCACGTTCCCGGCCGGAACCCGGCGGCACCTGTAGCCGCTGCCACCGGTTCCTGTTCTACCAGGAGGGTAGAGCGGCCCCTGTATTCGAGGCATTTCTTCTTTTGCCCGCGTTGCCGCCGTCCGCCGCTCGCCCCGCCGCGGGCGTCGCGTTGACGAGTCGTTCCACCCGGCCAGCGTCACTTGAAAAAGAGTGGCGCCGTTGGCAGATCGCCATCCATGCGCGCCCTCGCCATCTTTCTGCTCGTCGCGGCCGGGTGCAGGGCGCCTTCGACCGCGCCAAGCGCCACCGACGCGGGAAGCGAGAGCGCAGGCGCTCAACCTGCGCCGGCTGACGGCGGGCCGGATGCGGGAAGCGTTCTGCCCGCCGAATGTGCGGGCTTGAGTCCGCCCCCTGTCGGCCAGCCGACCGCATCGGTCGTCGCGGATGGTAGCTCGTCCGACTGGTGGAGCGCGGGTGGAACCGACGATTCCGGCACGGTCGCCCTGATTCGGACGAACGACAACCAGTTACCCCCGTTCGCGCTTCACGTGTTGGACCCGTGGGGTGTCGAACGCGCAAGGTACCAAAGCGTCGATGCCAGCTTCGCCGAGCATGTCTTCGAGCAGCGCGACGGATTCGAGGTGATCGGTTTCGATGCCTGGGCGCGCGGCGTGTACATGGCCGCGATCGACCGGCGAGGCACCGTCGTCGCGACGGCCACTATCCCGGGAGAATATGCAGGACCGACGGCGGGCGATCCGCTCGGCGGGATCAGGACTGTTCTCAAAAGGATCGGTGACGATTCTGTCATCGCCTTCGCCGCGTACGACGAGCCCCTGAAGCTCCGCTTCCGGACGCAGCTCGTCGCCACCGGCCGGCCGGTGGCGCTCGGCGTCGATCGACAGGGGAACTCGCTCCTGCTGCTGGAGGGGGCGGGACCCATCGATGGCATCTGGATCGACCATTCCGGCAAGGCGGGGGCGGAGTTCAAGGCGGTCGAAGAGGTCCCTGCAACCACGTCGATCGTCCTCGCGCCGCGCATCGGAAGCGGACTCTTCGCGGGACGCAGTCCAGGCTCATGGACTCACCAGTTCGACGCGCTGGGCGCGGGAAGCCCTCCGCCGGACTGGCTGGTGGCACGCCCAGGAAGCACGCTGCACCTCGCTCGCGGCGGCCACGCTTACGCGGTCGTTCACCCGCTCCCTTCCGGTTCCGCGTGCGGGGCCCGCATCGAGGTCGTCACTTCGTCCGGTGCAAGCTGCGGAACGGCCGTCTTCCCGACGGAATCCCCCTGGTGCCATCCCGCTCTCGCCGTCGGCCGGGACGGCACCGTCGTCGAGGGCGCGGTCTTCGATGGTCCCTCTGCCGGCCATCGCACCTCGGTCTTCCGTTGGTGGGCAGGCTTTCTGAAGTGAAATCGCGGTGAGCGGATACCTCCATGCACGAGGACGGCCGCGAATGATCGTCCGTCTATGCCTCGCTCCGGGCGGCAGCCCGCTTCTGGCCGACACCTAAAGCGAAGAGGACGGACAAGAGCTGGCAAGCGGCCACGCCGAACAGGACGCCGGCGAACAGTCCTTTGTCCATCAGCCGGCCGAACAGCACCGGAGCGATGGCGAGGCCGGCGTCGAGACCGGAGTAGACGAAGCCGTAGATGCGGCCGAACGAGCTCTTGCCGAAGCGGGCGATGGCCACCTTTCGCACGAGCAGGTCCCGCGAGGGCTGTGAGGTTCCGACGCCGAAGCCGATCGCGCCCATCAGCGGCGCGACGAAGAGGCCCGGCAGGACGGCGGTGGCGACCAGGAACGAGAGGCCGGCGGCAGCGGTGAGCAAGAGCGCGATCGCCCGCTCCTGGGCATCGTACTTCGCGGCGAGGAAGCCGCCCGCGACGATGCCGGCGGCGCCGGCGAGCAGGTAGATGCTGAGCGCGGACGCGGCGCCGGTGAGTGGAATGCCGTAGAGGCTGGTGAGGACCGAGGGCGCGAAGTTCTGCAGCGCGCCGAAGCCGAGCGTGAGCGCGAGGAAGAAGAGGAAGGAGAGCCAGATCGAGCCGACCTGCAGGAACGCGAACGGCGAGACCGGCGCTTCTTCGTGGCGCGCCGATTCGACCCGCGCCTCGCGCAGGAAGATCGCGACGGCGACGATGGCGAGCACGGCGATCGCGGAAGCAGAGACTGCGGCGGTGCGCCAGCCGGCGAGCGCGGAGATGCCGGTGATGAAGACCGGCGACGCGGCCCAGCCGACGTTGCCGGAGAGGCCGTGCGTCGAGAAGGCGTGGCCGAGGCGCGCGGGCGCGACGCGGTTGTTGAGGAGCGTGTAGTCGGCGGGATGGAAGACCGCGTTGCCGCCGCCGGCGCAGAGCGCGGCGAGCATGAGCGCGGGGTAGCCGTGGGCGGTGCCGAGGAGCACGGCCGAGATCGCGAAGAGAGAGGCCGGCGGCGAGCGTGCGTTGCGCGCCGTACCGGTCGACGACGAAACCGGCGAGGGCCTGGCCGATTCCGGAGACGACGAAGAAGGCGGCGGTGAGAGTGCCGGCCTTGGTGAAGCTCATGCCGAACTCGGGCATGAGCCAAGGGAAGAGCGAAGGGATGACGAGGTGGAAGAAGTGGGAGGTGGCGTGGGCGAAGCCGACCACCGACATCACTTTGACGTCGCCCGCGCGAGATTCCACGTCACGAGTCTAACTTGAAAAAGCGAGGTTTCCCGGACCATGTGGCACGGGTATTGACCTGTAGGAAAGCAGCGCTGTACAGTTTGTCGCTGCAGATCCGGGCCAGATTCGAGTCGCTAGATGCGGACGTGCCCTCGGTGCCGGGCGACTTACGCCAGTGCAGGCCCGGTGTGTAAACAGTGCGCGGAAAAAGGTCTCGCGGCGCTGACGCCGCCGGATCGGACTGCGCCCGACACCCTCACCGAAAGCTCGACCGCGCCGCCCCTCCAAGTCCAGCGGCAGCCGGCGGCGCGGCCGAGGCCGCCCCCGCCGCCGGCAGCGACGGCTCCGACGCAGCCGCACGAGTCCGGTCGTCACCTGACGCCTCACGGTCGGGAAGCGACGCCGATGCCGGGGCTCACGCCGCACGGGACGAACGCGTCGCCGATCCCGTCGCTGTCGGAAGAGGTCGAGGATCCGCTGATCGGCCAGGTGCCTCTCGGGCAGTACCGGATCGTCAAGCGGATCGGCGTGGGCGGATTCGGCGCCGTCTATCTCGCGGAACAGGTCGGCGTCGCGCGCCGCGCAGTGATCAAGGTTCTGCATCGGAAGCTGGTCGAGTCGAGCGACTTCATCCGCCGGTTCGAGCGCGAGGCGTCGGTGCTCGCCACGCTCGACCACCACCACATCGTCCGCCTCTACAACTTCGGGTCCCTCGACGACGGCCAGCTCTTCCTCGCGATGGAGTGGGGCGGCGACCGCACGCTGGCAGACGAGATCCGCCTCCACCGGCGCCTCCCGCCGGCGCGCGCGCTGTCGATCGCGGCGCAGATCTGCGAGGCGCTGCACGAGGCGCATGCGATCGGCGTCGTGCACCGCGACTTGAAGCCGGCCAACATCCTCCTCGGCAGCAAGCACGGGGAGGACTGGGCGAAGGTCGTCGACGTGGGGATCGCGAGGATCGTGCGCGACGAGGAGACCGAGGCCGAGCGGATCACCCGGACCGGCGCCATCCTCGGGACGCCGGCGTACTTCTCGCCCGAGCAGGCGCGCGGAATCCCCGCCGACGCGCGGTCGGATCTCTATTCGCTCGGCGTGATGCTGTACGAAATGCTCGTCGGGGCCCTGCCGCTGCAGGGCGCGAGCGCGCTGGATTTCGTCCGCGCGCACAGCGTCGATCGGCCGACGCCGTTCGCCGCGCACGGCGTCGAGTTGCCCGGATGGCTGGAAAAGGTCGTCCTGAAGGCGCTCGAGAAGGACCCTGAGCTGCGGTACCAGAGCGCCGGCGAGATGGAGGACGCGCTCCTCGAGGCGCTGAAGAGATTGAACCGGCGCTCGATGGTCCGCCCGGTCTCGATCGCGCTGGCGGCCGGAGCGCTGTGCGCGGCCGGCGCGGTCGCGCTCTACGTGCGGGCGAAGGCGCGGGAGCCGTCGATCTCGGTCCAGATCGTGTCGGGGACGGACGATTCGAAGACGAAGCCGGCGGCGGCCGAGTCAAATATCGGCGGGGCACCGACGCCGGCGCCGACGCCGGCAACGCCCGCCGTCGCGGTGGACAAACCTGCCGACAAACCTGCCGACCCGACGCCCGCGGCGGACACCGGCAAGGACAAGCGAAAGCTGGCGCAGGCAGACGAGCGGCACGCCACGTCCTCGATGCGCTTCATCAAGATTCCGGCCGGCGCGTTCCAGTACGGCGGAGAAAAGCGGATGTCGATGGCGTCGTTCGCGATGGCGCAGGACGAGACGACGGTGGAGGCCTACGCGCGCTGCGTCACCGCCAGGGCCTGCACTCCGCCGTCGACCGGCGGCGCGTGCAACTGGGAGACGGCGCGCGGCGATCACCCGATCAACTGCGTCGACTGGAACCAGGCGGCGGCGTTCTGCAAGTGGATCGGCGCCCGCCTGCCTTCGGCCGAAGAGTGGGAGTACGTCGCTTCCGGCGGCGAAAACCGCGCCTACCCGTGGGGCGACGCGCCGCCCGACGAGCAGCGCGCGCAGTGGCGAACCGAAGGAACCTCGCCGGTCGGAACGCACCGGCCGGGCGACTCCCGCTGGGGCGTTCGCGATCTCGCCGGCAACGTCTGGGAATGGACGCGCACGGAGAACTACAACCGGACGCGGGAGCTGCGCGGCGGCGGCTGGGACGTCGATCGATATCCGGGTTATCTGCGGACCACCTATCGTTCCTGGGAGTCCGTCAAGCAGCGCAACCAGGCGATCGGATTTCGCTGTGTGAAGTAACCGAAGTGTCCCCGTCGAGGGGACCGGGGGGGCATGCGATGAGCAAAGTTCGGGTGGCCCTGTTCGCCAGCCTGGTGCTCGGTCTGCATGCCGGGTGCGGCGGAGGCGCAAAGAAGGCCACCACCGGGACGCTCACCGTCCAGAACAACGCCACCCAGGCGATCACCGAGGTGTACCTGTCGCCGTCGAATCAGGCGACGTGTGGACCGAACCAGATCGCCTCAGTCGCGCGGAGGCACGCCAAAGGCGCGGCTCGAGGTGTGGAAGTCGTCGGCGCAGGGATCCGGGGAGCTCAAATAGAACATCGGAGGACGACATGATCGGATCGATCGGGGTTCTGGTTTCCGCCGCGCTGCTGGTCGGCGCTCCGGCCCGCAAGCGTACCGCCAACCCGAAGGACTCGGTGTTCATCGTGCGCCCGCACTACCACGACAGCACGCGGGAGATGTTCTCCGGGCTCTCGCAGACCTTTGCCACCCTGGCGGCGAGCGCCAAGGACCCGGAGGCGATCCAGGGGTACCGCGCGCTTTCGGAGATGTACGCGGCCCACGCGAAGTCGCCCGGGCACGGCACGGGTTGGCTGGTGGTGGATCGGAACGCGGACTTCGTGGTCACCAACCGGCACGTAGCCGGAGAGGCCGACTACGTCACGCTCGAGACCGAGGGTCCGTCGCATCGGGTGATCGACAATTGCAAGGTGATCTACGTCGACCCGAAGTACGACCTGGCGGTGATCGAGGTGAGACCGGACCAGATCGATGCCTCCACGGCGGGATTCGAGATCTTCGAAGGGGCGGTGACGGAGGGCGAGGACGACGTCTGGGCGCTCGGGTTTCCCGGCGCCGCCGGCGTTCCCCACTGGCAGATCACCAACGGCAAGGTGAACAACGCCGAGTTTCCGCTGGAGACCGAGGACGGCGTGCAGCAGGTCCTGCAGCACTCCGCCAGCATCGATCCGGGAAACAGCGGCGGCCCGCTGGTGGTGCGGGAGAGCAACGCCGCTCTCGGCTACCGGGTCGTCGGCGTGAACACCTGGAGCCTGCGCGGGCGCAACAACGTCAACCTCGCGATCCCGGCGAAGCCGGTGGTGCATGCTCTCGACGAGGCGCGAAAGGCGCGGCTGCTCAAGGACGACGCCGATCAGCTGGTCGCGGAATTGAAGAAGTCCGCGGAGCGGCTGGCCGACGAGCTCGGCAGCGGGCACCCGGACGTCAACACTCTCGACAACCTGATCTCGTACGGGTTCGTCGCGGCGCGCGCCAAGCAGCTGATGCCGGCCCTGCTGAACAGCGCCGGCGACATGCCGCAGCGGGAACGCCTGCAGCTGTACGAGAATCCGGTCGAGTCGATGCGGCGCGCGCTGTTCGTGGCCTTCGTCACCGACTTCGCCCCGAGGAAGATCGCCGATGCGAAGTTCGTCCGGTTGGTCCAGTCGGACGTCGCCGGGATCGCCGGCAACGGGACCGTTCGCAGCGTGTACACGATCTCGGACAACAACCGCGAGATCCAGTGGGTCTTCGAGCACGGCTTCTGGCGGATTCGCGACGCGACGTTCACCGACACGAAGGCGGCGCCGGCGGGGACGGCGCCGCCCGCGCCGCAGCCGGCGCCTGCGCCGAAGCCACCGGACACGCCGTCGCAACGGATACCTCCGGGCGGCGGTCTCGCGCCGGCGAGGGTCGCTTCGTCTTCATCCGGTCCCCACTTCGGGCTCGAGTT
>JAIVGS010000362.1 GCA_020201435.1 Myxococcales bacterium
TCGAGCAGCTCGCGGGTCAGCGTCGCCTGCAGGTGGAGCGGCCCGGTCTTCTGCGTCGCCGAGATGAACGGGAGGTTGATCTCGACCGACTTGAGCGCCGAGAGCTCGCACTTGGCCTTCTCGGCCGCGTCGCGCAGGCGCTGCAGGGACATCTTGTCCTTGCGCAGATCGATGCCGTTTTTTTCCAGGAAAGGCTCGGCGAGCCAGTCGATGATCCGGTTGTCGAAGTCCTCGCCGCCGAGCAGCGAGTCGCCGCCGGTGGCCTCGACCTCGAAGACGCCCTTGAACATGTGCAGGATGCTGAAGTCGAACGTGCCGCCGCCCAGGTCGAAGACCGCGACCTGCTTCTCGTTCTGCTGCCGGCCGAAGCCGTAGGCGAGGGCGGCGGAGGTCGGCTCGTTGATGATCCGGACCACGTCGAGCCCGGCGATCTTGCCCGCGTCCTTGGTGGCGTTGCGCTGGCTGTCGTTGAAGTAGGCGGGACAGGTGATCACCGCTTTCGAGACGGGCTCGCCGAAGAACGCCTCGGCGTCGAGCCGCAGCTCGGTCAGGACCATCGCGGAAATTTCGGGCGGCGAGTACTGCGTCTCGCCCATCTGGATCCGCACGTCGTCGTGGGGCCCGGCGACCACGGTGTACGGCATCCGCGGCAGCACTTCCTGCAGGGCTTTCGACGACCAGCGCCGTCCCATCAGCCGCTTCACGGCCACGACCGTGCGCTCGGCGTTGGTCACCGCCTGCCGCCGGGCGAGGGCGCCCACCAGGCGCTTTCCGTTCCGGGCCATGGCCACCACGGAGGGGGTCAGCCGGTATCCCGACCGATTCGGGATCACCGTCGGCACGCCGCCCTGCACCGTGGCGACGACGGAGTTGGTGGTGCCCAGATCGATGCCAATCACTAGCTCGCCCAAGGGAATCAAAGGCTCCGGAGCAACGCCTTCGCCTCCTTGTGGTCGGGGGTTCTGGCAAGCAGCGTCTGCAGCTCGGCTCGCGCCCGCGCCTTCATGCCGGAAGCGGTCAGCGAGCGGGCCAGCAGAAGCCGCGCCGCGGGATCGTCCTTGGAGATGTCGCAGGCGCGCTGGGCCCACATCATGGCCTGGCGGAAGTCGCCGCCCTCGAACGCGCAGCGGGCGGCGCCGAACGCGGCCGAGAAACTGTTCGAGTTGGACATGAACGCGGCGGCGTAGGCGGCCATCGCGTCCTTCCAGTGGTGCCGCTCCTCGCGGTCCTTGGCCGACGCCAGCGCCGAGTGCGCCAGCGCCTTGAGCTGGGCCCGCTCGAGCTCGATCAGCTTGTTGTGGATCTCGGCCCGCTTCGGATCCAGCTCGCGCGCCGCCCGCAGCGCCGCGATGGCCTGCGACCGCTCGCCGTTTTCGGCGTGCTGTTCCGCCTCTTCGAACAGTTTCTTGGCGGCGGCGATGCGGCCGAACCCCTTGGTCTTGAGCAGCCGCTCTCGGCGCTCGCGCGATCGCCGCTCCTCCTCGGCCCTCGCCAGCTCGCGCCGCTCCACCGCCGCGCGCTCGGACGGCGACAGGTCGGCGAGGTGCTCGCGATCGTAGGCGATCCGCGTCTCTTCATCCGACAGCAGCTGGTACGCCGCCGCCAGCCTCTGGAACCATTTCGAGAGCAGCGGCCCGAAGTGACCGAGATCCTTGCGGTACCACGCGTCGGGATGGAAACGCTTGCTCTTCTCGAGATACGCGCGGCGAATGCCGGCGCCGTCCGCGTCGGCGGGGACGCCGAGCAGCTCGTAATGGGTCAGCCGCGGGCCCTTCTGCTCGAGCTCGCTCAGCTCCCGCTGCATGTCAGCCGGTAGGTCGATGGCGCCCCCGGGGCCGATATGTACTGCCGCCAACAGGTTCCCCCTGGACGCCGGCTGCATGCCATGCGCGTCGCGAAGGATATCCTACCGAGGCTGTTGGCGAAAAGGCCCGGCTCATGCCTGGGCGACCGCTTCGCCGAGGAGCTCGACGGCGCGGTCGATCTCCTCGTCCGACACTGTAAGCGGAGGTGCGACACGTATCACACGGTCGCCGAT
>JAIVGS010000204.1 GCA_020201435.1 Myxococcales bacterium
CCCGAAGATCTTCGCCTCGTTCACGCTCGGTGACCGCAGCGTCATGTACCGGCTGCTCGGGGACCTCTGGGAGGGCGCGTACTACGACGTCAACGAGAAGCCGCCCGGCGACCCGGACGCCGACAAGATCATCGCCCAGCTCCTTCAGGAAGAACCGAAACTGAAAGGCCGCGAGAGCTTCGGGCTCATCGGCGTGACGGGAATGGCGGTCGCCGTCGAGGGGTTGAAGCGCGCCGGGCGCGACCTGACGCGCGAGAAGTTCATCGCCGCGCTCGAGACGCTGAACAATTACCAGCCGGAGAACCTGACCGCCCCGATCCACTGGTCGGCGAAGCAGCGCCACGGGCTCAACACGGTTCGCCTGATGCGGGCGAAGAAGGCGGCGGATGCCTCGTTTACTCCGGTGAGCGATTGGCAGATCTTCCCCGCCCACTTCTGACCGTCGAGGGGCTGTCGCTCGCATTCGGCGGCATCCGGGCGCTGCGCGGCGTCGGCTTTTCCCTCGCCGAGGGCGAGACGCTCGCCGTCATCGGCCCCAACGGCTCGGGAAAGACGTCGCTGTTCAACTGCATCAGCGGCGCGTACACGCCGGGCGCGGGCTCGATCACGTTTCAGGGCAAGAGCCTGCTCGGGCTCTCGCCGGATCGGGTCGCCCGCCGGGGGATCGCCCGTACCTTCCAGAATTTACGGCTCTTTTTGGGCCTGCCGGTGATCGACAACCTCTTGCTCGGCCGGCACCTGCATTTTCGAAAGAACCTCGCGGCCGCGTTCTTCCGCCTGCGCGGCGAGGAGATCCGCCATCGCGAGAAGTGCGAGGAGCTGATCGAGTTCCTCGACCTCGAGCCCTACCGCAACGTGCGCGTCGCCGACTGCGCCTACGGCGTGCAGAAGCGGGTCGAGCTGGCGCGGGCGCTCGCGCTCGAGCCGCGCCTGTTGCTCCTCGACGAGCCGGCGTCAGGGCTGACGGGTGAGGAAAAGGAGGAGGTCGCGTACTGGCTGCACGAGATGCGCGGCCGGTTCGGGTTGACGCTGCTCTTCGTCGAGCACGACCTGCGTTTCGCTTCCCGGCTGGCGCCGCGGATGATCGCGCTCGATCGGGGGGAGAAGATCGCGGAGGGTACGCCGGCCGAAGTGCAGCGCCAGCCGGCGGTCGCCCGCGCGTACCTCGGAGACGCGGCATGACCGCCGTGCTCAAGGCGGCGAGCGTGGAGACGCTCTATTTCGATCGCATCCGGGCGCTCTGCGGCGTTTCGCTCGAGGTCTCTGCGGGGGAGATCTTCGGCGTCCTCGGCCCGAACGGGGCGGGCAAGACGACCTTGTTGCGCACCATCGCCGGCTTTCTCCAGGACCAGCCGGAAAAGGGAACCATCGAGCTGTCGGGCAGACGCATCGAGCGGCGCAAGCCGGAGGAGATCGCCCGGCTCGGCGTCGTCTATGTACCCGAAGATCGAGGGTTGTTTCGCGAGCTCACGGTCTCCGAGAACCTCGAGGCCGCGCTCTGGGGGCGGCGGGGTCAGCCGGACGAGATCTACGAGATGTTCCCCATCCTCCGCGAGCGACGCGACCAGCAGGCCGAGACGCTCTCGGGCGGCGAGCAGCAGATGCTCGCCATCGGCCGCGCCCTGTTGCGCAAGCCGCGGCTGCTTCTGCTCGACGAGCCGTCGCTCGGCCTCGCGCCCTCGGTCGCCGACGGCGTCTTCGCGGCGCTGCAGCAGATCGCGCGCGGCGGGACGGCGATCGTGCTGGTCGAGCAGAACGCGCGGATCGCGCTGCGCATCGCGCACCGGGCGGCGATCCTCGAGTCGGGCCGGATCGTGCTGCAAGGGACCGCGGAGGAATTGCAGGAGCATCCAGACGTCCGTGAAGCCTACCTCGGCATCGTCGCCGCGCTGCCGCAGAAGGATTTCAGGCTCCACCGCAGGCGACGGCGATGGTGAGGACGCTGCCGGCGCTCTTGTTCGATCAGGCGCAAAGGCGCGGTGACGCGCTCGCGCTGCGCCACAAGGAGCGCGGCGTCTGGAAGCGCGTCACCTGGAGCGAGTACGCGGCGCAGGCGCGAAGGGTCGCCTCGGCGCTGCTCGCGTTCGGCATCGAGCGCGGCGAGAACGTCGCCGTCCTCGGCGAGAACCGCCCCGAATGGCTCTACTGCCATCTCGGGATCATGGCCGCGGGCGGATCGACCTGCGGCATCTACGCGACCTCGTCGCCGGAGCAGATCGAGTACCTCCTCGGCCACTGCGAAGCGCGGGTCCTCTTTCTCGAGGACGAGGAGCAGGTCGAGAAGGTGCTGGAGATCCTGCCGCGCACCCGCGTCGAGTGCGCGGTCGTCTGGGATCCCAAGGGATTATGGGGGTTTACTGACCCGCGCATGGTGCTGTTCGACGACTTCCTGAAAAGGGCGGAGATCGAAAAGCGGCTTCCCGACCTCGCGCCCGACGACACCGCGATGATCATCTATACCAGCGGCACCACCGGCCCGCCCAAGGGCGCGATGCTGACCCACGCCAACATCGACGCGATCAGCACGGCCCTGTTGACCGCCTACCCGCTGACGCCGCAGGACGAAACCATCTCCTGCCTGCCGTTCGCGCACGTCTACGAAAACCTGATCTCGGTCTTCCAGGCGGTCCGGATCGGCTACGTGGTCAACTTCGTCGAGCGGCCGGAGACGCTCTTCCAGAACCTGCGCGAGGTCTCGCCGACGTACTTCGCGCACGTCCCGCGGCTGTGGGAAAAGATCGCCTCGGGCGTCGAGCTGCGGATGCAGGACTCGACCTGGGTCAAGCGCCTCTTGTATCGGTGGGCGTTCAAGACGCGCCTGCGCGCTCTCGCCGATCTCCTGATCTTCCGCCCGTTGCGCTGGCAGCTCGGCTTCGATCGATTGCGTCTCGCGGTCTGCGGCGCGGCGCCGGCCTCGCCGGAATTGTTCAAGTATTTCCGTATGATCGGTGTTCCGCTCGTGGAAGGGTACGGTCAGACCGAAGCCTGCGGCGCGATCTCGATCGATCGAGTCGAGGACCCGCAGGCGGGCACCGTCGGCGCGCCGCTTCCCGGCATCGAAGTGAAGCTCGCCGACGACGGCGAAATCCTCACCCGCGGGGCCCACGTCTTCAAAGGCTACTTCAAGGACCCCGACCTGACCGCGCGCACCGTCGACGCGCAAGGCTTCCTGCACACCGGCGACGTCGGCCTGTTCGCCGGCCCGCGGCTGCGCATCGTCGATCGCAAGAAGGACATCATCGTCACCGCCGGCGGCAAGAACATCACCCCCGCGTACATCGAGAACAAGCTCAAGTTCAGCCCGTACATCCAGGACGCGGTGGTGATCGGCGACCGGCGCAAGTTCGTCTCCGCGCTGGTCCTGATCGACGAGGAGAACGTCACCCGCTTCGCCCAGGACCATCGCATCCCGTTCGCCACTTTTGCCGATCTCACCCGCGAGCCGGAGGTGGTGAAGCTGATCGGGCGCGAGGTCGACAAGGTGAACCGGACCCTGTCCCAGGTGGAATCCGTCAAGAAATTCGCGCTCTTGCCGCGGCGGCTCTACGAAGAGGACGGCGACGTCACGCCCACCCGCAAGGTCAAGCGGCGCAACATCGAGAAGCGCTACGCGGAGCTGATCGCGTCCCTCTACGGAGAGGCGTGAATGGACCTCGTCGAATCGCACCAGGAAGAGCTGCGGTTCGCCCGCGGCCGCGTCGTGCGCGCGCTCCTGATCGCCGGGGTCGCCATCGCGATCGCCGTTCCGTTCTCCGGCCAGCCGGCATGGATCGTGCGCGGCACGCTGATCGCGATCACCGCCATCGGCGTCCTCGGCCAGAACCTCCTGATCGGTCATACCGGCCAGATCTCGTTCGGCCAGGCCGGTTTTCTCGCCATCGGCGCGTACACCTTCGCGCACGTGCAGATGCTGCCGTGGCCGCTCGCGCTGCTCGTCGCCGGGCTCGCCGCGGCCGTCGCCGGCGTCCTCGTCGGGTTCCCTTCGTTGCGCCTGAAAGGGCCGTACCTCGCCATCGCCACCCTCGGCTTCGGCATCGCCGTCTATCAACTGCTCGCCAACGCCTCGTGGCTCTCCGGCGGACGGACGGGCGTCGCGGTCCAGCGTCCGCCGATGGAATGGCTCTACTGGCAGGACGTGCTGTTGCTCGCGATCTTCGCGCTCGCGACCGTGAACCTGATCTCCTCGTACGCGGGGCGAGCGTTCATGGCGGTGCGCGACAGCGAGATCGCGGCCGAGGCGGTCGGCGTCAACCTGACGCGCACCAAGCTGCTCGCGTTCGCGGTGAGCTCGTTCTACACCGGCGTGCACGGCGCGCTGTTCGCGCAGTTTCTCGGCCACCTCGAGCCGGAGCTGTTCAACCTCGGCGAAGTGCTGACCCTCTTCGTCGCGATCACCGTCGGAGGGCTGGCGTCGATCGAGGGATCGATCTTCGGCGCGGCCTTCGTCGTGCTGGCGCCGGCCGTCTTCGGCGCCGCGCGCTGGGCGGTGCCGGTGCTGTTCGGCGGCTCGATCATCGTGGTGCTCGTCTTCGAGCCGGGCGGCCTCGCGGGAGGGTTGCGCAAGGCCCGCGTCGCGCTCGAGCAATGGCCCTTCCGCTGATGGACCGCTTCCTTCAATACGCGGTCGCGGGACTCTCCGCCGGCAGCCTCTACGCGCTGGTCGCGCTCGGGATCGTGCTGATCTACAAGTCGACCAAGGTCTTGAACTTCGCGCACGGCGACGTCGCGACGCTGGGGACCTTCGCCGCCTTCGCGCTGCTCTCGCGCGATCATTCGTTCTGGATCGCCTTTCCCGCCGCGCTCGTCACCGGCGCGCTGGCTTCGGTTCTCTTCTATTTCGGCGCGCTCGCCCCGGCGCAGCGAAAGGGGGCGACCCTCCTCGGTCAGGTGATCCTGACCATCGGGCTCGCGCTGATCGTCCAGGGACTGGTGGTGTACACCTTCGGCACCGAGCCCGACCGGATGCCCTTCCCGCTCTCCGACAGCGAGTCGCGAAAAGTCGGTCCGGTCTACGTCAGCGAGCTCGCGCTGGGCACGCTCGGCGCCGCGCTGGCCGCGTGCGTGGCGGTGTATGTAGTCGTCCAGCGCACCCGGCTCGGGCTCGCCATGCGCGCCGTCTCGGAAAATCTGATGGCCGCGCAGACGCTCGGAATCCCGACCCGCCGGGTGCTCGGCTTCGCCTGGGCGACGGCTTCCGCGCTCGGCGTCGTCGCCGGACTCTTCCTCGCGCCGGCGCTGCTGCTCGATCCGTTCTTCATGCTCGACCCGTTCCTGAAAGGCTTCGCCGCCTCCGTCCTCGGGGGCCTCGGCAGCCTGCCCGGCGCGGTCGCGGGCGGCCTCCTGCTCGGCGTCGCCGAGAGCCTCGCCGGAGCGTACGCGGGGATCGAATTCAAGAAGACGCTCGCATTTCTGGTGATTCTGGCGGTGCTGCTGGTGCGCCCCGAGGGCTTGCTCGGCAAGCCTTTCAAGGAGCGGGTGTGAGCTCGCTCGTCGACAAAAACCGAAACAGAATCGCAACCCGGGTGGCACGTCCAACAGGTCGTGAAAACGACGAAACTTTGCGGACTCCTGACCCTTGCCTGCGCCGTCGCGGCGCCGCTCGCCGCCCGCGCCGACGACGGACCGTTGATGCGCCGATATCCCGGCGGGTACGGGCCCGGGTACGGCTACCGTCCCGAAGCCCGACAGGGCCTTCTGCTCTCGTTCGGCCTCGGCGGCGGCTCGATGTACCTCTCCAACGTCAGCCCCACCCGGATGGGCGCCGGCGACGTCGACTTCCGCCTCGGTTACGGCTTCTCCGACCGCTTCCAGATGTTCATGGATTTCAACGCCGACGAGGGCAGCACCTTCGACGGCGCCGACGTCGGCTCGTGGACCTGGACGATGCGCGGCCAGACGGTCCTGATCGGCGACCGCGCCGGCAACGGCCTCAACGTGAACTTCGGCGTCGGCTTCGGCGGGGTCACCTACAACGCCGGCTACGACCGGGCCGCCAGCCCGACCGGCCTCGCGCTCGCCGGCGGCATCTCGTACGACGCGCGCATCGCGCCGAACCTCGCGTTTTCACCGGAGTTTTTCTACACCTGGCACCAGGTGCCCAACGGCACCATCTACGCCGACGACGTGTCGAGCGTCTACGGCCTGCGCCTGTCACTGACCTGGTACCTGCACTGAACCGTTGACTTCAGGCGGTCACGACACCGTGACCGTTTGCAGGCGCTCCGCCGCGAAGCGTGCGTTCTCGCTCTGCGGATCGCGCTCGATCGCCAGCTCCCACGCCTCCCAGGCTTCGTCGGGGTGACCGAGCCGCATCAGCGCGTCGCCCCAGAGGACGAGGCCGTCACCGCCCTGCGCGCGATAGGAATGCGAGGCCGCCGTCCGGCAGAGCGATTCCGCGCGGGCCCAGTCACCCTGCGCCGCCGCGACCCGCGCCCGGATGAAGAGCGCGTTTCGCCGGCTCGAAGTCCGGATGGCGAGGTCGGCGGCCGAGAGCGCGTGGCGCCGCGCGTCGTCGAGCCGTCCCGCGGCGAGCGACGCGACCGCGGCGGTGAAGTAATGCTCGGCGTGATACGGCCGCGGCAGGTCGCGCAGGTCGGCGCGGCCGAGCTGGCGCAGGGCCTCGTCGGGTCTGCGGGTATGCGCGGCGATCCAGGCCCGCTGCTGGGCGAGTCCGGCGCGCGCGATCGGGAACATCGCCGCGATCGGATCGAGCCCGCGCAGCCGCTCCCACGCCGCGCCCCACCGGCCGAGGTTGTACTCGGCCTCGGAACAGTTGATCTGCACCAGCATCTCGCTGCAGGTGTCGCGCTCGCGCCCCTCGAGCTGCCCCGCCAGCGCCAGAGCCTCCAGATACCGGCCCTGCGTGTTGAGCCGGTCGACGGCCTGGTTGAGCGCCATCGGCGTCATCGCCGCCATCTTAACCGGTCTCAGCGCTCGGCCAGCCAGCGATCCACCGACGTGCGCGTCGTCACGAACCATCCGCCGTACCGCTCGGCGAGCGCCGCGTACGTCTCGCGGGCCGAGAGGGCCAGCTTTCGCGCCCGAACCGATTCGCGGCCGGCGGCGCGAAGCACGCGAGCGAGCGCGAATCGCGCCTCGGCGACGTCGTCGCGCGGCGCGCCGTGTTCCCGCACCGCCGCGGCCTGCTCGACCCAGGGCAGCGCTTCGCGCGGCCGTCCGAGACCGAGCAGGTCGAGCCCGATCCCGAGCCGCGACGACGAGGCGTACACCGCCTCCTGCCGCTCGCGCCCGGCGAGGTCGAGCGCGCGCCGATCGCGTTCGAGCGCCGCGTCGAACCGGCCCGCCGCCCGCAGGGCGAGGGCGTATCGCTGCTCGAACCAGCTGTCGGCCGCCTCGCCGCGCCGCTTCAGGTCGGCCTCGACGCCGGCATAAGCCGCCACCGCTTCCTCGCCGCGACCGAGCAGCGCGAGCGCTTCTCCCTCGTTCTTCTGCGCGTCGTCGTAGAGCCACGACTCGCGCCCGAGGAGGCGCAGCGCGAGGTCCTGCCCCCGCCGCTCGGCCGCGACCGCCTCCTCGAGGTTTCCCATCGCTTCCGCGACCGCGCCGGCGATCTGCTCGACCGACGAAAGCCGCCAGAAGTCGGGCCCCCGCGAGCGGATGAAGAGCTCGCGCGATCGCGCGATCGTCTTTTGCGCTTCGTCCGGCTTGTCCTCGTTGATCAGCACCATCGTGCGCACGTAATCGAGCTCGGCCTCTCGCGCTTCGTCGCCGCCCAGCCGCGCGATCGCCGCCCGGGCGAACGAGTCGAACATGCGGCTCTCGTCGTAGCGCGCGACGTGAAATCCGGAGTGGAAGGCGAGGCGGGTGAAGACGTCGGCCGCGGCGCCGTCGTCGCGGGCCGCGAGCGCGGCGTTGGCGGCGGCGGTGAGATCGGCCTCCTCGGCGACCTCGTCGATGCCCTCGAAGCTGCGCGAGATGGCGAGCTGCAGGAGCGCCCGCGCTTCGAGGCCGCGGGCGCCGAGCTTGCGGGCCGCTTCCGGCAGCGGCTGCAGCAGCGAAATCGCGTTCCCGTAGCGGAGCGCGCTGCGCGCGGTGCCTTCCGAGAGAGCGGACCGCAGCGCTTCCAGCTCGGCGCGCTGGTTCGGATCGTCGGGTGGCGGCGGGAGCGAGAGCAGCTGCCGCGCGTTCGCGCACTCTTCGAGAGAGGGCAACGCCGCGGCGGCGCCGGCCGCCCCCTGCGTCGTCGGGTGCTCGAAGAGCAGCGCGCGTTCGAGCGCCAGGGCCGACTCGCGGTGCTCGCGCAGACAGCGCGCTCGCGCCGCGTAGAGGTCCGGTGCGTCCTCGCCGCGGATGCGCGCGGCGCGGCAAGCCTGCATCTCCATCGCCGCGCCGGCCTTGCGGTAGTCGCCGAACGATCGATCGACGTACGCCACCACCGGAGCCGAAACTCCCAGTGAGCTCGCGAGCTTCTGCAGGGACCCCGCCGGCCAGACGGCGTTCCAGGGGGCATCGACCGCATCGCATCGCCGCTGCACCTCCGCGCGCCAGCCCGCTGCGGCGAGGATCGCGAGCACGGCGGCCGCGGCGGTGACCCGCCGCGGCGAGAACGGCGATCCGGCGTCGATCGCGAGCAACAGCGCGCGCATGTCGGCGAATCGATGGTCCGGCCGGACGCTCAAGCCGCGCCGCAGGATCCTCCGCAGCCACGACGGTACGTTCCGTCCGGGTGGCGGCGACCGGAACACGCCGGCGCGCAATTCGTCGCGCAGCGCGTGCAGGTCCGTCGCCGTGAACGGGCGCTCGCCGTAGACGGCTTCGTAGAGCGCCACGCAGAACGCGAACTGATCGGATCGCGCGTCGGCCCGCTTGCCATCGAACTGCTCGGGCGCCATGTACGCCGGAGTCCCGATCAGCGCGCCGGTGACCGTGAGCCGCAGGGGCAGATCGGCGGGCGCATCCTCCTCGACTGGCGCGCCGGTCTCGCCGAGATCGCGCGCGAGGCCGAAGTCGGTAACCCGCGCGCGGCCGTCGACGCCGATCAGCACGTTGTCCGGCTTGAAGTCGCGATGGACCAGACCAGCCGCGTGCGCAGCGGCGAGGCCCTCTCCGGCCTGCCGGAAAACCCCTATGATTTCGCGGAGATTGCGCTTTTGTTCACGGAGCCACTCCGCCAGCGTCCCGCCCGACACCAGCTCGAGCGCGACGAACAGCTCGTCCCCATAGAAGCCGACGTCGTGCACGACCACGACGTTCGGGTGCGACAGCCGCGCCAGCACCTGCGCCTCGCGCAACAGCCGGGGCCGCAGTTCCGCCGCCCGCCCCGCGCCCGCGCGCAGGAGCTTCAGGGCGACGCTCCGCCCGAGCTGCGGATCGTCGGCCGCGAAGACCGCGCCCATCGCTCCCGCTCCGAGCGCCTCGCGCACCCGATAGCGCCCGATCGGCGCGCCCGGCGCGAGATGCGACCACTCCGCGGACGGTCCGCCCTCGGCCGCCGCGACCTCCGCGACCAGCGAACGGCACGTCTCGCACCCGTCGATGTGCCGGTGCGCGTTCTCGTGCACAGCGGGGTCGAGCGACCCCCGCACCAGATCGAGCACGTCCTCGTTGCTCAGGCAGGCGAGCACGGCTGTGTTATCGTACACCCCGTGCCGGCCTTTGCCGCTGCGTTCGCCGCGGCCCGGGGGGAACGGCCCGAGCCGGGTCTCGAGAATTCGCTGGCCTGCGCATACGACGCGGGCGCGAAGGCGTTTCCGGTGCTCTCCGTCGATCCGGAAGCGTATGTACGCCATGTCGCAGGGCTTTTGCCGCGCTCCGGGGACGTCGGCGCCGGCCTCGCGTCGATCCACGCCTCGGACGTCTATCTCGCCGTCGCCTGCGCAGGCGGCGACGAGAAGGCGCTTCGGATCTTCGACGAGACGCACCTCGCCCGGCTGCCCCAGCTCCTCGGCCGGATCAGGCTCGCACCGGAGGCGGTGGACGAGCTTCGCCAGCAGCTCCGCGAGCACTTGATGCTGCCGCGCGCGAACAAGCCGCCCCGCATCGCCGAGTACGGCGGAAAGGCGCCGCTCTCGAGCTGGATCCGCGTCGCGGCGATGCGGCTCGCGCTCAACCTGCGGCGCGGCGAGAAGCGCGCGGAGCGCGTCGCGGACGCCGCCGAGGCGACGGTCGCGATCGATCCCGAGATCGCCGCCATCCGCCGCCGCTTCGGCGCCGACTTCAACGACGCCTTGCGCTCTGCCTTTACGTCGCTGGAGCCGCGGGAGCGGAACCTTTTGCGCCTGCACTACGTCGACCGCCTCGGCATCGACGCGCTCGCGCCGGTGCTTTCGGTGTCGCGCGCGACCGCCGCCCGCCACCTCGCCGCGGCCCGCGACGCGCTGGTCGAACGCACCACCCGAAACCTGCGCGACCGGCTGCGGCTCGCCGCCCCCGAGCTGGAAAGCCTCTTGCGGCAGGTCCGCAGCAAGCTCGAGATCAGCCTGAGCGGGCTGCTCAAGACCGGCTGACCATCTGCCGATCAACCGGGCGCCACGGTTGCCGCTGTACAGTCCGGGCGCGCTTTGATACCGAAAGCGCGCTTGGAACTGGTCCGACTCGAGCACGCGGTCATCGGCTACCGCACGCCGCTCCTGCCGCCGCTGGAGTTGACCGTCCGCGCGGGGACGACGCTCGGCGTGCTCGGGCCGAACGGCGCCGGCAAGACCGCGCTGCTCAAGTCGCTGCTCGGCCTTCTGCCGCTGATCGAGGGGCGGCGCGTCCTGCCGCTGGGCCGGACTCCGCGGGTCGGGTACGTTCCGCAGCGCGACCGGCTCGACATGAGCTGGCCGCTCAGCGTGCTCGACGTGGTCCTGATGGGCCGGGCGCGGCTGGTCGGCCCGATCAGGCGATATTCGGCCCAGGACCGGCGGCGCGCCTGCGACGCGCTCGACGAGATCGGCGTCGGCGATCTCGCCGATCGCCCGCTCTACGCGCTCTCCGGCGGCCAGCATCAAAAGGTCTTGATCGCCCGCGCGATCGCCGCCGAGCCGGAGCTGCTGGTGCTCGACGAGCCTACCAGCGCGATGGACCCGGCCGCCGAACGGATGCTCCTCGAGCTCGTCCAGCGGCTCAAGTCGGCGCACAACCTGAGCGTCGTGCTGGTCACGCACCAGCTCACGGCCGTAGCCGGATTCGCCAGTGAAGTCGCGTTGGTCGACCGCGAGCGGCGGATGTTCGAGGTCGGCCCGGCAGCGGAGATGATCGACCCGCACCGGCTCGGCCGCCTCTACGGCCGCGAGGTCCACGTGACGCAGGTCGACGGCCGTCCCGCGGTGGTGGTCGAGTGAGCGGCTTTTCCGATTTCTGGGCCGGCCGGGACCTCTGGCGCGAGCCGATGATCGCCGGGGTGCTCGCGGGTGCGATCCTCGGCTACATCGGCGTCTTCGTGGTGCTCAAGCGGATGGTCTTCGTCTCCGCCGCGCTCTCCGAGATCTCGGGTGTTGGCGTCGCTTTCGCCTTCTACGTCGGGGCGCTGCTCGGCATCGATCCGCATGCGCACGGCGCGATCCCGGTGCTGCTCGAGCCGACCTGGTTCTCGCTCGCCTTCGCCTGCCTCGCCGCTGCGGCGTTCTCGCTGCGCCCGGGCCACCGCAAGCTCGCGACCGAGACCATCGTCGGCCTCGGGTACATCATCGCCAGCGCGCTGGTGCTCGCGATCCTCAACAGCCCGCGGATCGCGCAGGAGGCCCACGCCGTCGGCGACATCCTCTTCGGCAACGCGGTCACCGTTCCACGCTCGCAGATCTGGGCGCTCTTCGCCGCCAGCCTCGCGGTGGTCGCGGTCCATGCGCTCTTTTTCAAGGAGCTGCTCTTCGTCAGCTACGACCCCGAGACCGCAGTCGTGCAGGGTGTCGGCGTCTTCCGCTACGAGCTGGTGCTGAACCTCGCCACCGCGGTGATCATCTCGGTCGCCACGCGGGCGGTGGGCGCGCTGCCGGTCTTCGCCTTCACCGTCATTCCCGCCGCCGCGGCGCTGATGATCACCGAGAAGATGCGGCTCACCATCGCGCTCTCCGTCGCCTTCGCGATCGTCGCTGCAGCGGCGGGGTACTATTTGAGCTGGATCGAACAGCTTCCCACCGGCGCGACGATGGTCGTCACCGCGTCGTTCTTCTTGATCCCCGGTCTTTTGAAGATCCTGCGCCGCAGCTCTGTCTGAGGGGGCATGTTCCTTCCCGCTCTTCTGCTCCTCGCCCAGGCCCAACCCGATCCAGAGCTGCAGAAAGAGCTCGAAAAAGCGCTGAAGGCCGACCAGGCCGCGCAGCAACAGCAGCAGCAACAACAACAGCGGCCGGCGCCGGCGCCACCGCTTTTGCGAGGGGCCCAGTCGCTCAACCCCGACATGAGCGCGATCCTCGACGCCGACTTCGGCTGGCAGCGGCGCGCGCCGCAGTTCTTGAACGGCGACGACCCGGACCTGCACGGCGACACGCGCCACGCGATCGGGGCCGCCGTCCAGGAAGCCGAAGTGGCGTTCAGCGCCATCGTCGACCCGTACTTTCGCGGCGATCTGTTCCTGACGATCCCCAACCTGGAAGGGATCGAGGTCGAAGAGGCGTTTGCTACGTCAACGTCCTTGCCTTGGAATTTACAGGTGAAAGCGGGCAGCTTCCGCAGCGCCTTCGGCCGCCAGAACGGCCAGCACCTGCACGTCCAGGACTTCACGCGCCGTCCTTTGATCAACGCCGCCTTTCTCGGCGACGACGGCCTGCGCGGCCCCGGCGTACAGGTGAGCTGGCTTTCGCCGCTGCCGTTCTATCTGACGCTCTACGGCGAGGTCTTCTCGCTGCGCAACGATCCGGCAGGGTTCGGCGGGCCTGTCCCCGACCCGGTGCGTACCTTCGGCGCCGACGGCGCGCGCCGTCCCACCGCGGCGGCGGAAGCGAAGATCTTCCTGCCCTTCGGCGAGGAGTGGTCGCTCTACGGCGGCCTCAACTTCGCGAGCGGCGAGTCGCCGGGCTTGTTCGTCGCCGAGAACACCACGGCCGGCGTCGGGCGCGAGTCGCAGCTGTTCGGCGCCGACCTCTACCTCAAGTGGAAACCAGTCAACGTTGCGCAGGGTTACCGCTCACTCGCGTTCCAGGCCGAGGCCATCCTGCGCCACCTCGCGGCGGGCGACGGCATCGGCGACGAGTGGGACGGCGGCGCCTACGCCCAGGTGGTCGCGCAGTTCGCGCGCCGCTGGTTCCTCGGCCTGCGCGGCGACTACATCGGCCTGCCCACCAGCGCGGTCACCGCCGGAACCGCGCGCGGAGCCGTGAGCCTCACCTTCCAGGGCAGCGAGTTCATGCGGGTGCGCGCGTACGCCGAGTTGGAGAAAGGCAACATCTCGTTCGGCGACGCGATGCTGATCCCCCAGGTCACGCCAGACTGGGCGCCCGCCGCCTTCCTGCAGCTCGAGATCTCCATCGGCGCCCACGGCGCACACCCTTTTTAATGCGAGCTCACCAATGAACCGGCGCTTTTCTTCCCTCGAAACCCTCTTCGATCCGGCGCTCACGGCGCCTCCACCAGGGTGGAGCTCGCTCCCCCCTGGACCCCCCAAGAGCAGTGGGTTGCACTCATGATCGCCATTCTCGCTGCACTCCACGTCGTCTCGTCGATCGCGAGCCTGGGCTCTCTCGCCAAGGAGGTGGGCGGCGACCGGGTCGAGGTCGAATCGCTCAGCAAGGGTTACCAGGACCCGCACTTCGTCGAGCCGAAGCCGAGCCTGATGCTGGTCCTGAACCGCGCAGATCTGTTGTTGCATGTCGGCCTCGAGCTGGAGATTGGCTGGCTGCCGCCGCTCGTGCTCGGCTCGCGCAATCCGAAGATCCAGACCGGCGAGCTCGGCAACCTCGACTGCTCGCGGGCGATCCCGGTCCTCGACATCCCGACCACCAAGGTCGACCGCTCGATGGGCGACATCCACCCGCAGGGCAACCCGCACTACTGGCTGCCGCCGGGAAACGCGAAGATCCTCGCCCGCGAGATCGCCCAGCGGCTCGAGCAGCTCGACCCGGCGGGCCGCGCCGAATACGAGAAGAACCTCGCTAACTTCAACCAGCGCGTCGCGGCGAAAGAAAAGGACTGGGCGCCGCGGCTGGTGAAGCTCAAGGGCGCGAAGATCGCCACCTTTCACAAGAGCTGGTCGTACGTGTCGCAGTGGCTGGGCATGGAGGAGATCGGCTACGTCGAACCCAAGCCCGGCATCCCGCCCGACCCACAGCACCTCGCGCGGCTGATCTCGGTGATGAAAGAGGACGGCGCGAAGGCCCTTTTGATGGAGAGCTTCTACAACCGCGGCGTCGCGACGCTGGTCGCGGAAAAGGCCGGCGCGAAGCTGCTGATTCTTCCCACCGACGTGGGCGCGGAGCCTTCGATCAAGGACTGGTTCACGCTGGTCGACGCGGTCCTGAAGCAGCTCTCCGGATTGTCGTAAGCGGCTTGTTTCGGGATTGTTTCAGGAAATAACCAGCGACCGTTTTCGTGTTTAGAGGCGCGCATGAAGCGGCTGATCCTGGCGGCGCTCTTTCTGGCGTGCGGCGAGCGGCCTCCGAGCTTTGCCGGCCTCGCCTCGATCCCGCTGCGCGGCACCGCCATCTACGCTGACGGCACCCCAGCCGCGAACGACGTCATCGAGTTCAGCCTCCTCGCCGACGGCAAGGACCTCTTCCCGGCCTACGTCAACGGCTGCAGCCCGGGCGACGACCACGCTCAGGCGCTGCAGGTCGTCGCCGTCGTCACGACGCGCAACGGCGCCTTCTCGGTCAACGCGCCGCTGGCCGGTTTCGTCCGGGCCACCGACCCCACCTGTTCGATGGCGTCCGCCGCCGCGGCAAGATTCTCGCGCATCGACGTCCGCGCGCAGACCGACGCGGATTTCGGAAGCTGCCTGCCCTATTGCCGCAAGTATCGCTCGGACAGCTGCTACGCGGACTGCGTCGGTCAGGGGCAGAAGTTCGTCTGGACGTCCTCGCTCACGACCGCCGACGTGGATACTCCGCGCGCCATCCTCTTCGAGAAGCTGGGCCCGGCGCTGCCCGGAACCACGCCGTCGCCGGCGCTCCCCGATTTGATCGTCGATGGCGAGGCCGCCCGCAACTCGGCCGAGCTGACGCAGGATACGTTTTCACCGGTCGACTGCGCCGTCCAGGAAGGGTGCGTCGGGGCGCCGGGCACGCGGACGCTGTTGCGGTTCGACGGCGACATCGTCAACGTCGGCGGCGGCGACCTCCAGATCGGAAGCCCCGAGAACAACCCGCTTTTCCAGTGGAGCGAGTGCCACAAGCATTATCATCTCCAGGAGATCATGACCTTCGAGCTCTTCGACCAGACGGGCGCACCCGCGATCGGCGATACCGGCCGCGTGGTCGGGCGCAAACAGGGCTTCTGCATCGAGGGCGTGGAGCAGGTCGCCGGAAACTCTCCGGACCTGTACGACTGCCGGAATCAGGGCCTGGCGTCGGGTTGGGAGGACATCTACGGCGCGAGCCTGAACTGTCAGTGGCTGGACGTGACCGGTGTGCCGGGCGGCGACTACACGCTGCGCGTCACCGTCAACGCCTCGCGGACGTTCCCGGAGAGCGACTTCGACAACGACAGCGAGCTGATTCCGGTTTCGATCCCGTGATCCGGTTTGCCGGCCTCGCGTTGCTTTTGGCCTGCAAATCGATGCCAGCCACGCCGCCGAACGAGCCGGCCGATGCCGGTCCGTACGACGCCGGGCCGACGACCGAGGTATTGCAGCATCACAACGGCGGGACCCGCGACGGGCTCTACGTCGAACCCGCCTTCACTCGCGCCGCAGTGCCGGGAATGCACGCCGACAGCGGCTTCTCGGCGACCGTCAACGGGCACGTCTATGCGCAGCCGCTCCTCGTCGGCGGCCGGCTGATCGTCGCCACCGAGTCGAACGAGGTCAGCGCGCTCGACGCCGCCACCGGGGCCGCGGTCTGGCGCCGGACGCTGGGCGATCCGGTGCCGCTTTCGCAGCTCGAGTGCGGCAACATCGACCCGCTCGGGATCACCGGCACGCCCGTCGCCGATCCGGTCTCGCGGACGGTCTACCTCGACGCGATGACCACCGGCCCGCGCCACCTCGTCTTCGCCCTCTCGCTCGACGACGGCAGCACCCGCCCCGGCTGGCCGGTCGACGTTGGCGCGAAGGTCGCGGGATTCAACTCGCTGTACCAGAACCAGCGTGGCGCGCTCGCGCTGTCGAACGGCATCCTCTTCGTGCCGTACGGCGGCCACTTCGGCGACTGCGGCACCTATCACGGCGCCATCGTCGCGATCCCGGTCGCGGCGCCGCAGTCGGCCACGGCCTGGCAGACGCGGGCGGAGGGCGGGGCCGTCTGGGGGCCCTCCGGAATCGCTACCGACGGCACGTCGATCTTCGCCGCGACCGGAAACACCTTCGGCGCGACGTCGTGGGCCGACGGCGAGGCGGTCTTCCGGTTTTCGCCGGCGTCGCCCTTGACGCCGGCAGACCAGTTCCACCCGTCGAACTGGATGGCGCTGGACGATTCCGACGTCGACCTCGGCGGCAGCGGCGTGTTGCTGGTGCATGTCCCGGGAGCCACTCCCGCCGATCTCGCGGTCGCGCTGGGCAAGGACGGCAAGGCATACCTGCTCGAGCGCGGCCACCTCGGACTGCTCTCGTCGCCCGCGGTCTCGAGCGGCGCGATCATCACCGCGCCGGCGTCGTACACGACGGCGAACGGAACGTACGTCGCGTTTCACGGCGCGCCGGCGGGCGGCTGCTCCGGCGATCTGACCGTGCTCAAGCTCTCGGCGACGTCACCCCCCGCGGCGACGTTCGCCTGGTGCGGGCAGCAGAACGGGCGCGGCTCGCCGATCGCGACCACGACCGACGGGCGCAGCGACGCGGTGGTGTGGGCGGTCGGCACCGAGGGTGAGTTCGGCAGCCAAGGTGACGAACGGCTCCACGCCTTCGACGGCGACACCGGCGCGGTCCTGTTCACCAGCGCGGCGATGCGAGAGGTGCGCCGGTTTCAGTCGCCGATCGTCGCCGGAGGGCGGATCTACGTAGCTGGGGACGGCATGGTGTACGCGTTCAGACCGTAATGCCGTGCTCGGTTAGTTGAACATGGTCAGAACGACCCTCGAGTCGCCGGGGCCGACGCCATACTGATTCTTCGCTCCGCACTCGATCGGGCCGGCCATCTCGATCTTCGCCCCCGCCGACCGCAGCGCCTGACAGAGAAAATCGCGCTCGCCGTCGGTGTTGGCCGCCACCCGGTGGTTCATGAAGCCCTGCTCCGGCCGCTTGGGGTCGAACATGATCCCGACGTCCTGGGTGGCCGCGATCGCCCAGACCGGGCGGCCGTGCGCGTCTTTCGCGCGAGCGTCGAAGACGCGGATGTGGTGCCGGCCGCCGACGGGATTGTTGGCGCACTCGTACGCCGCCACGAACGGACGCCCGTCCAGCGTCTGCATCGAGACCGGCATCGAGGCGACCACCTTCCGGTCGTCTTCGTCGATGCGCATCTGCGCGACGTGCATGCCCGGCACGCGGTCCATCAGCCTCGCGATCGCGTCTTCGGCGGTGACCCCTTCGAACTCGACCGCCGAGTCGATGTACCTGGCGTTGTTGGATAATTTGTTGTCCATCGCGCGCGTCCAGCCGCTGGCGAGGACCGCCTTCTCGAACGCGGCGAAGGGGCCGAAGGCGTAGACGTTGACCGGATCGCTCTTCTTTCCGTGCGCATCGCTGGTCCACTGGCCTTGCCGCGGCAGCGTCCACAGGCGGGCCGCGGCCCCGCTGCCGATCGGATACGGCGGATACTTCGTCGCCAAAAGCGACGAATGGAACCGCCGGATGAAAGCCACCTGCACGTCGAGCTGCAGGCCGAATTTCTTCGCGTCCTCGAGCGCCTGCGGATCGGTCCAGCGCTGGATCGCCATCCGGTAGGAAGCGACCGCGCAGCCGGTGCGGCCCTTCCCCGCCTCGCAGTGGACGTAGACCGGCTGGTTGGCGGGGTCGCTCACGAAGTCGAGGAACTGCACCATCGACGACTCGTCGGGGGCGGTGTTGTCGAGGATCGCGAGATGCAGCGGCACCAGCCCGGCCTTGCGCACCCGGTCGCTGTCGTCGTACTCGCGGCAGAGGTTGACCACGCCCCGGAACCCGCGAGTCTTGAGGTCGCGCAACCCCTTTTCGTCGACCCGGGAGCCGCGGGTCAGCGCCTTCGAGACCTGGAACTGGTACGCCTTGACCGGATAGCGGACGCCGAGAAGCTCACAGTATCCGAGCGCTTCGGCGGCGGCGTCTTCGACCTTGTACCCGACGTGCTTCGCCTCGGCCTCGGCCGCGTCGATGACGTGGTGCACGAACCGCGGCGCATGCACCGTCGCGAGCGCGCTGAAGATGGACATGCTCCCCCCTGCAAAATTATCCTACCTCGATGGGGGACGTCCTTTACAAGGTGGAGGCGAAGGCACACGGCCCGCTGCAGCCCGAGCACGTCGAGCAGGCCACCTTCTATCGCTTCAGGATCGACGGCGTGGCGGCGGCGATCGCGATCGCGGACCGTTTCCAGGCGAGCAACCTGCGCTGGGACAGCGTCCGCAACGAGCACGGCAGCGAGACTACGCTGCGCGCGCACGTCGAGGGCCACGAGGGCGCGGTCCGATTCGTGGTCGAGCACGATCACGGCGGATCGTGGCAGCCGTACGCGGCGGTTCCGGGCGTGGTGAAGGACGGCGAGGCGAGCGCGGTGCTCAAGATCCATCACCCGGTCCTGCCGCCGGACGGCCCGTTGCCCGAAGGTCACGACCTGACCTCGGCGGAGCCGGCACAACTCCGGTTCAGGGTCGAAAAGGCTTAGCGAACTTCGGCAGTACCTTTGCCTACCTCGCCGCCGTCGCGGTCTGCGCGCCGCACCGGGACCCACGTCCGGTCCCTTACGACCTTCATGGGCAATCCCCTAACCTTTCGCGCGTGTTCTGGAACAAGACCTATGATCGTGGCAGCGCGCTCGCGACGGCCGACAAGGCGCGCGCGCGCGGCCGGGTCCGCAAGGCGGTCCGCTGGTACCGCAAGGTCCTCGCCGAAAACGACGCGGACCATTCCGTCCATGCGCGGCTCGCGCCGCTCCTCGCCAAGCTGAAGCGCTGGGACGAGGCGCGGAAGAGCTTCGACAAGGCCGCCCATGGGTTTCTCGCCGCCGGCTTCGCGCCCAAGGCGATCGCCATCTGGACCGTCGCGGCGCAGACGTTCCCCGAGCAGGTCGAGTACTGGGAGCGGATCGCCAACGAGCAGGTGAAGCTCGGCAAGCGCGCCGACGCGGTGCTGGTGCTCCTGCAGGGGCGCTCGATGCTGACCAAGAACCGTCAGCGTCCGCTGGCCGCGCTCCTGCTCCGGCAGGTGCTCGAGCTGCAGCCGGGGCACATCGAGGCCTCGCTCGATCTCGCCGAGCTGCTCCGGCTCGACGGCGTTCGCGACGAAGCGAAGCGGCTCTTGAACTCGCTGCTCGTCCGTGTCGGCACCGGCCGCATGCGGCGGCGGGTGAGATTTGCGCAGCTTCGGCTGGAGCCGAGCCTGCGCGGCGCTCTGAACTGGGCATTCGCCCGATAGCGCCGGCCGCCGAAGGCGGCTCAGGCGCTACGTTTTTTTTGCAAGGGAGGGTTCAATGGAACGCCTGTTGATCTGGCCTGCCAACCCCGCCGCGTCGATCCTGGCGCTGTGGCTGATCAGCCAAGTCTTCCTCTATTTCGCCCGCGTGCCGATGCACAAGGGTCTCGACGAGGTCGGCCGCCTGCTGGGCGGCGCGCTGCGCATCTGCGCCCGCTGGTGCCGCGGCATGGCGGTCAAGGTCACCGCCCGCGACCGCGAGATGATCCTCGAGATGGGCAAGGGTGACATCGAGGCCAAGGTCGGCCGCGAGTTCCACCGCATCGAGGGCGCGTTCGCCAAGGAGCTCGCGCGCTATCCCGACCTGCACCGCAAGATCGACGACGCGGTGACGAAGATCGACGCCGACTTCCAGGAGTGCGCGTCGGCGGCGCCGAGCGCTCCCGGCTGGAGCGAGGCGGTCGCCGCGGTGGCGAAGATGCCGCCCAACGGCGACGGCGTGGTGAAGAAGGTCCTCGAGGAGATCCACAAGTCGGCCCAGGCCGGCGAGAAGAAGGCCTTGGCGGACTTCCGCGAAACGACCGCCAAGCGGCACAAGATCCTCGGCGCGATGGCCCCCGCCTGGAAAGAGCTGCAGAAGCTCGCCAGCGAGGTGTCCAAGGCGGTCACCGGGGCGCTCGAGTCGACCAAGCGCATCGACGGCTACATGGCGTCGTACGAGAAGGTGCGCAAGGGCGACGAGAAGGAAGTGCGCGCGCTCGGGTGGAGCTCGACGCAGCTGTTCGTCGTCTCGGTGCTGGTCCTGGCCGTGGCGATCGGCGGCGCGTTCGTGAACTTCAACCTGATCGCGCTTCCGATGAGCGAGCTCGTGCCTTCCGGCAGCCGCATCGGCGGCATGCCGGTGTCGACGGTGGCCGCTCTCGTGATCGTGCTGATGGAAGTGGCGGCCGGCGTGTTCGCGATGGAGATGCTCGGAATCACGAGCTTCTTCCCGAAGCTCGAGCTCTTGCCGAGCTCGCGGCGCCGGATGATCCTGACGGTCGCGCTGGGCGGCCTGTTGATGCTCGCGTGCATCGAGGCCTCGCTGGCGATCCTGCGTGAGCAGATCGTCGAATCCTCCAACGCGCTCAAGGCGTCGCTCGCGGGCATGTCGGCCCCGGTGGCCAGCACCGCGACCTCGCACATCCCGGTCATCGGCCAGGCGGTCCTCGGCTTCATCCTGCCGTGGATCCTGGCGATGGTCGCCGTGCCGCTCGAGACGATGATCTCGACCGGCGGCCACATCGTGCTCAGCGTCGTCGCGGGGCTGCTCAACCTCGGCGGCATGCTGTCGCGGCTCGGCGGCCACATCATGAAGTACGCGCTCTCGGCCGCGCGGCACGTGTACGACATCTACATCGTCATCCCGCTGCAGATCGAGAAGATGACCGGCAACGGGAAGAACGCGCCGGCCGGCTCCTCGGCGGCGCTTCGCGCGGAGGCTCGCCGATGAAGCGGACGCTGCTGGCGGCCCTGCTGGCGGTGTCCTGCAGCAGCGGCGCGCAATACGCGCAGGCGGTGGTGGCGCTGGTCGACGTCTCGGGCACCTACGTCGACCAGCGGCCGCAGGTGGTGGAAGTCATCCGCCGCGGCCTGTTGCCGCGGATGTCGCCGGGCGACAGCCTGATCGTCATCCGCATCGACAGCGAGAGCTACAAGAAGGACAACGTCGAGGCGAGCGTGAAGCTCGACGTGCGTCCGTCGAAGGCGAACGCCGAGAAGCTCGCCTTCGCGCAGCAGCTCGACGCGTTCGCGCGCCGGCCGGTGAAGGCGGCGCACACCGACATCCGCGGCGCGATGATGCTCGGCGCCGAGTACCTGCGCGAGACCGGCGCGGGCAAGCGGACGATGGTGGTCTTCAGCGACATGGCCGAAGACCTCCCCCGCGGCGTGAAGCGCGACCTCGCTCCCGACGAGCTCAAGGGCGTGCGCGTCGTCGCCATGAACGTGAAGCGGCTCGCGTCCGACAACGCCGACCCGACCGTCTACCGGCAGCGGCTGTCGGGGTGGGAGAAGCAGGTGACCGCCCACGGCGCCCGCGACTTCAAGGTCGTGCTCGAGCCGGACAAGCTGAGCGAGCTGCTCGACGAAGGCTGATCCGGCTACCGGCTACCGCGCCTCGAGAGGCGGTGGCTGGTGGCCGCCGCTTCAGGGTGCGTACTTCACGATCAGGGCGAACTCGCCGCCGGTCGGGCGGCGGAAGACGATCTGGGCCGGCGCGGCGCCGAGCCTGATCGCGCCGACCCGGCCGAGCGGGCTGTCCTCGAAGTAGACCAGCGCCGGCGGCGTGCTCTCGACGGTGAGCGCGAGGCCGGCGCCGGCGCGACGGTATTTCACCGCGACCGACCAGCCGTCGGCGTCGTCCTGGACGGTGAAGGCGCCGGACTTGCCGGCGATCTCGACGTCCGAGCCAGTCGCGGTCGCGCCGGTGATGCGCACTTCGGCGCCGGGCGCCCGCACCAGCAGCTTGCCGGGCTTCACCGCCGCTGCGACGGGCCCGGGCGCCGGCTGCGGAGGGGCCGCCGGGGCTGCGGCTTGTCGTGCGGGCTCCGGCGGCGGCTCCGGCGGCGGCTTCGGCGCGACGCGCGCGGCCTTCCATCGCGTGACCCGGTCGACCGCCCCGAGTTGGACGCCGGCCACGATCCCTCCGACCAGGACGAGACTCGCGGCAGCGGCGATCGCGATCGGCCGCCAGGGCACCCGCGACTCGCCGGCCCGCCGCGGCAGCGCCTGCAGCGCCGCGTCGACCGCCGCCTTCATCTCGCGCGCGTTCGCGTATCGCTTCCCCGGATCCTTCTGCAGCGCTTTGACGATGATCTTCTCGACGCCCTCCGGCAGCGATACGCCGTACTTCCTCGCCGGCGTCGGCGCGTCGACCGCGTGGGCACGGACGTAGTCGATCGGCGTCCTGCCCTTGATCGGAAGCTGCCCGGTCAACATCTCGTAGAGGACGATGCCGGCAGCGTAGAGGTCCGACCGCCCGTCGATGGCGAGGCCGCGCGCCTGCTCCGGCGAGTAATAGGACGGCGTCCCGAGGACCATGCCGGTCCCGGTCAGCCGCTCGTCGGGCTGGCCCTCGTCGTCGCCGGCCATCACCTTGGCGATCCCGACGTCGACGACCTTCACCCACTCTTCCCCACCCCGCACGCCGAGGAGGACGTTCGCGGGCTTGAGATCGCGATGGACGATGCCCATCTGGTGCGCCTCGAAGAGCGCGTCCAGCACCTGCGACATGATGTGGAGCGCGCGGCGCACCTCGAAGCGGCCCTCGTCGTGCAGCTCCTGCGCCAGCGTCCGGTCGCCGCCGTACTCCAT
>JAIVGS010000120.1 GCA_020201435.1 Myxococcales bacterium
CCTTCCGAGAGCGTGACCGCGCCGCTTCCGTCGGTGCGCGCCGAGCGCAGGTACGAGCCGGTGAAGTTGTTGACGGTGTAGACGACGCGGTCCTGCCAGGCGTGGGCGGCGACGACGGTGTCGGCGGTGAAGTTGTCGAGGATCTGGGCGTCGGCCATCACGCCCGCTCCCTTGACGAACGCGGCCACGCGGCCGTCGGGGAGCAGGGCGAGCACCTGCGCGCCGGAGAGCACCGGGACCGGCTTGACGAAGAGATCGAGGCCTACCTTCTCGAACCCGTCGTCGCGGGCGGCGACGACGGTGTTGCCCGAGAGCAGGAGGCCCCTGCTGCCGGCGCGCGAGAGGGAACCTTCGCCGTCGAGGGCGGCGAAGCGAAGCTCGGGCGTGGCGCCGGAGTGATGCGCGGTGAAGATCAGCTTGTCGGAGACGACGCCGTGGAAATCGTCGTCACCGTCGCCGCCGCCGATGCCGAGGTTGGCGCTGCCGTCGGCGGAGACGCTGCGGACGTCGCCGACCTCGGCGGCCCTCTCGGTGTTGGCGAGATAGGCGACACGGTTGCCCGAGAGGGCGAGGAACCGTCCCAGCGCCAGGGAGATCACCGCGCCGTCCTTCACCGAGAGCAGCTCGAGGCCTTTCCCGTCGAGACGCGAAAGCTGGACGACGATGGCGCCGTCGGATGTCCGCCACGCGCCCGACGGCGAGGTCCAGGTGCCGGGCGTCAGCGCGCCGAGCGCGGTCTCGCCGCTGCCGTCGAGGTCGACGAGATGAAGGCCGTTCACGCTCGCGTCGTCGCCGGCCAGCGCGTAGACCACAGCCGTGCCGCCGACCGCGCCGCAGAACGCCGCGCGCATGCCTTCGGGACTGAGCGCTGCCGCGTTCGATCCCGGGGTCTCCGGCGACGCGTAGAGGCGCGTCAGGGCGTTGCCCTCGACGACCTGGTAGACGATGGTGGCGGGATGCGAGGACGTCTGCCCCTTCGCGCAGGCGAGCAGGGAAAGGGCGAGCGAAGCGGTCTTGCGCACGGCAAACCTCCGGAGATTGTGGAGGATGCCGTACCGCGTCATCGAGACAATCCGTCAGTTGACGCAAGCAGGTCGCTCTGACATACCCCCGCTCCCGTGGCTCGCAGCTTTTACATCCACACCTTCGGCTGCCAGATGAACGAGTCGGACTCGCAGCGCATGGGCGAGGCGCTGGCGCGGGCCGGCTGGGCCGCAACCGACGCGCCCGACGGGGCGGATCTGGTGCTGGTCAACACCTGCTCGATCCGCGAGAAGGCGGAAGACAAGCTCTTCTCGGCGCTCGGGCGGTACCGGCTGCTGAAGAGCCGGCGCGGGACGAAGATCGGCGTCGCGGGATGCGTCGCGCAGCAGGAGAAGTCGCGTCTCTTGCAGCGGGCGCCGTTCGTCGATTTCGTCCTCGGCCCCGATCATCTCGAGAAGGTCCCTGACCTCGTCGAGCGGGGCGGGATCGAGACCGATTTTGTCGATACCCACGAATACGTCTTTCCGCAGGCGGATCCGGAGACCAGCCGGGGGCGGGCGACGGCGTTCGTGACCGCGATGAAAGGCTGCGACAACGTCTGCAGCTTCTGCGTCGTGCCGTATACGCGGGGACGCGAAGCGTCCCGGCCCTACGCGGAAATCGTCCGTGAAATCAATGACTTGGTCGGCGTCGGAGTGCGGGAAGTCACCCTCATCGGGCAGAACGTGAATTCCTACGCGGGCGGCTGCACGTTCGCCGAGCTGATCCGGCGGGTGGCGGCGGTGCCAGGCCTTTTGCGCATCCGGTTCACGACCTCGCATCCGATGGACCTCTCGCCCGAGCTGGTCCGCTGTTTCTACGAGGTGCCTTCGTTGATGCCGCACTTCCACCTGCCGGTGCAGCATGGCGCGGACACCGTGCTGGAGCGGATGCGGCGCAAGTACACCATCGCCGAGTACGAGCGGCGGATCGCGGAGCTGCCGGCCGGGATCGCCCTGACCTCCGACATCATCTGCGGATTTCCCGGCGAGACCGACGAGGAGCACGCGAAGAACGTCGAGTTCCTGCGCAGGACGCCGTACGACAACCTGTTTTCCTTCGTCTACAGCCCGCGCCCTCACACCGGGGCGATCCTCAAGATCGAGGAGTGGGGCGAGGTGCCCCGCGACGTCGCGTTGAAACGGCTCGAGGAAGTCCAGGCGCTGCAGATGGCGCGGACGCTGCGGCGGCGCCGGGAGCGGATCGGCTTCGACGTCGAGGTGCTCGTCGAGGACGCGGGATTCGGCCGTTCGCGCGAGAACTGGACGGTGCACTTCGAGGGCGACGCGAATCCAGGCGACCTCGTCACCGTGCGCGTCCAGAGCGCGTCGCTGGTGGCGCTGCGCGGCGTGCAGACGGCCGTGGTCGACAGGGCCGCGCCGCAGACGCGCCGCCGCCTGGCGGTGGTGAACGCTGCTGAGTGCTGTGGCTGATGCTTCCACTGGTCGCGCTCGTGGGACGGCCGAACGTGGGCAAGTCGACGCTGTTCAATCGCATCGTCGGCAAGCGCCTCGCGATCGTCGAGGACGTCCCCGGTGTGACCCGCGACCGGCAGTACGCCGAGGCGCAGCAGGGCGCGCGGAAGTTCCGCGTCGTCGATACCGGCGGCTTCACCCTGAAGACCGACGAGCAGCTGGTGAAGGCGGTGCGGGAGCAGGCGGAGCACGCGATCGAGGAAGCCGACGTGATCGTGATGGTCGTCGACGCGGTCGAAGGGCTCGCCGGCGCCGAGCACGAGCTGGCGCAGCTTCTGCGCCGCGGCGGCAAGCCGGTCCTGCTCGCGGCCAACAAGGTCGATTCCAACAAGCGCGAGGGGGCCCTCGACCTCGGCGAGCTGTACGGGACCGGGTTCGACGTTTTTCCGGTGAGCGCCGAGCACGGCCGCGGCGTCGACGAGCTGATGGACGCGATCGCCGATCGGCTGCCGCAGGCCGGCGAGGAACCGGAGGCCGAAGACCGGCCCATCCACCTCGCGGTCCTCGGCCGGCCGAACGTGGGCAAGAGCACGCTCCTCAATCGATTGATCGGCGGGGAACGTTTCGTCGCCAGCGCCCAGCCCGGGACGACGCGCGACGCGGTCGACGAGCAGCTGACCTGGAAGGGCCGCCGCTACGTCCTCACCGACACCGCCGGCCTGCGCAAGAAACGGCAGGTGGTCGACAAGGTGGAGGTCTTCTCGGCGCAGAAAGCTTTGAGGGCCGTCGAGCGCGCCGACGTGGTGGTGGTGCTCACCGACGCGACCGAGCTCGGCGTGGAGCAGGACGCCCGCATCGCCGCGCAGGCGGAGGAGCGCGGCCGCGCCGTGATCCTCTGTGTGAACAAGTGGGACCTGGTGCGCGACAAGGAGGGCGAGGCCAAACGGCTGCGCGACGAGGCCGCACGCCACCTCCAGCACGTCGGCTTCGCGCCGCTCCTGTTCGTCAGCGCGCTCGAAGGGACGCGCATCCAGCGCATCCTCGAGCTCGCCGCCGAGCTGCACGATCAGGCCTCGACGCGGATCGCGACGCCCGCGCTCAACGAGTGGGTGCAGCAGATGCAGGACGAGCACCCGGCGCCCTTGTTTCGCGGCTTTCCGGTGCGCTTTTCCTACGCGTACCAGGTCGCGGTGCAGCCGGTCACCGTCGCCATCCAGTGCAACCGGCCCGCCGCGGTCGACGACGGGTACCGCCGCTTTCTCGTCAACCGTTTCCGCGAGCGTTTCAAGCTGGAGGTTCCGGTCCGCCTCCTCTTCCGCCAGAAGAGCGGTCGGACCCCGCGCGGGAGCCTGCCCTCGTGATCCTGGCCGCCGCCGACATCGGAGCGCGCAACATCCGCAGCCCGATGCTCTGGGTCGCCTTTCTCGGCGGGGTGCTGATCCTCCTCTTCCTCGATCTCCGCATCGCCTCGCGCCACGACCAGGAGGCGACGTTCAAGGAGGCGATCGGCTGGAGCGTCGTCTGGATCCTCCTTTCGCTCGGCTTCGGCGCCTTCGTCTGGGCGCATTACGGCGGCGAGCAGGGCCTCGAGTTCTTCGCCGGGTACCTGCTCGAGAAATCGCTCTCGGTCGACAACCTCTTCGTCTTCGTCCTCCTCTTCCGCAGCTTCGCCATCCCGCCGCAGTACCAGCATCGGGTCCTCTTCTGGGGCGTCCTCGGCGCGCTGGTGCTGCGCGGCTCGCTGATCTTCGCCGGCGTCGCGCTGGTGCACCGCTTCAACTGGGTGATCGCGGTCTTCGGGGCGATCCTCGTCTACACCGCGTGGAAGATCCTCTTTCACCAGGACGAGCCCGACGCGAAGCCGGAGGACAACGCAGTCGTGCGCTGGGTGGCGCGGAACCTGCCGATGACCAAGTCCCTCGAGGGGCCGCGGTTCTTCGTCGGCAAGTGCGCGACGCCGCTCTTGCTCGCGCTGGTCGCCGCCGAGACCACCGACCTCGTCTTCGCGCTCGACTCGATCCCCGCGGTGTTCGCCGTGACCGACGATTCCTTCCTCGTCTTCTCGAGCAACATCTGCGCGCTGCTCGGCCTGCGCGCGCTCTATTTCGTCGTCCGCGGCGCGCTCGCGCGGCTGCGGTACCTGAAGCCGGGGCTGGCGGCGATCCTGACCTTCGTCGGCCTCAAGATGCTGCTCTACCGGTGGATCCACCTTCCCACCGGGACGTCGCTCCTGATCATCGCCGGCATCCTCGGCGTCGCGCTGCTCGTCTCCTGGCTGCGCCCGGCGCCTGACACGGCCGCGTAAAGCCCTTGCGCGCTCGCCCGCCGAAGCGCAGCCTGTACAGCGTGGGCCGCATGGGAGATCTGCGATGAAGGCGCGCGCCGCGTCGCCCAGTCCGCTGCTGGCCGAGCTGGAATCGGCGCGCGAGTTTCTCTTCTCGATCCTGCCGCCGGAGGAGTTCTGGCTCGAGCAGCCGAGCCCTTCGTACAGCCCGATCGGATGGCACCTGGGGCACATCGCGGCGATGCAGGAGCGGTGGCTGCTGCCCGGAGAGCCGTCGCGCTACGGGTCGACGTTCGATCCGGTCGCCACCCCCAAGAACGGGCGGGTCCGGCTGCCGATCGCGCGCGAGCTGCGCGCGTACCTCGACGAGGTCCTGGTGCGGGTGTGCGACGGCCTCCGCGCGGGTCGGATGCCGGGCGTGCTCGGGCTGCCCGAGATGTTCCTCGTCCAGCACATCGCGCAGCACGAGCTGCAGCACGCGGAGCACGTCCAGGTCGTCCACGCGCTGTGCGAACGCCGGCTGCACCGGATGGCGCCGGCAGGCGCGATGCATGCCGCCGATCGGCTCGAGTTCCGCGGCGGGCGCGTGCAGGTCGGCTCCGACGACGCCGCGCGCGCCTACGACAACGAGCGGCCGCAGCACGTGGTCGAGCTGAAGCCGTACTGGCTCGATCCCGCGCCGGTCACCGTCGGGCAGTTCGCCGAGTACCTCGCCGCGACCAAAGCGCCGGCGCCGCTCGGGTTCGCCGAGCAACCGCCGGAAGCTCCGGTGACGTGCGTTTCCTGGCACGACGCGGACGGCTACGCGCGCTGGCGAGGGGCGCGGCTGCCGACCGAGCACGAGCTGGAGGCGGCGCGCCTTCCGCCCTGCGGCGTGTGGGAGTGGACCTCGAGCTGGCTGACGCCGTATCCCGGCTTTCGGCCGTACCCGTACGAGGGTTATTCCAAGCCGTGGTTCGGGACCCATCGCGTGCTGCGCGGCGCGTCCTGGGCAACCTCGCCGGATCTCGTCCGGCCCTCGCTGCGCAACTGGTACCTGCCGGAGTTCCGCGAGCTGCCGAGCGGCTTCCGCTGCGCGGGAGCGTTCTAGCGTGGCCCGTCGCGCGGCGCATCGACGCGAGCGGAGGCTCTTGCCGCAGCCGGTCTCGCCGCGGACGGCGGCGCTGGTCAGCCTCGACGCCGAGGCGGCGGCGCTGCGCGAGCTGCGCGAGGCCCTCTCGCGAAGCCCGCGCGAGATCCCGTGTAAGTATTTGTATGACGATCGCGGGTCGGCGCTGTTCGAGCAGATCACGCGGCTGCCGGAGTACTACCCGACGCGGACCGAGCGGGCGCTGCTCGCCGAGCGGTCCCAGGCCATCGTCGCGGCGGCCTGTCCGGTCTACGACGTGGTCGAGCTGGGGAGCGGGGCCGCCGAGAAGACCGTCGGCATCCTCGACGCGGTGCTCGCCGACGGCGGCCGGCCGCGATACGTGGCGGTGGACATCTCGGCTCACGCGCTCGCCCGCACCCGGGACATCCTCGCCGCGGCCCGGCCGGAAGTTCCGGTCGAGCCGGTCCTCGCCGACTACACCCGGGAGCTGCGTCTGCCGCCCAAGCCGCGAGGGCGGCGCCTGGTGCTGTTTCTCGGCGGCACCATCGGCAACGACGAGAACGCCGGCGCGGCGCGGCTCCTGGCGAGGGTCCGCGAGCACCTCGATCCCGGCGACGTCCTGCTGCTGGGCGCGAACCTGGTCACCGATCCGGCTGCGATCCACGCCGCCTACAACGACGCACAAGGTGTGACTGCCGAGTTCAACCGCAACGTGCTGCGGGCGGTGAACTCGTTCGCCCGGAGCGCGTTCGACCCGTCGGCGTTCGACCACTACGCGCCGTACGACGTCGAAAAGCGACGCATCGAGATGTGGCTGGTCGCGCGATCGGAGATGGAGATCGACCTCGGCCGGCTTGGCGCGACGCTGCGGCTGTCGAAAGGCGAGGGCATCCGCACCGAGATCTCTCGCCGCTTCACGCGGGACGAGGTCTTGCGCCTGATCGACGCCGCCGGGTTCACGCCGGAGCGCTGGATCGAGTCGCCCGACGGCCGATTCGGCCTCGCCCTCGGGCTGTCCCGGGCTTCACTCCGCTCGTAGCGCGACGACCGGGTCTACGCGCGCGGCGCGGCGGGCCGGCAGCCACGAGGCGAAGAGGGCCACCCCGGCCAGGACGACAGTCAGCGAGGCGTAGGCGACCGGGTCGAAAGCGCTGACGCCGAAGAGCAGGCCGCGCAGCACCCGCGAGAGCGCGACGGCGAGGCCGATGCCGAGCACGATGCCGCCGCCGGCGAGCCGCATGCCGTCGCCGACGACCAGCCGGAGAACCGCGTGCTGCTCGGCGCCGAGCGCCATCCGGATTCCGATCTCCTTCGTCCGCTGCACGACCCCGTAGCTCATCACGCCGTAGACGCCGACCGCCGCCAGCGCCAGCGCGACCGAGGCGAAGAGGCCGAGCAGGAGCAGCGCGAATCGGCGTCCCGACAGCGAATCGTCG
>JAIVGS010000293.1 GCA_020201435.1 Myxococcales bacterium
CGCCTGCAGCGACTTCTACGTCGCCAACGCGCCCGAGCGGCTGGGGTTGGTGACCATCGCCACCGTCGATCTCGCGCACCTCGACCAGGGCGTCTCGCGCGCCAGCATCGTCGGCGAGACCGGCGTGCTCTACGCGACCGAAAAGCACCTCTATCTCGCGAGCCGCCACTGGTGGTGGTGGCCGTGGGACGGGCAGCGCGACTGGACCTACGTCCACGAGTTCGACATCGAGGACCCGGCGACGGCCGGCTACGTCGGATCCGGCGGCGTGGAAGGCAACATCGGCGACCAGTTCGCGATGGACGAAAAGGACGGCTACCTGCGCATCGCCACCAGCACGGCCACCGAAACGTACGACGCGAAGACGCAGCAGTTCCACGTCTCGGCGAGCAGCCGGCTCTCGGTCCTCGCCCCGGACGATACCGGCGCGCTCTCGCTGGTCGGCGAGATCCCCTCGCTGGTCGACGGCGAGCGCCTGATGTCCACCCGCTTCATCGGCGACAAGGGATACGCGGTCACCTTCCGCAACTTCGACCCGCTGGTCACCCTCGATCTCTCGGACCCGGCCCATCCGCGCAAGGTGGCCGAGCTGACAATCACCGGTTTTTCCAGCTACTTGCAGCCGATCGACGACGACCACCTGCTGGCCATCGGCGAGGAGCTGCCGCTCGATTCGTCGGGCCGCCCGGACTGGAACCGGCGCGCCCTGCAGCTCTCGCTGTTCGACGTGAGCGATCTGTCGCAGCCGAAGCGCACGGCGCAGGCGCTGGTCGGGACCGCGTGGGCGTACAGCGAGGCGCTGTGGGATCACCACGCGTTCAACTGGTACCGCCCCGATCCGGCGAAGCCGGGGCTGCTCGCGATCCCGTTCAGCGACTGGATCGTGCCCGGCCCCACTCAGAGTTGGTACGACAGCTTCGTCAGCGACGTCCGGGTCTTTTCCGTCGACCCCGGCGGCGCCACGATCTCGCCGGTCGGCTCGCTGGGGATGAACGACGTCTACATCCGGTACGGCTCCGGCGACTGGTCCTGGTGGTACCGGCCGTGGGTCCGCCGCAGCGTGATGGCCACCGACCAGGGCGGCAACACCTTCGTCTACGCCATCTCCGACGCCGGCCTGCGCGCGGCCGCGCTCTCGAACCTCTCGACGCCGCTCGGGACCACTTTGCTCACCCGCTGACCAATGGGCTACGCCGAAGACGATTGACACGCCGCCCGGTCAGGCGCGATAGCAGTGGTCCTTCACTGGAGGAAGCCATGAAGAGCATTCTCTTCGCCGCGATCCTGGGGCTCAGCACCGTCGCCGTCGCCGGCGAGAAGACAGAGACGATCAAGGTCAGCGGGTGGCACTGCGACAAGTGCCCCGGCAAGACCGAAGCCAAGGTCAAGGCGGTCAACGGCGTCGAGTCCGCCCACGCCGACCGCGCCAAGGGCGAGCTGCACGTCAAGTACGACGACAGCAAGGCCAAGCGCGCCGACCTCGAGAAGGCCGTCGCCGACTCCGGCTTCACCGTCGCCGAGAAGTAATCGGGGACACTCGTTGGGGACACTCGATTGGGACACTCGTTGGGGACACTCGTTCTCGACTGTCCCCGGAAGGTGTCCCCTAATCACGGCCGCGTCAGCCGCCGGTACTCCCCCCGCGCCTTCTCCTCGCGAAGGCGCGTGAGCTGTTCGTCCACGTCCCGAAACCGCTCCGCGAGCGCGAGCACGATCGCGCCCAGCCAGCTTCCCTGCCCGAGGCTCTCCTGGAGCACCGCGCGGTCACGACCATCGCGGTGACATCGTCGATGGCCTCGACCGTCGCCGTCGGCGTCCCGCTCGCCTTCCCCTCCCGCGCGAGCCGCAGCGTACGCTTCCCGCGCAGCTGCGCGAGGCCGCACTCCATACGTACAGCTCGCCGTACGCCCCGACCATGATGTTGGCCGGCTTCAGATCGCAGCGCAGCACGCTCGGGCTGTGGGCGAACGACAGCGCGTCGCACACCTTGAGCAGGATCGACAGCCCATCTCGTGGATCCGAACGACGTTCGGATGATCGAGCTGCGCCCTGATCTGCGCCTCCTCCAGAAAAGCCTCGACCATCCGCACGTCGCGCACCGCGAGCTCGGGATTCAAGACCTTCATCGCCACGCGCCGGTCGAGGTTCTTGTCGTGGACGCGGCGGACCGAGCTCATCCCGCCCCGCCCGATCTCGCCTTCGTCCTCGAACCGCCGAGCATTCCGCCCGCGGCTCCTCGTGCCCGACCTGCGCCGCGGCGGGCGGTTCCGTCTCGATCGGGGCGCTCTTGCCGCCGCGTAGCCAGGTCATCACGCCCATGGACGAACCATACGCAATTGAGCCCGCGACGGGCCACAAGGGGCAAAGCGAAAGCGAAAGCGAAAACGAAAACGAAAACGAAAACGAGAAGGAGAACGAGAACGAGAACGAGAAGGAGAACACGAGCGACCCTGGCGAGGCCCGTCAGCGATGAGCCCGGTTGAACCCACTGCTTTTCCTTTTCCTTTTCCTTTTCCTTTTCCTTTTCCTTTTCCTTTTCCTTTTCGTTTTCCTTTTCGTTTTCCTTCTCGTTTTCCTTCTCGTTTTCCTTCTCGTTTTCCTCCTCGTCCTCGACCGATCCCTCGACGTCGCATCACCGCCCACCTCCCCGCAGATCCGCGTCTTAACCACCCACCCTCCGCGGCGCGTCTTACCGAACAACCGGAGGCTCCATGCACCGTCCGATCCGCGCCATCGCCCTCGTCGCCGCCCTCGCCTGCAGCAGCACCAAGGGCCCTCCATTGACCTCGCTCACCCCGGCGACCGGCACCGCCGGAACGCTGGTCACGATCGCGGGCAGCGGCTTCGTCCAGACACCGAAAGTGACCTTCATCCCCGTCGGCGGCGGCAACGCGGTCGACGGCGTCGTGCACGACTTCACCCCGACCTCGCTCGACGTGAACGTGCCCGACGCCGGCGCCAGGAACGCCGACGGCACGGTCTTCGACGTCAGGGTGACGAACCCGGACGGCGGAGCCACCACGCTTGCCAAGGCGTTCACGATGACCGGCCCGACCGTCAGCGACATCAACGGCGGCCTGGCCGGCAGCGGCACCGTCGGCAGCCTCTTCATCCTCGACGGCAACCACTTCGGCGACCTCGCCGCGGCGCCCGCCTCGGGCTACTCGGTCGACTTCCGCGACTCGACGACCAACGCGGTCGTCGCCAGCGCCGCGGTCGATTTCGCCAATTCGGACTGGCAGGACATCTTCATCGTCGGCACCGTTCCGGGGACGCTCGGATCGTCGACCACGTATAAGGTGACGGTCACCACCCCTTCCGGCACCAGCGCGCCGCTGAACTTCCTCGTCACCGGCGCGGTCAGCTTCAGCCCCGCCACGATCCAGTGGACCGCGACCTCCAACCTCCCGGCGGCGGTGCAGGGCCTTTCCGCAGTGATCGCCAATAGTTACCTCTACGCGCTGGGCGGAAACAACGGCGCGAAGACGGCCAACCTTTCCACCGTCTCGTTCAACCCCGTCACGCCGGCGACCGGCGCGCTCGCCAACCCGAGCTGGACCGCGGCGACCCCGCTTCCCGACAAGCGCGGCTTCGCGGCGGCGGTCAGCGCCAACTCGTTCAACTCGATCGTCACCGGCAACGGCAACCTCTACGTGATCGGCGGCCTCGACGGCGCCGGCGCCGCGACCAGCACTGTGTACACCGCGGCGCTCAACCCCGACGGCAGCCTCCCGGCGGCCGCCGCGCCGGGCACCTGGGGGACGACGACCGCCCTTCCGCAAGCGCTCTTCGGCGAAAGCGCGGTCATCTTCCACGGCCGGATCTACGTCGCGGGCGGCAACGACTCGACGGGCGCGCCCAGCGCCAAAGTCTACTCCGCGCACATCAAGGGCGACGGCTCGCTCGACGCCTGGCAGACCCTGCCCGACCTGCCGGCGGCCGTCGCGTACCACCAGCTGGTGACGTCGGGCGGATACCTCTACGTCCTCGGCGGCACCAACGCGTCTTCGATCGATCCGGTCTCGAAGACGCAGAGCAGCGCGTCCTCGGGCTCGATCTACGACGCGCCGATCAACATCCGCACCGGCGGCATCTCGGCCTGGACCGCCAACGCCAGCTCGATGGGCAAGTCGCGCGAGAAGTTCAGCGCGGTCGTCGCCGGCAGCTTCGTGCTGATCAGCGGCGGCCTCTACGCCGGCGCCACGACCGGGTCGAGCGAGCAGTCGTACGCCTCGATCAACTCCGACGGCTCGATCTCGAGCTTCAACGGCGCGACCGGCAGCCACACCATCTCCGGCTCGGCCGGCGGGTACGACTTCTTCAACCACGCCGCGGTCCTGTTCGTCGACAGCGCCGGCAATCCGCACGTGATCGTCATCGGCGGCGAGGACACCAACGCCGGTACCCCGGTCGCGGGCGTCTGGTACCAGCACTGAGTCCGTGAAATAAGCCTCCCGCGCCGTGCGTAGGCGGCGCGGGAGGCTCCCATGACGCTACGCGTGTATCTCATCGCGGCCGCAACGATCGCCTGCGCCGAAGCCCAGCCGAAGCCCGCCGTCCCCGAAGCCCGCGACGTCACCGCGGCTGCGGACCGCGCCGAGCGCGACCGGGGCATGGACTCACACCGTAAGCCCAAAGAAATGCTGGCCTTTTTCGGCCCGCAGCCAGGGATGAAGGTCGCTGAGATGGGCGCCGGCGGCGGCTATTCGACCGAGCTCTTCGCGCGTTCGGTCGCGCCCGGCGGCTCGGTGATCGCGCAGGACACGCCAAACTGGGACGGCCCCGGCCTGCAGAAAGCGTGGCAGGCGCGCCTCGCGCGCGAGGCGAACAAGAACGTGACGCACGTGATGCGGCAATGGGACGACCCATTCCCGCCCGGCACCAGGGATCTCGACGCGGTCTACTCGGTCGCCGTCTACCACGACGCGGTCAACGAGGGCTCCGACCCGTCGGCGATGAACCGCGCCGTCTGGAACGCGCTCAAGCCGGGCGGCGTCTACGCCATCATCGACAACAGCGCGCAGCCCGGGACCGGCGCCCGCGACGTCGGGACGCTGCACCGCATCGACGAGCAGCTCGTCGTCGACGAGGTCACCCGCGCGGGGTTCAAGCTCGCCGGCCACGCCGCTTTCCTCGAGAATCCGAAAGACCCGCGCGACTGGAACGCCGACTCGGGCGTGAACAAGACGCACGACCAGGATCGCTTCGCGCTGAAATTCGTGAAAGATCGGGTCCCGGTGGCCGCCAATCCGCTGCTCGATCCGTGGGAAGGCCGGTGGGGCGGTGTGCCGCCGTTCGGCAAGTTCAAGACCGCCGACGTCCGCACCGCGCTCGAAAAGGCGATGACCGACGCGCTGGCGGACATCGACAGGATCGCCGCCGACCGGCGCCCGCCCGACTACGGCAACACCATCGTCGCGATGGAGACCGCCGGCCTGCCGCTCGACCGCGCCAGCACCGTCTTCAGCATCTTCACCTCGACGATGAACGACGACGAGATGCAGAAGATCGAGGCCGAGATGTCGCCCCGGCTGGCGGCGTTCAACGACAAGATCGTGCAGAACGAGAAGCTGTTCGCGCGCATCGACGCGGTCTGGCAGCAGCGCGAGAAGCTCGGGCTGTCGCCCGAGCAGCAGCGGCTGTTGTGGCTCGACTGGAGCGGCTTCGTCCGCCAGGGCGCGAAGCTCGACGAGGCGTCGAAGAAGAAGCTCGCGGAGATGAACCAGGAGCTGGCGACGCTCTCGACGAAGTTCTCGCAGAACCTGCTCGCGGAGGAAGGAACGCAGATGGTCCTTCTGACCAGCGAGAAGGACCTCGAGGGCCTCTCGCCGGCGCTGAAAGAGCAGGCCGCGAACGCCGCCGTTTCCCGCGGCAAGCCCGGGCAGTGGGCGGTCCTGAACACCCGTTCGAGCGTCGAGCCGTTCCTCACCTTCTCCACCCGGCGCGACCTGCGCGAGAAGGTCTGGCGGATGTTCGTCTCGCGCGGCGACAACGGCAACGAGCACGACAACAACGAAATCATCAAGAAGATCCTCAAGTTGCGAGCGCAGCGCGCGAAGCTCCTCGGCTACCCGACGCACGCGCACTGGAAGCTCGAGGACCAGATGGCGAAGACGCCCGAGCGCGCGATGGAGCTGATGGAGGCGGTCTGGAAGCCGGCCGTCCAGCGCGTGCACGAGGAAGTCGCCGACATGCAGAAGCTCGCCGGCAAACAGAAGATCCAGCCGTGGGACTACCGCTTCTACGCGGAGAAAGTGCGCAAGGCGAAGTACGACCTCGACGAGAACGACGTGAAGCCGTACCTCCAGCTGGAGAAGCTGCGGGAGGGCATGTTCTGGGTCGCGGGCGAGCTGTTCGGCTTCAAGTTCGTGCCGGTCAGCGACGTCCCGGTCTACCAGCCGGACGTGCGGGTCTGGGAAGTGCAGAACCAGGATGGCGGGCACGTCGGATACTGGTTCTTCGATCCCTACGCGCGGCCGGGAAAGAACTCGGGCGCGTGGATGAACGAGTACCGCAAGCAATCGCGGCTGCTCGACCTGCCTGTCATCGTCTCGAACAACGCGAACTTCGTGAAAGGCAAGCCGGGCGAGCCGGTGCTCATCTCATGGGACGACGCGAATACACTGTTCCACGAGTTCGGCCACGCGCTCCACGGTCTCAACTCGGCGGTCACGTATCCCGCGGTGTCGGGAACGAACGTACCCCGCGACTACGTCGAGTTCCCCTCGCAGCTGCTCGAGCACTGGCTCTACACCCGGCCGGTCCTCGACAAGTTCGCCGTCCACTTCCAGACCGGCCAGCCGATCCCTCCCGACCTGGTGGCGAAGATCGAGCGCGCCAAGACGTTCAACCAGGGCTTCGCGACCGTCGAATACCTCGCGGGCGCGCTGATCGACATGAAGTTCCACCTCGCCGGCGACGCCGACATCGAGCCGCGCGCCTTCGAGAAGGAGATGCTGACGAAGCTCGGGATGCCATCCGAGATCGTCATGCGCCACCGGCCGACGCAGTTCGCGCACGTCTTCGCCGGCGACGGGTACTCGGCCGGCTACTACAGCTACCTGTGGTCCGACACGCTCTCCGCCGACGCGTGGGAGGCGTTCGTCGAAAAGGGCGGCCCCTACGACAAAGAGGTGGCGAAGCGCCTGCACGACACCATCTTCAGCCGCGGCAACAG
>JAIVGS010000294.1 GCA_020201435.1 Myxococcales bacterium
GTGCTGCTCACCTCCGACCGCGGCCTGTGTGGCGGGTTCAACGCCAACATCATCCGGCGGTCGCAGCGGTTCGTCGTCGAAGAGGGCCCGAAGTACGAGGCGATCCAGTTCAGCACCATCGGCCGCCGCGGCCGCGACTTCGCCCGCAAAAGGGGCATCGCCGCGCGCAAGGACTACGTCGGTTTCTTCGGGCGGCTGCGGTACCCGATGGCGAAAGAAGTCGCCGACGACCTGATCAAGGAATACACCGAGCACAAGCTGGACGCGGTCTATCTCCTCTACAACCAGTTCAAGAGCGCGATTTCACAGCAGATTACGCTCACGCAGCTGTTGCCGATCGTCGCCCCGGAACAGCAGCAGGACAAGTCGCGCACCAGCGGCTTCCTCACGCCCGAGCACCTCTACGAGCCGTCGCGGCCGGTGCTGCTCGAGCAGCTGATCCCGAAGCAGCTCGCGATGCAGGTCTGGCGCGCGCTGCTCGAGTCGGAAGCGAGCGAGCACGGCGCGCGGATGACCGCGATGGAAGCGGCCACCAAGAACGCCAGCGAAACCATCGGGGCGCTCTCGCTCCAGTACAACCGCGCCCGCCAGGCAGCCATCACCAAGGAGCTGATGGAGATCGTCTCCGGCGCCGAGGCCATGAAATGACACCTCCCACTCCGCGAACGTCCAAGAGCATGCCGCCGCCGCCCGCCGCGGGGCCGGCGCCGGGTCCCGCCTCGGGCAAGATCACCCAGGTGATCGGGCCGGTGATCGACGTCGAGTTCCCGCCCGGCGCGCTGCCGGAGATCTTCACCGCGCTGACGGTCTCGAATCCCTCGATCAACGACAAGCCCGACAACCTGACCGTCGAGGTCGCGCAGCACCTCGGCGAGAACACCGCGCGCTGCATCGCGATGGACTCGACCGACGGCCTGGTGCGCGGGCAGAACGTGAAGAACACCGGCGGGCCGATCACGATGCCGGTCGGCAAGGCGGTGCTCGGGCGGATCCTGAACGTCGTCGGCGAGCCGGTCGACGAGCGCGGACCGGTGAACGCGACCAAGCGGCTCCCGATCCACCGCGATCCGCCCGACTTCGTCGAGCAGGACGTGCGGCAGGTGCCGTTCGAGACGGGGATCAAGGTCATCGACCTGCTCGCCCCTTACCTGCGCGGCGGAAAGATCGGCCTCTTCGGCGGCGCGGGCGTGGGCAAGACCGTCCTTCTGATGGAGCTGATCAACAACGTCGCCAAGGCGCGGGGCGGCTTTTCGGTGTTCGCCGGCGTCGGCGAGCGGACCCGCGAGGGCAACGACCTCTACACCGAGTTCCAGGAAGGCGGCGAGAACGCGGTCATCAAGCTGCACGACCTGGAGAAGTCCCTCGCGGTGCTGGTCTACGGGCAGATGAACGAGCCGCCCGGCGCCCGCGCCCGCGTCGCGCTGTCCGCGCTGGCGATCGCCGAGTTCTTCCGCGACGAGGAGGGGCGCGACATGCTCCTCTTCATCGACAACATCTTCCGCTTCACCCAGGCTGGCTCGGAAGTGTCCGCACTTCTTGGGCGAATTCCTTCAGCGGTGGGATATCAGCCCACCCTGTCGACCGAGATGGGCGGCCTCCAGGAGCGCATCACCTCGACCAAGAAGGGTGCGATCACTTCGGTCCAGGCGATCTACGTCCCGGCGGACGACCTGACCGACCCCGCGCCGGCGACGGCGTTCGCCCACCTCGACGCCACGACCGTGCTCTCCCGTGCGCTGACCGAGATCGGGATCTACCCGGCCGTCGATCCGCTCGACTCGACCTCGCGTATCCTCGACCCGCAGGTCGTGGGCGAGCGCCATTACAAGGTCGCACGGCGCGTCCAGTCCGTGCTGCAGCGCTACAAGGAGCTGCAGGACATCATCGCCATCCTCGGCATGGACGAGCTGTCCGACGAGGACAAGCTCACCGTCGCGCGCGCCCGCAAGGTGCAGCGCTTCCTCTCGCAGCCGTTCCACGTCGCCGAGGCCTTCACCGGAACCAAGGGCGCGTACGTCAAGCTCGAGGACACGATCCGGAGCTTCGAAGAGCTCCTCGACGGCAAGCACGACGCCCTCCCCGAGCAGGCGTTCTACATGGTCGGCAACATCGACGAGGCCGTGGAGAAGGCCAAGCAGATGGCCCGCTGATGCCGCTCGCGCTGGAGATCGTCACGCCGGAGCAGCGCGTCCTCTCGGTCGAGGCCGACGAAGTCCGGCTGCCGGGCGTGGAGGGCGGCTTTGGGGTGCGGCCGGGCCACACGCCGCTGGTGGCGGCGCTCGCGGCGGGTGAGCTCGTCTACCTGAGCGGCGGGACGCCGCATCGGTACGCGGTCGGCGAAGGCTTTGCCGAAGTGAGCGACGACCGCGTGCGGGTGCTGGTCGAAGAAGCGCTTCGCGCCGACGAGATCGACCTCAATCGCGCCGAGTCCGATCTGAAAGCCGCCCAGGCGAAGCTGTCCGCGATGCGTCCGGAAGATTCGGCCTACTCGGCCAACCGCGCCCAGGTCGAACGCGCCGCCGCCCGCGCCTTCGTCGCTTCGAGACGGTAGCTCTCAAAAGCAAAAGCGCACCGCGAAGGCGCGAAGACGCGAAGTCTTGCTTCGTCCTCATTCGGGCGCGTGGTGCACAAGGCGTCGGATTCCTCGACGGAGAATCGCGACGTTGAAATTGATGAGCAGACCCAACGGACAGCCCGTCAGTTTCATGTAGGTCAGCAGCTGAGCCTCATGAATGTCGATCAGCTGGGTGACGCTCTTCAGCTCGACGATCAACTGGCCTCCAACGACGAAATCGAGACGCAAACCGGCGTCCAAAACGAGATCCCTGTAGCGAATTGGGACGGGCTTCTGACGTTCGAATGGAATCGCTCGCACGCGGAGCTCCTCTTCGAGCGCGAATTCGTAGACCGACTCGAGTAGCCCTGGTCCCAAGGCTTTGTGCACTTCAATCGCAGCGCCAATGACAGGCGCCGACCACCGATCTGCCCACACACCAACCCCTTCGCGCCTTCGCGCCTTCGCGGTGCGCTTGAAAGCTGCCGTCCGCACGCAAGGGATGGGCCAAATGGCGCTTCTCGGAGGGCCGATCGTGCGCTTACGATGAAGGGTTCCCGATGCGGCGAGTCCTGTCATTGCTCGTTTTGGTCGTTGCGTGCCAGCGCAACGAGATCCACCGCGTGATCCCGCCCGACCAGCGCATCGACGTCTTTCCCCAGGTCGGCCGCGCGCAGCTCGACGCGCTCTTCGTGATCGACGACTCCCGCTACATGGCCGGCGTGCAGAAACGCGTCGCCGACTCGTTCCACAGGTTCGTCGAATACCTCGCGCTCAACCAGATCGACTGGCACGCCGGCCTCTTGACCAGCGACGTCAGCGCTCAGCCCGGCCAGTACCAGGGCGGCGGCAAGCTCTATTTCACCTCCAGCGACAACGTCGCCCAAGCGGTGCTCGCCCTGGGGACCGGCGGCAGCGCGGCCTCGGCGGTCCTGCAGCAGGCCGACCTCGGGCTGCGCGGACCGCCCCAGGGCTTCCTCCGCGACGGCGCGGCGCTCTTCATCGTCCTCGTCACCGACAACGACGATTCCTGGTCGCCTGGCGAGGACCTCTATTACTACCGCGCCTTCAAGCAGTCGAAAGGCCCGGGCAACGACGGCCTCGTGCGCATGAGCGTCCTCGCCGGACCGTCGCCCAAGGGATGCACGATCGTCGATCCGACGAATCCGTCGAACACGTTCTTCGTCGTGCCGTCGGTGCGGTTGGCGGGGCTCGCGGAGCAGATGGGCGGCGACGTACACGACCTCTGCGATCCCGACTTCGACGCGGTCTTCGATCAGCTCGGCGCGACGGCGGCGGGCCTCAAGCACAACTTCCGACTCACGGCAGCGCCCGATCCGGCCACTCTACTGGTAACGGTGCACGCGCCGTGCGACGCGCAGCGCGCCGCGCTCGCGGCCTGCGCGCAGCTCTCCGACGAATGCGGCGAGAGCCAGCCCGCGCTCGTCTGCACGCCGAAGCAGGCCGCACAGGACGGCTACCTCTACGATCCCTCGACGCTGAGCCTGGTCTTCTCGGGCGCCGCGGTGCCGCCGCGCGGATCGGTCGTCGAAGCCCAGTACAAGGGTCTCGTGCAGTGAAACGCATGGCCTGCATCGGCCTCATCGCGCTGGCGTGCGGGCGCACGAGGCTGACGCCGGCGGCTCCGCACGCGATCATCGACGGCCGGGCGATCGATTTCGGGCAGACTCCGGTCCTTTTCCCGGTGCTTCACCATCTGCTGGTCTCGGACAGCGGCCGCGTGGACCTCCACCTGACGGCGATCTCGGTCCAGGGCGAAGCCTTCGAAGGACCGCCGCCGACTCTCGTGGTCGCGGCCGGCGACACGTCGCGACTGCCGATCACGTTCCGCCCGCCGCGCAAGGGAACCTTCACCGGGACGCTCAGCCTCGCAACCGACGACGCCGACGTGCCCGAGCTCGCCATCGCGCTGACCGGGGTCGGGACCGAGACCGGCGCGATCTCGATCTCGCCACCGTCGCTCGATTTCGGCCGCGTCGGCGAGGGCCAGACCGCGACCCGCGAGCTGACCGTCGCGTCGACTGGCGCCGCCGACCTCTATCTCGGCGCGCTCGGGTTCGCTGACGGAACGCCCGCTTCGTTCGGCTACGTCGGCTCGGTCAAAGCGCCGGCGACGCTCGCCAGCGGCAGCCGCGTCGTGCTCGGCGTCCGCTTCTCGCCGACGCCGGACACGCCCGGCGCGTCGGGAGCGTTGGCGATCGACTCGAGCGATTCCGCCCGGCCGCACGTCGAGATCCCGCTCAGCGGCTCGATCAATCGGGCGCCGATCGCGGTCTCTCGCGGGTCGGTCGGAGGCGGAGCCCCGGTCACCGGCGTCCTCGACGCGCTCGCCGGCGACACCGTGCAGCTCGACGGCAGCCTCTCCAGCGATCCCGACGGCGACCTGCCGCTCGTGTATTTCTGGTCGCTCGCCACGCGCCCTGACGGCAGCGCCGCCGCGCTCGACGCGCAGAGCTCGCTCCACCTCGACGTGCCCGGCGTCTATTCGGTGCTGCTGACGGCCATCGACGCGACCGGACTGCCGTCCTTCGCGCCCTCGCGACTCGACATCTGCGCCGCTGCGGCGCAGAACCTCGTGGTCGAGGTGGTGTGGGACCAGATCCCACCCGATCTCGACCTGCATTTCCTCCAGGGCGGCGCCGCGCTCAATTCCGCGGGCGACTGCAACTGGGCGAATCCGGATCCCGCCTTCGGCCCGCACTACGACGGCGACAAGCTGGTCGGCTACGGTCCGGAGAGCGTCACCTGGAAAACGCCGGTCGCCGGCACGTACGGCATGCAGGTCGTCTACTTCTCGAGCAACGGCGCGTCGAATCCGGCGACCAAGGCCCAGCTGCGCATCTACGCGCAGGGCGTGCTCGCTGCCGACGTGTCCCACGCCTTCACGCGGGTGGGCGAGGTGTGGAACGCCGGCGCCGTTACCTGGCCGTCGGGGCTGGTGACGCCGTGAAGCGCGCGCTTCTCCTCGCGATGCTCGTCGCCTGCCACAAAGGCAGCAGCGCGACGCCCGCGCCAGAGTGCGAAGAGCGCCACGACTGCGCCGGCGGCCAACTGTGCCAGGCGGGCAAGTGCATCGGATGTACGAAGTCGGGCCAGTGCCGCATCACCGAATTGTGCGACCCGGTCCAGCGCCTGTGCACGCTTCGCGCCTGTTGGGGCGACGAGTGCACCGCGCACGCCGACTGCAATCTCGGCGCGTACTGCGTGCAGGGCCTGTGCATCAACCCGGACCATCCGCGCACCGTCGGGAGCCAGAGCTGCCCGGTCGAGATCTGCGGCAGCAACCGCGACTGCAACGCCGGCCAGCGGTGCAACCAGCGCACCTTCGTCTGCGAGCAGGACCTCGGCTGCCTCGCCGGCTCGCCGTGCGCCGCCGGGCAGGTCTGCAATCCCGGCAACGGCCAGTGCGAGGCCGGCTGCACCGCCGACACCGCGGCGCAGGTCTGCGGTCCGCTCATCCCCTGCAGCGGCGGCCGCTGCGTCCAGTGCGCGAACGACGCGAGCTGCGGTCCGGGCCTGACCTGCGACGTGGCGGCCGGCGTCTGCCGCGGTCCGGCCGGATGCTCGACGAGCCGCGATTGCGAAGTGCCGAAGACGTGCGACCGCGCGACCCGGACCTGCCAGCTGCCGCGCGGGCCGTGCACGAGCAACGAGAGCTGCGCGGTCGACGAGCGCTGCGAGACCCGTACCGGGAAGTGCGTTCCCGGCGCGTGCCTGACCGATCGGATGGACCCCAACGGCGACGCGGCGCACGCCGCGCCGGTCGCGCCCGGGACCTATCCGTCGCTGACCCTCTGCGGCGCCGAAGAGGACTGGTTCAGCCTGGCTCTGCTCTCGGGCGATACGGTGCAGGTGGTCGCCGACGCCGACCCGCTCGGCTCGTTCGACCTGCAGCTGCGCGACGCCGACGGCGTCCTCGACGAACAGCCGTTCGCGGTCCTGCGCACGGTGGGTGCGACTGCCACCTACTATGTGCGCGCCCGGACCAACGACGCCTCCGCGCTCTACGGTCTGCGCGTCCAGGTCGCGCACGGAACTCCGTGCGATCACAGCCCTTCGCAGCCGCATCCGACCGCCGTGCAGGCGCTCCCGCTCGGTCCTGGCCCTTCCTACGACTTCGCCGTCTGTCCGACCGAGCAGACCTGGTTCTCGCTGCGTCCGCCGGCGGGCGAGGGCGTGGACATCATTGGATCGCTCTCGCCGATGGCGGGCGGCGCGGTGGTCTTCACACTCTTCGATTCCGACGGCGCGACCACGCTCGCCGAGGACGCTTCCGGCACCGCTGCTCCGCACGTCGGCGCCGCGCACGCTTCCGGCGAGATGTTCTTCCTCCGCGTCATCGGCGCCGATCCTTCCGCCCGCAACCGCTACGACGCGACGGTGAGGTTCACGCTGCCATGACGCGCGGGGTCCTGATCGCGTTCCTGCTCTGCGCCTGCGGCCACGAGTCGAGCGCGCTGGACGGCGGCCTCGACGCCGGCGAGCAGGCCGACGGCGGCACGACCACGACGGGAGGCAACGCCGACGGCGGGCCCGGCGCGCCGATCACCGTGAAAGTGAGGGTGGCGCT
>JAIVGS010000295.1 GCA_020201435.1 Myxococcales bacterium
GGGAAAGGGAAAGGGAAAGGGAACGGAACGGGCGAGGTCGGGGGCAAAGGCAAGGGGAATCGCCGAACCGACCGACCCTCCCCTCTCCGTCGTCCTCACCGTTCCCTTTCCCTTTCCCTTTCCGTTCCCTTTCCCTTTCCGTTCCCTTTCCCTTTCCGTTCCCTGTCCGCAAACCCCAGCGTTTTGTTCCGTTTCCCTTGCCATTGACCCTGTGTAACCACGCGGAATACAAGAACAGACATGGAATGTCCCCGCTGTGGCGCGCACAACGAGACCGACGTCGGCTCCTGCCTTTCGTGCGGCGCCCCGATGGAGGAGGACATGCCCACGATGATGCAGAAACCGGTGACGACTCCGGCGCCGTCGGGAAAGAGCGGCCCGCGGCTTGCGGCAGGGGCCCCGCCGAAACAGTGCCCGAATTGCATGACGCTCAACGCCGCGACGTTCAAGTTCTGCGCGCGGTGCGGCACGCCGCTCGGCGCCACCGGAGCCCCGACGCCCACTCCAGCTCCCCCCAAGGCCGCGGCGAAAGCGGCGCCAGCCGCCAAACCCGCCGCGTCCGCGGCTGCGAAAGCCGCCCCGGCCGCTCCGGCGGCGAAGCCCGCCGCCCCGGCAGTGGCCAAGCCGCCGCCACCGACGCCCGCCAAGCCGCCGCTGCCGACCGCGACCAAGCCGCCGACGGCCGCCCGGCCGGCCCCGCCCCCACCGCCGAAGCCGGTCACCGGCATCCGCGCTGCGCCGCCCGCGCCGAAGCCGGCAGCGCCGGCGAAACCCCGGGCGAGGCTCTCCGCCATCGCCCGCGACGGCAGCACCTCCGCCGATTTCGTCCTCGTCAAGGACGAGACCAAGGTCGGTCGCCAGGTCGGCGACGGCGAGGTCAAGCTCGACAAGGACCCGTTCATCGCCCCCGTGCACGCCGTCTTCAAGTTCCAGGGCCCGCAGCTCGTCGTGCAGGACTCCGGGAGCGCCAACGGCGTCTTCCTCTGGCTGAAGGAGCGCCAGCTCGCGTCCGGCGACGAGCTGCGCATCGGCCGCCAGCGGTTGCGGATCGAGTGGATGCCGGAGGAGCCGGAGGCGCTCGCCGACCAGCCGCTGTGGGGCAGCCCGAATCCGGGCTACGCGGCCCGCGTCGTCCAGCTCCTCGAAGGCGGCGGCGAGGGCGACGTCTTCCCGCTCCGCACCGGCGACAACATGGTCGGCCGCGGCACCGGCGACGTCAGCTTCCCGTCCGACGGCTACGTCTCGAGCAAGCACGCCACGATCACGGTCTCGGACGGCCAGATCGCCGTGAAGGACCTCGGCAGCGCGAACGGCACGTTTGTGCGAATCAACGGTCAGGCGCCGGTGAACGCGGGCGACCTGCTGCTCGTCGGCGAGCAGATCCTGCGGGTCGACCCGGCCTAGCCCCGGCCGCCGAAAGGCGGCTTAGGGGCTACCTTTTGGCTTTAGCAGTTCGACATCGAGACTTCGCGGCAAGCCGCGGGGGCCGGCGTGACGGCGGCGTGGGCCGCCCTGGTTGGCGCGTACGCCTGAAGCGCCGCGGCAACCGCGCCGATCGCGATGGCGATGAGCCTTTGACGCCAAGTGAGCCTTGCCATGACCTTCACCTCGCCGCTTGGATGCCTTCTTTCAACGTTCGATTCAGCCTACGGATCTGAACCACCGGAATTTCACCCGGTTAACCGCTCGAACAGCTGCGCTTTCACCTTCGCCCGAAAGCGCTCCAGGCGCATGGTTACGGCGCTTTTCCCTACGCCCATCCGCATCGCGATCTCGCGGGCGGAGAGCGTTCCTTCGAGGTAGAAGAGCCGCACGGTCTCTTTTTCGGGGCCTTCGCGCAGGCCGTCGATCACCTCGCGGACCGCGCGCAATTCGGCCTCTTTTTCGAGGACGTGCGAGGCGGCAGGGACGTGGTCCTCGAGCAGCTGCGACTGCCGGCTGGCGTCCTCGGCGGCCTTGATGTGCGTCGACCGGGAGGTGAGATAGCTGCGCGCCCGGTTGCGGGCGATGGTGAAGAGCCAGGCCGCGAACCGCTCCCGATCCTTGAGCGAGGCCAGCGCGCGGAAGGCGCGGACGAAAGCTTCCTGGACCACGTCCTCGGCCTCGTCGGCGTCCAGCTCGGAGAACGAGCAGGCAAGCCGGGAGACTGCCGGCCGATAGCGCCGGTAAAGCTCTTCCTCGGCCGCCTTGGCGCGCTGTCCGCCGGCGAGGGCGCGGGACACCAGCGTGGCGTCCTTCACGCGCCCCTCGAGGAGCGTCAGGATCGGGCGAACTGAGTGCTCTTCTCGTACCGCTCGGTTCGTCGCAGGGACCATGTCTTCTAGCAGACCGCGTGCCCATGCCAGTGCCGGCAGTCGCCCCCAATGAAATCGGGTACTTAGGTGCCAGGTGAGCGCAATCACGGCCCTTGCACACATGACATTCGTGTCGCAGTGGCCCTTCTTGCCGCGTGACGCGCCTCACTGCTGGGGCTAAGTTCCGCGGCCCGATGATCCTCGGCGTCGTCAACGAGAAGGCCCTCCAGGAGCTGGGGTGGCCACGGCTGTGCGGCGAGCTCGCCGGGCGGGCGCGGACGCCGATGGGGCGAGAGCGGTGCCTTGCGCTGCTGCCCGGGGATGATCCGGCGGAAGCGCAGCTGCGCCTGGCTCGTGTCGAGGAAGCGCGCGTCCTGCGGCGGCACGAGCGCGAGCTGCCGCTGGCGGATGCGGTCGACGTCAGGCCCGCGCTCGGCCGCGCGGCGCGCGAAGGGACGCTGGAGCCGCTGGAATTGCTGCAGGTGGCGCGGCTGATCCGCGCCTCCGAGTCGGCGCGGCGGTTCTGCGGGTCGCAGGCCGATCGGGCGCCGCTGCACTACGAGCTTTCGCTGACTCTGTCCGAGCTGTCGCCGCTGGCCCAGGAGCTCGAGCGCGCGTTCGACCCGTCGGGCAAGCTGCTCGACATCGCCTCGCCGCTTCTGGCGGAGCTGCGCGAGCGCGCGCGCGGGCTGCATCGGGCCATCAAGCAGCGCATCGAGGAGATGCTCAAGGACGAGAAGATCGTCGCCATGCTCCGCGACACGTACGTGTCGGTGCGCGGAGACCGGTACGTCCTGCCCGTGCGCGCCGAGCACAAGGCGCATCTGCCGGGGATCGTCCATAACGCCTCGAACTCGGGGCAGACGCTGTTCGTCGAGCCCCAGGAGCTGCTCGAGCTGGGCAACCTTTTGACGATCGCGGAGGCCGGCGCGCTCGAGGAAGAGCAGCGGATTCTCGCCGAGCTGTCGGGCGCGGTCGGAAGGCGCGCCCCGCTGTTGGAGCACGACGTCGTCACCATCGCGTTGCTCGACGAGGCTGCCGCGGGCGGCAAGCTGGCCGACGATCTCGACGCCGGCGCGCCCGAGCTGGGCGGAGAGCGATTCGACCTGCGCCGCGCGCGCCACCCATTGCTCGTGCTGCAGCGCGAAGCCGCCAGGGGGGCCGAAGGCCCGGCGTCGAAAGACGTCGCGCCGGCGAGTGCCGGCGAGGGTACTGCACTCCGTGCAGGCGCTACGCGCCCCGCTGCCGGACAGGGTTCGGCAGCGGGGGCACCGCAGGTGCCCTCAAAAATCGTGGCGAACGACATCGCGTTGCCGGCGCCGGCCTCGGCGCTGATCGTCAGCGGCCCGAACGCGGGCGGAAAGACGGTGACCATCACCGCGGTCGGGCTGTGCGCGCTGATGGCCCGCGCCGGGCTGCCGCTGCCGGCGCTTTCCGGCTCGCGGATGCCGCTCTATCGCACCGTCTACACCGCGATCGGCGATGAGGGCGACCTCTCGCGCGATCTCTCGACGTTCACCGCCCACCTCTCCGCGCTGCGCTGGATCCTCGAGGCAGCGGGGCCCGGAACCCTGGTCCTGATCGACGAGATCGCGGCCGACACCGATCCGCGCGAAGGCGCGGCGATCGCCGTCGCGGCGCTGGAAAAGCTCGTCGCCGCGGGCGCGCACGTCCTGATCACCACCCATCTCGAGGAGCTCAAGGCGCTCGCGCTCGCCGATCCGCGGTTCGCGCCGGCGAGCGTCGGGTTCGATCTGGCGCGGCTCGCCCCGACGTACGAGCTGCGGCTCGGCGAGGTCGGCGCGTCGTCGGCGATCGAGATCGCGCGGCGGGTCGGACTCCCGGAGGACGTCTGCGCGCGAGCGCGGGAAATTCTCGGCAAGGGCGCCTCGGTCGTCTCGCAGGCGGTCGCTTTATTGGAACAGGAGCGGGCGGAGTCGGCGCAGGCGCGGGCCGAGGTCGAGCGGCTGCGCAGCGAGCTGGAAAACGAGAAGGGGAGGGTCGAGCGGGAACGGGAGCGGTTGCGCGAGCTGGAGAAGGAGACGCGGGCCGGCGCGCGTTCGGAGTTGATCGCGGATCTGGCGCAGAAACGAGCGGAGGTCGCGCAGCTGATCGCCCAGCTGCAAGCCGCGCCGGCGATGGCGGCGGCGGTCGAGGCGCAGAAGGCGGTGGAGCGCGCCGCGGCGGAAGAGGAGCGCGAGCACGCGCGCGCCGAGGAGCCGCACCCCGCGGCTGGCGGCATCGAACAGGGCGCGCGCGTCAAGCACCTGAAATTCGGGACGGAAGGGGTCGTGCTGGCGATCGACGGCGATCAGGCCACCGTCCAGATGGGCCCTTTGAAGAGCAAGGTCGCGCTCGAGGACCTCGTCCCGATCGCCCGGCGCGCACCGCAGGCCGGGTTCCGTAAGTCCGCGAAAGAAAAGCTCGAACGCGCCGAGCAGGCGCGGGCGGCGCCGGTCGAGGTGCGGGTGCCGCGGGTCGATCTGCGCGGCATGCGGGTCGACGAGGCGCTGCGGACGCTGGAGATGGAGCTCGACCGCTGCCTGCGTGGCGGCGAACAGACGGTCCACGTGCTGCACGGCCACGGCTCGGGCGCGCTCAAGGCCGCCGTCCGCGAGCACCTACAGCGCAGCCCTTACGTCTCCCGCTCGCGGCCGGGCGAGTCGCACGAGGGCGGCGACGGCGTCACCGTCGTCGAGCTGACCGGCTAGCGTCGACCCAGAAGGTCGGGGTAGGTTCTGCGCCCCCGGAGGTCCTACATGCGCCTGTCAGCCCCGATCTGCGCCTTCTTCATCCTCGCGTGCGAACGCCCAGCCGACTTTTCCGTGTCGGAAGCCGAGCTGAGCAGCAGTCCCTACGTCACCGACGTCAGCAACGACCAGACCGCTCAAAACGAGACCCCGATCGCGGTCAACCCGGTGAATCCCGACAACATGATCACCGGAAACAACGACTGGAACTACAACGACGGCTGCGGCGTCAATGCGAGCTTCGACGGCGGCAAGAGCTGGACGAAGACGTATCCCTTCGGGTTCATCCCCGGCATCACCAGGTACACCGACGATCCGGACGTCGACGGCACCGGCGGCTACGACTACGCCGGCGACCCTGCGGTCGCGTTCGCTCCGGACGGCGCGGCGTACTTCGCCTGCTTCGGCTACCAGGGGACGCCGCCGTACGGCGTCGCCCTGCTGCTCAGCCGCTCGACCGACGGCGGGCGGACCTGGACGGCGGGCGGCCCCGACGCCCCGCTCACGCTGGTCAGCGCGTTCAACGGAAACGGCCAGGCCAAAGGCTCGACCGGCCAATTCCCCGATCACGAGGCGATCAGCATCGCGCCCGACGGCACCATCTACGTCACCTGGGCGCAGTTCAACGGCCTCGGCAGCCACTCGCCGATCTTCGTCGCGGTCTCCACCGACGGCGGGCGGTCGTTCAGCGCGCCGCAGAAGGTCACCAGCGGCTCGGTGCGCAGCGACCAGGATGCGCGCATCGCCGTCGACCCCGCGACCGGCGCGGCTTACCTGACGTTCGACAACTCGATCCAGGGCGGCAAGGGCACCGCGATGTACGTCGCGGCTTCGTACGATCGCGGCTCGAGCTGGACCGCGCCTTACCAGTTCGCGACCTTCCAGAATCCGGTGTGTCTCTATCCACCGTACTGCTTCAACATCTCGGGCGGTCAGTTCCGCGGGCCGGGATCGTATCCGGCGCCGGCGATCGACCCGGTTCGCGGGCGCCTGGTCGTCGCTTACACCGACATCGTCGGCGGACGCGCGCAGATCCTGCTCACCTCGGCGCCGCTCTCGAACGTCTTCGCGCCGTGGTCGAAGGCCGGCGTCGTCGCGCCGGGCGCCGGCGACCGGATCAACGTCGAGATGAGCATCGAGCCCGGCAGCGGCCGCTACGACCTGATGGCCAACGACCGGAGCTGGGCCGCGAATGCGCTCTTCGACGTCACCTATTTCGGCAGCTCGAACGGCGGCGCGTCGTGGAGCGTGCAGCGGGTGACGAAGTCGAGCTGGGATCCGTCGCAGTACGGCGTGCCGTCGGGCTCGGGCTTCCGCCCGTTCATCGGCGACTACGACGGCATCGTCTCGCTTCCGGGCTCGGTCGGAATGGCGTGGACCGGCCCGGGCAAGAATTACGGACCGACCAACCTCGAGGTCTACTTCGGGCGGGTGACTCCGTAATCTACATTCTGTAGAATGTAGAAATGCATCCGTGGCTCACGGCGGTTCGCCATGACCTGGTGAAGCGCGCCGTCTGGCCCGCCCGCGATTTGCGCGACACCGGGGGGCGCGACGTGGCGGCGCTGCGGCGCGGGCTTTTGGAGCTTCTCGATGCAGAAGGCGCGCCAGTCGGGGCGGAAGCCCTGTTTGCCCGGATGCGCGCGGATTCGCCCTGCCCGCCCGCCGCTTGCGACGCCTTCGCCGGCGCCCTGAAGGCGGCCGTCGGCGGGCTTTCCGAGCCTTGGCCGAGGCCGCTGCAGGCGGTGCTCGCGCTGGAAGACGCTTTCGCCGACCTCGTGCGTTCTTTCCCGGAGTGACCATGCCGCGACTTCTCGTCATCGACGACCGCGACCAGACCATCGAGATGTGCCACCGGCACCTGCCCCAGTTCGACTACGTCACCCGCTGCGGGCGCGCCCATCCCTGCCAGGTGTGCGAGGAGCGCGACAAGGGTTGTCCGCTCAAGTGCGCGCACAACTATTCCGAGGCGACCCAGGCGCTGACTCGCGAGGGGGCGCTGCCCGACCTCGTCGTCCTCGACCTGCACTTCGCGCTGCCTCCCGAGCAGCTCCTGCCCGAGGACAAGGCGGACCTCAAGATCGAGC
>JAIVGS010000296.1 GCA_020201435.1 Myxococcales bacterium
ACCTTGCCCGGCGCGGTGGCCGGTTTCTCCAGCTTGCGAGCGCGCGCCTGCTGCAGCAGGAAGTCGCTGAGATCCATCACGGCAGCGGCCACTTCGCGGGCTTCCGGCGTCGGCACGAGCTCGGGATATTCGGTGCGCAGGACGAGCGTGCACGACGGCCCCGGGCTGAGGATCTTGCGCCCCTCGCGCACCGCCGGCAGCAGCGTCTCGACGTTCTTGCGCGCGAGCTTGCGCGCTCCCTCGAGATCGCCGCCGTCGAGCTTGGGCATCCCGCAGCAGACCTGGTCCGGGCAGTCGACGGCGCAGTTCGCGCGCTCGAGCACCTCGACCGCGTCCCTGGCGATCGCCGGATCGTTGTAGTTCACGTAGCAGGTTGCGAACAGCGCGACCGGCTGCGCGCCGTTCGTCGCCTTCGGCGCGCGCCGCGACCACCACGTCAGGAACGATTCGCCGGCGTACGTCGGCAGCTGCCGCTCGCGCGCGATGCCGACCGTCTTCTCCATCAGCATCCGGTTGAACGAGTTGTGCGCCGCCGCGTTGGCAAACGGCGCGATGCGCGTCATCACGCCGCCGACCAGATCGGTCGCGCCGAGAAACCGCTCGCGAAACGCGATCCCGTCCTCCTGCGCGCCGATCATCTTCGACCGCAGCATCAGCTTGGGGAAATCGACCGCGAATTCATGAGGCGGAACGTACGGGCACTTGGGGAAACAAAGCTTGCACTCGTAGCAGAGCTCGACGACTCGCTCCTTGTCCGCGTCCTGCAGGAGCGCGACCGGGTTTTCGGTCGAGACTTTCACGTGCTTCAAGAGCTCGCCGGCCTGGTGCTCTTCGACGACCTTGCCTTCCTCGAGGTGCTTTCCTTCCGCTTCCTCACGGTGCGGGTCGAGCGCGTCGATCCGGCGGAACAGCACGTCGAAGGAGGGACAGAGGTTGAAACAGAGGCGGCAGCCGTTGCAGATCTCGAACACCCGGTGCAGCTCCGATTGCAGATGCGCGCCGTCCCAGAACTGCGGGTTGTCGTAGGCCATCGCGTGACGGTCTGCCGACCAGTCGCGCGCATCTGCGATCGGCAACTTCATCAAAGGCTCGCGAGCGACTGCAGTCCCTTGGCGAAGCGGCCGGCGTGCGACTTCTCGGCCTTGGCGAGGGTCTCGAACCACTCGGCGATCTCGGTGAAGCCGTCGTCGCGCGCCTGCCGCGCGAAGCCCGGGTACATCTGGGTGTACTCGTACGTCTCGCCCGCGACCGCGGCCTTGAGGTTCTTCTCGGTGTCCCCGATCGGCTCCCCGGTCGCCGGGTCGCCGACTTCCTGCAAATACTCGAGGTGGCCGTGCGCGTGCCCGGTCTCGCCCTCCGCGGTGTCGCGGAAGAGCCCGGCGATGTCCGGCCGTCCTTCGACGTCGGCCTGCTTGGCGAAATAGAGGTAACGGCGGTTCGCCTGGCTCTCGCCCGCGAATGCCGACTTGAGGTTTTCGTGCGTCTTGCTGCCTCTCAGATTGGCCATGTGTGTGCGCCTCCTTGCTGCGGAAAGGGGTCCGAGACGTTGGAGAATTATTCTCGAAAAAGGATTCGCGCAAGCCAGAAATTTCCGGGACACACGTTCCTCGACGCCGAGCCGGGCGCGAACGACGGCATCGTCCCGGAAAGGAGCGCGCGCCGGGGCAGGTTCCTCGGCTCGCTGCCCGCCGACCACATGGGCGAGATCGATCGGCCGCTCGGCTACACACCCGATTTCGACGCGCGGGCGTTTTACACTAGTCTGCCGAGGAAATTCCGCGACGAAGGGTGGTGAGTTTGGATCGGCATTTCCGCGCGCGCCGCGCCCAGAACTGGGTGTTCCTGGGGCTCATGTACGCCATGTTCTACATGGCGCGGTACAACCTGTCGGTCGCCGATCCGTACCTGCTCAAGGCGTTCGGCTGGACGAAGGAAGATCTCGGGATCCTCAAGTCCGCCGGCCTGATCACCTACGGCGTTTCCGTCTTCCTGAACGGGCCATTGGCCGACCGCATCGGCGGCAAGCGCGCGATCCTGATCGGCGCCGCCGGGTCGCTGACCGCCAACGTCGTCTTCGCGGCTTTCGGCTGGCGGCTTGCGGCGGGCGGCGGAGGACGCAGCGCGGCGATCGCCCTCGCCTTCGTTTCGGCTGCCAACTACTACTTCCAGTCGTTCGGTGCGCTCAGCATCGTCAAGGTGAACGCCGCGTGGTTCAACGTCAGGGAGCGCGGCAGTTTCGCGGGCATCTTCGGGATCATGATCCAGCTCGGACGGCTGTTGCCGTTCGCGGTCGGCGCGCAACTGCTCGCGCACCTGCCCTGGCCGTCGGTCTTTCTCGTCCCGGCAGCGATGCTCGGTCTCCTTTTTGTACTAAATATATTTCTCATCGAAGACTCACCCGCCAAAGCTGGTCTGGGCGAGTTCGACACCGGCGACGAGAGCACGGAAGACGCGGCCCGCCCCGCGACGCTCGGATTCGTCCTGCGCAAGGTATTCGCGACTCCGGTCGCGTGGGTCATCGCGGGCGCGAGCTTCTGCACCGGCATCGTCCGGCAGGGCATCCTCGATCAGTGGAGCATCCTCTATTTCAAGGAGGTCTACGGCCTGGCTCCGAACGCCGCGATCGTGCAGCTGCTGCAGGCGTGGCTGATCCCGGTCCTCTCCGTCTGCGCAGGCCTCGCCGCGGGAATCATCTCCGACCGCGTGTTCGGCGCCCGGCGCGGCCCGGTGATCTGCGTCGCCTTCGGCGGCCAGATCCTCGCGCTGCTCCTGCTCGGCCAGATGCATTCCGCCCTCGCCTCCGCTCTGGTCCTCGCGGGCCTGCAGTTCTTCATCAACGCCGGCCACTCGCTGATCGGCGGCGCGGCCTCGATGGACTTCGGCGGCCGCAAGGCCGCGGCCACCGCCGCCGGGCTGTTCGACGGCATGCAATACGTCGCCGGCAGCGTCGTCGGCTACGGCATGGGCGCGCTGCTGCAACGCCACGGCTGGGGTGTGTGGACGTGGGCGGTCCTCCCCTTCGCCGTCCTCGGCGCCGCACTCGCCGGCTCGCTCTGGAACACGCTGCCGAAGCGCGGCGCGGTCCGATCGTCGCCCGCTTCTTCGTCGCCGCTCGTCGCTCCCAAGGGCGCTTAAAAGCAAATCTCACGCGAAGGCGCGAAGGGCGCGAAGAAAAGATTGATTTGAAAAAACTTCGCGTCTTCGCGCCTTCGCGGTGCGCTTTTGCAGTTAGAGTACCGAGAGATGGACGAGGCGGCGAACAAGCGACTGAAGATCGAGGCCCACGACGCCAGCCGCGTCGAGTGGTCGGTCTACATCCCGCTGCCGCACGGGAAGGGCGTCAACGAGGCCGAAGTCGACCTGCACCTCGAGTTCCCCGAGAACATCTACGCGCCGCACGATCCCTGGGAGAGCCTGCAGATCCTCGCGCGCCTCTCCAGCCCCGACGAGGAAGCGGCTCCGACCCAGCCGCTCACGTTCGATGGGCTGCGCCGCTCCGCCCTCGGCGTCGCGCGGCGGATGAAATTGCTCCGCGAGAGCATCCCGCGGGCCGCGGTCGCGCACTCGCTCAACCCGATGCCGGTCGCGCCGTCGCTCGCGCGCGATCTCGATCACATCCTCGATCAATCGGTCGCGCTGCTCGCCCAGGCGCGCAGCTCGCTGATCTCCGAGCGGCCGGCCGACACCGACGAGCTCAAGCGCGAGCGCGCGCTGGCCGACGAATTCCTCTCCGGGCAGCTGCTCGAGCTGTTGACCGTCGCCGAGGACACCTGCGCGCGCATGGCCGCCTCGGAGGGCGGAAACCTCCTCGGCTACCGGGCGGTCGCGCAAAAACTGCGCGCGCGCGTGGCGGACGCACTGAAGGCCGAGCTCGCCCACCGCGAATCCCGCGGCGAGCTGCTGCCCGACGCGGACGACCCCGAGGGCCTGGCGATCTTCCTCGACCGCGCCGCGCAGCTCAAGAAACACTTCCAGGAGATCCTCTTCCTCGAGCCCGAGTCGAAGATGATCGACGAGGCGCTGCGCAACTGGGTTGGCGCGTACGGCGCGGCGCTCGCGTTCGTGATCTACTTCGGCCTCCAGACGCTGCAGACCAGCGCCGCGGCGGGCCTCTCGATCGGCATGCTGATGACGGTCGGCGCCCTCGCGTACGCGCTGAAGGATCGCGCGAAGGAGCTGACCCGGCAGTGGCTCGCGGGAAAGCTCTCCCACCTCTACGCGAATCGCGTGCTGATCCTGCGCGAGCCCTCGCGCTACGAGCCGCATCGCAACATCGTCATGCGCGGGCGCGAGTCGCTCAAGCAGGCGCGGGTGGCGCGCCCGGACTCGCTCAACCCCGGCACCGGCGCGGTCCAGCGCGTGGTCACCATCCACTACAAGCATCGCGCGCGGGCGACGCCGCTCAAGGGTCCGACCGGCACCGTCTTCGAGCGCCTCAAGATCGTCTTCCGCTACGACCTCTCGCCGATCCTGTCGCGCCTCGACGACTCGGTGAAGCGGGTCCCGGTGCCGGGCCGTTCGGGCGTCGTCTTCGCCGACGCGCCGCGCCTGTACCGGGTGCCGCTCGAGATCTCGGTCACCACCCGCGCCGGAACCGAACGGCGGGTGGCCGAGATCGTCCTCTCGCGCCGCGGCATCGCCCGCATCGTCCCGCGCGGCGAGCTGCCGGTCGCGCCGACGATCGAGCACGAGCTGCCCGACCTCGAAGACGAGCTCGCGCTGCAGCCCTGATGGACTACGCGCACGCCCGCCACGCCGGGAACGCGGGCGACGTCTTCAAGCACGTCGCACTGCTCGCGGTCCTGCAGGAGCTGAAACCCGCGAGCTACGTCGAGACGCACGCCGGCGACGGCCTCTACCCGCTCGGCTCGGCGGGCGAGTGGGGCGACGGAATTCAACGCCTGTGGAACTACTCGGAGGGCGGTCTCGTCGGCCGCTACGTCGATCTCGCGCGCAGCTTCTCGCAACCGGGCGCGGCGCGGCCCGAAGCGTATCCCGGCTCTCCCTTGCTGGCTTCGCGGTTCGTCGAGAAACAGTTGCTCTACGAGATCGATCGGCAGGCGGCGTCGGTCCTGCGCCGCGCGCTTCCGAACGCCGACGTGCGCGTCGAAGACGGCCTCGCCCCGCTTGCGCCCGCCGATCTCGTCCTCATCGACCCGCCGTATGCGCAGAAGCAGGAATGGACCGACGCCGCCCGCGCCGCGGCTCGAATCCCCGACACACCCTTGCTGCTCTGGTACCCGATCAAGGCCCTGACCCGCCCCCGCGCCCTGATCTCGGAGCTGGCCAGGCTCGGCATCCACGGCACCGCCGTCGAGCTCCACTGGACACCCTTGCGCCTCAAGCGCGAACGCTTGAACGGCAGCGGCCTCGTCTTCTCGCACATCCCGAAACGCGCCGTGTCCGCGGTCTGCGCCGTCCTCCCCGCCCTCGGCCCGGCGCTGCAGACCCACGGCGAGTGGGGCTCGGTCGTGATCGGCTTCTAGGGCCGAGCGCCCGCCCGCGAGCCCTGGAATCCCGGCGGCGCTCGCGACGGCTCGCTCAGCCTCCACGGCGGCGACCATGGCGCATGCGGGCATACCCGCAGGTCGTCGCCGATCTCGCGCCGGTCAACGACTGGATACGCCACCACCCGCGCGTCGACGGCGTCATCGATTTCGAGGCGGCCACGGCCGCGGACGGCCACTCGGCGACCGCCGCGGCGGCCTTCGCCTACCTCTCGCAGACGGCTCCGGCGGATTCGACCCTGACCCCGGCGCCGCAGCCATCCGCCTCGCCGCCGGCGGCCGCGACGTCGGGCGGGTGCAACGGAACGGGCGCCGCCGCGTCGCTGGTCCTCCTGGTCCCTCCTGTTCTGGCTGCGGAGGTCGCGCGCGATCGCCAGAAACGCAGAGGGCGCCGGCCCTTCCGGACCCGCGCCCTCGCATCGACGGACCCCGAACGTCGCTACGTGTTCTTGAGGTTGTCGTTCACCAGCTTGGTCATCTCGAACATCGAGACGGTCTTCTTCCCGCCGAACACGTCGCGGAGCGGCTCGTCGGCGTTGATGTTGCGCCGCTCCTTCTTGTCCTGCAGGTTGTTCTTCTTCACGTACGCCCAGAGCTTTTTCACCACTTCCGTGCGAGGCAGCGGCTTGTCTCCCACGATCTTGGCGAGCGCCGCGGACGGCTGCATGGCCTTCATGAATGCGGCGTTGGGCTTGCGGGCGGTCTTCTTGGCGGCGGTCTTCTTGGCGGCTTTCTTGGCGGCCATTTCGTGTTTCCTCCCAAGGGGGAGTCGGTCTCCCCGCGAAATCGGTGCGCACTCTGACAGAGAGGAATCCTCGCCGTCCAGCGATTTTTCCCTCGGAGATGCGCATTTCTCACTCTGGGGGCTCTTGACAGGCGGTCATTTTCCCTCTCGGGAACGGGAAATCCTCAACACCGACGCGCCTTCACGCCGCAGCAGGACCGTCGGGGCAGCACCCTTTCGGAGCCATTCGCGCTCCTGTTTTTCCGAGCACAAAACGAGCGCCTGGCCTCCGGGGGCGAGCAGCCCTTCGGCTTCCTTCAGCTCGCGGGCCGCCACCGCCGGGCCGGCCGGAGCGGAGAGCTCGCCGAGGATCAGGTCGAACGTCCGAGCCGGAAGGCCGTCGGCGGGGAAGAGGGTTTCGCGCACCTCGACGCCCGGCGCGTTGCGACGGATGAACTCCGCCTCGAGCAGGTCGCGCTCCTGGGCGACGACTTTTGCCTGCGGAAAACGGGTGCTGAGCAAGAGTGGGAGGATGCCATACCCCGCGCGGAAGACGAGGGCGCGCGCAGGCGCGACGCGGGGCAGCGAATCCGCGAGAAGCGACAGCATGCGGAAGTGCGACGGGTCTTCGGAGACGTCGTGCGGCCGGACGAGGCGCAGGGCGAAAAAATCGACTTCATCGCGGCCGTAGACGTCTTCGTCCGCCAAGCCGCCCGGTTCGAGCTCGAAGACGTCGTGGCGCGGTCCGCGCGCAACGTGCCGCGCGACTTTCTCGGCGATCCGCGCGAGATCGCGGATCACGACCACCCGGACGCGCTCCCCCGGCGCATGCTGCAAGAGATAGCGGATGGCGCGCTCGCCGATCCGCGCCGGGACGTTGCACAGGACCCAGTCG
>JAIVGS010000297.1 GCA_020201435.1 Myxococcales bacterium
GCCGCACACCGTGCCGGTGCTGAAGGAGTCGCGGGCGTCGAAGATGTTGATCGATCCGGTGTGGCACAAGACCGCCCGCTTGTGCGACGCGTTCGTCCAGCCCCGGCCGGGCGGCGATTTCGCGCTGGCGATGGCCGTCGCGCGGGTGCTGTTCGAGCGCGAATGGATCGATCCGGCGGCCGCCTCGTATTGCGATCATCTGGCCGAATTTCGGGCGCTGGCGTCTTCGCATTCTCTCGACGAATGGTGCGCCGAGGCGGACGTCACGCCGGCTGTCGCTTTCGATATCGCGACCCGCTTGCACCAGGGTCCCACCGCGATCCTCGTCGGCTGGGGCATGGCCCGGCGGATCAACGGCGGGGCGATCGTCCGCGCGCTCGACGCGCTCTGCGCGATCTCGGGGAACCTGGGAATCCCGGGGGGCGGCGTCTCCTACTATTACTGGCGGCGGAAGACGTTCGATTTCGGTTTCATCCGCAACAAGCCGCCGCGCACGATCCTCGAGCCGCTCCTCGGGCCGGAGCTGCTCGCGTCCGGCGTCCGCGCGGTCTGGATCACGGCGGGCAATCCGGTCGCGATGCTGCCGGAATCAGCCACGTCCGATCGTGCGTTGCGGTCGCGCGAGTTCGTCTGCGTGGTCGACGCCTGGCACACCGACACCACGCGCGCCGCGACCCTCGTGCTCCCCACGACGACGCTGCTCGAGGACGACGACCTCCTCGGCGCGTACGGACATCACTACGTCGGTGCGTCCCGTCCGGTCGTGCCGCCGCCGCCGGGTGTGAAGTCCGATCTCGAGATCCTGCAGCTGCTCGGCGAGCGCGTCGGCGTGCACGTCCTGCGCGGCAGTCCGCGCGAATGGAAAGAGCGAATTCTGCGGAAAGACGCGGGATTTTCGCTGACCGATCTGGAAGAGAAGGGTGCCCAGCGGTCGGCGCTGTCCGGGAAGGTCCTGTTCGCCGACCGAAAGTTCAAGACCGCGTCGGGCAAGGTGAACCTGATCACGTCCGCGCCTGAACGCGCCCGCGTCTCGGCGGAGTACCCGCTGTTCCTGATGGCCCTCTCGACCGACAAGGCCCAGAGCTCGCAGTGGTCCAAGGGCCAACCGAAAGGGCCGCCGGTCGTGATCGTGCATCCCGATTCCGCCGCCGGCGTCCGCGACGGCGGTTTCGCCGTGGTGCAATCCGCGATCGGATCGTTGCACATTCAAATTCGCCACGACCCGAAACAACGCCGCGACGTCGCGCTGATGTCGAAGGGCGGCCACTTCAAGGACGGCCGCTCCGCCAACGTCCTCTCCCGCGCCCGCGCCACCGACCTGGGCGGCGGCGGCGCGCTCTACGACGAAGCGGTCCGGATTCGGCTATAAGGCTCGCGTGGCGGACATCCACGCAGAACGGATCCTGATCCTCGATTTCGGGTCGCAGTACACGCAGCTGATCGCCCGTAGAATCAGGGAGTTGCACGTCTACTGCGAGATCCACCCGTGCACGATGCCGTTCGAGCAGGTGAAAGCGTTCGGCGCGAAAGGGATCGTCCTCTCCGGTAGTCCGTACAGCGTCGAGCAGCAGGGCGCCCCGCTCGTCGATCCGAAGATCTTCGACCTCGGCGTCCCCGTCCTCGGCGTCTGCTACGGCCTGCAGCTGATGGCCAAGCTCCTCGGGGGGGCCATCGATCGCACGGCGCACCGCGAGTACGGACACGCGCAGCTCGAGGTGACTGAGGCGGTCGGGCCGTTCCGGGACATGCGCCCCGGCGAGCACCTCGACGTCTGGATGTCCCACGGCGACCAGGTGAGCGCGCCGCCCAAGGGCTTCCGGACGATTGGAAAAACCGCCAACTCCCCGTACTGCGCCGTCGCCAACCCCGAGCGACGCCTGTACGCCATCCAGTTCCACCCCGAGGTCGCCCACACCCCGCGAGGCAGGGAGCTCTACGAGGCCTTTCTCGAAGACTGCGGCGTCACCTTCAACTTCCGGATGGGCGCGTTCGCCGAGGAAGAGCAGGCAAGAATCCGCGCCAGGGTCGGCAAGGAGCGGGTCATCTGCGCGCTTTCCGGCGGTGTCGACAGCGCGGTGGTCGCGCTGCTTTTGCACAAGGCGATCGGCCCGCAGCTGCAGTGCATCTTCGTCGACAACGGGCTGTTGCGAGAGGGCGAAGCGCAGCAAGTGCACCAGACGTTCGAGGATCGCTTCCATCTGCCGCTGCGAACCGTCGACGCGAGACAGCGCTTTCTCAAAGCGCTCGAGCGCGTCGACGACCCCGAGCAGAAGCGCAAGATCATCGGCGGCGAGTTCATCGCCGTGTTCGAAAACGAAGTCGCCAAGGACGCGAAAGAGCACGGCGAGGCGCGCTTCCTCGCCCAGGGCACGCTCTATCCCGACGTGATCGAGTCGGTCTCTTTCCGCGGTCCCAGCCAGGTGATCAAGAGCCACCACAACGTCGGCGGCCTGCCTGAAAAGATGAAGATGCAGCTCGTCGAACCGTTAAGAGAGCTGTTCAAGGACGAAGTCCGCGCCCTCGGCCGCGAGCTCGGCCTGCCGGAAGCGATCGTCAGCCGCCAGCCGTTCCCCGGCCCCGGCCTCGCCATCCGCGTGCTCGGCCCGATCACCGAGGAGCGCCTCGCGCTGATCCGAAAAGCCGACACCATCGTCCGCGAAGAAACCGCCGGCCTGAAAAACCTCTGGCAGGCCTTCCCGGTGCTGCTTCCCGTCAAATCGGTCGGCGTCATGGGCGACGAGCGCACCTACGAATCCGCCTGCGTCCTGCGCGCCGTCGAGAGCCTCGACGGCATGACCGCCGACTGGGCGCGCCTCCCGTACGACCTGATCGCCCGCATCTCGAGCCGGATCACCAACGAAGTCCGCGGCATCAACCGCGTCGTCCTCGACGTGAGCAGCAAGCCGCCCGCGACCATCGAGTGGGAGTGACACTCACATCGACGCCGTAACCGCTCTCGCGCCTCGCGGGTCTTGAGACCAAGGGAGGGTCCACCGAAATGCGGTACCGCCTGCTCCTCGCCGTCGCGCTCGCCGCCGCGGGCGCGCGCGCGAGCAACGTCTCCGATCAAATCAGCATCAACAGCACGCAGGCCACCGATTCCAACCCGCGCTCGGGAAACGTGAGCGACAATCTCTCCGCGACGTTCGATCTCTCCGAAAGCTGGTCGCTGAATGCCGGCGTGACCGCCACCGCCGAGAGCGCAACCGCGGCCGCCAGGCAGGTCGGAACCGGCAGCTCAATCCTGACCATGTTCAGCGCCGGCGTCGACTGGGACGCGACCGACAACTGGTCGTTCGGCCTCGACCTCGACTTCTCGCCGGCCACGACGCAGCAAGCCGCGAGCGAGATCACGGTCGGAAGCGTCAACGCGATCGCCGTGATCGACTCGAAGACCTCGGAATTCGATGCCGGCCTCGACGTCTCGTACGACACCGGCGGCGTATCCGACCTGGAGTGGTACCTCAGCCTCGGCGTCGCCGGCACACACGAATCGGCCGACCAATCGGTCACCCGCATCGGCAAGGCGACGTTGCCGCAGTTGCGGCAGGCTTGCGCGGCGCAGCCGTCGCGCCTGATCTGCAAGGCGATCACGCCGGTGGCGGTGACGCTCGACTCCGAGAAGCTCTCGCTCGCCGCGACCGCCACCGCCTGGCGCGACACCGACCTCACGCTGTCGGGCGATTTCTACCATTACGAGCAGGACCCGAGGTCGGTGCTCTATCCGAGCCTGGTCGCGACGCACCTCGGGATGGGAATGACGATCGCGCCGCTGCAGTACCTCGCGCGCGTCGAGGTCCTGCACCGATTCGGCGACTTCCAGGCCAAGGTGTGGGTGCAGGGCGGACAGTACGAGGCCGGGACCGCCGATTCGACCAAAGCGATCGGCCTCAAGCTCCAGTACAAGTTCACGAAATCATTCAAGATGTGGCTCTCGGCCAGCGGGCAGAGCGACATCAGCGACGCCGACGCGACCACGGCCGCGCAGACCATCAAGTCGAGCACCGTCGCGATGGGCGGGCAGTACCGTTTCTAGGGAAAGGCGCGGGCGGCGACTTCGCGGCCGTGTTGACGGAATGCCGCGCGCTTTCCGGCGTCGCCGAACTCGAGCGCGCCGAGCTCGAAATCGCGGTCGGGCCGCAGCGCGACGACCTCGATGTGCTTGTAGCCGGGGATCAGGTTGGTCTCGATCGCCTCCTCGATGTCGTTTTCGAGGATCTCGTTGGTCATGATGTCGACCGATCGGGCGAGGATCTTCGCGCCGCCGTCGAGGTCGTCGGCCGTCGCGCCCGGCATCGCTTGCGGCGAGGTCGAGACCGCGACGACGCGGCTGCCGGGCGGGATCTGGCCCGCCGGCGGCGCGGCGAGAAAGGCTGCCGAGAGCGGCGTGATGTCGCGCAGGCCGCCGTCGACGAACTCGTGGTCGTAGATCCTGACCGGCGGGAAGAGGAACGGCATCGACGCCGAGGCGAGCACGAAGTCGTCGACCGCGGACGCGATCGCGCCCTGAGCGAGGTCGAGGGTCGCGCCCGGTTTCCGCGAGGCGGCGACGAGCGCCGCGTCGTTGGAGACCAGGTAGTAGCAGCCGTCGGTCAGCGAGGTGACGCCGATCGCCCAGATCTTCCCGGACGAGGCCAGCCGGTTCCAGTCGACGTGGCTGGCGATCCGCCGCTGGAGCGGATCGCTGTTGAAGACCGATTCGCGCTTGTTCCACAGCGCGAGGGGCTCGCCGAGAAAAGGCTTGGTGTAGACGTCGTCGTCGGACTTGATCTCCGCCCACAGGCTTTCGAGCGCCGGCACGGCGGTGGAGAGGGACGTGTATTGGGCGAGGATCGAGACGTTCAGGGCGCCGACGCTGACGCCGGTGAAGAAGTCGAACTCGAACTGCTTCTGCGAGAGGTGCTCGAGGACGCCCACCTCGAACTCGCCTTTGGCGCCGCCGCCGCCCAGGACCAACGCGTTCCAGGCCATGGGCGTAGTTAACATAATCTCGATTATCGGACCTTGTAGAGCGACGGCTAGGCCTGCAGGACCCCGAACATCGATGACGCGCGGCCGGCGAGCCGTTCGGCGACGGCGAACGGAACCCAGGCCGGCAACAGCGCGAGGCTGTACCAGGCAGTCCCGGCGTGCGGCGCCTTCCGTTGCACGAGGTTCTGGAACGAGAGCGTCCACGACGCGGGATCGGTATTCGGCACCACGGTGAGCTCGCCGAAACCGGCCTTGTGCGCGAGCAGCGCGAGATTTTCCGGGTTGAAGACCTGGGTATGCCTCGGCGCGTGCAGTCCCGACCAGTAGCGGCCGAAGACGCGGTGGCTGAGCGACCGCGCGTTCGGAGTCACAAGCACCACGCGGCCGCCGGGCCTCAGCGCTTGCCGGCACGCGCGCAGGACTTTCTCGGGATCGACGAAGTGCTCGATCACGTAGTTCATCGCGATCGCCGCGTACGGCCCGCCGATGTCGAGCGATTGATCGAGGTCGACCGCGCGATACTGGATGCGCGTTCCCTCGAAAGCGCGGCCGATCTCGGGGGTGCGGTCGATCCCATACAAGGACGTAAATCCGCGCCGATCGAGCGCGCGCAGAAAATGGCCGGCGCCGCAGCCGATCTCGAGAAAAGACTCCCCGGGCCTAGGTAAAAACCTAGATAATCCGCGCACTTGCATTGACGCTTGGACGGCCTTGAGCCGCCCGACGATCGACGCGTCGTTCACGTGCGGCCGGTAGTCCTTCGGGTAGTACGTCGCGAGCGCCGATGCGGACGGCGGCGGCACCTGCGCGACCAGCCCGCACGACGGGCACGCGTCGAAATCGACCGAGACCGGCAGGCCGTGCTCGAAGTCGCGCACTCCCCGGTGAAGCTCGACCGAAAGCGCGCCGCCGCAGACCGGACACTGCAAGCTAGTAGCCAACCTCGACGCTCTTGTCGAACGGCCGCTTGTATCCCGACCCCGGCGGACTCTCGGGCGTCTTCGGCAGCGGCAGCCGCACCGGATGCGGCCGATAGCTCCCGGCGCCGTCCGGCTTGCCGCTCTTCTCGTTGACGTAATCGATCCCGCGAAAATCGCGGAACCCGAGCTTCCACACCTTCCAGCGCCGCACCCGCATCGGCGCGTCCTCGACCCACGTGTCCTGGAACCAGCGCTTGATGACCCGCGCGAAGAGCGGCTGGAGAACACGCGCAAAATCAGGCACTTCCATCCGATACGTGGAGGTGACCCGGCACGCCTCGGGCCCCAGGTGTTCGAGCTGGATCTCCTGTTCCAGCACCGTCCCGAGCTTTCCGTATTGCACCGACCGAATCAGGCTCGGCGATTCCATGTACATGAACCCGAGCGACGACGCGCGCAGGTTGATGACCGGCAGCTTGTAGTACCGCTCGACCAGGCACCAGTCGTCGCGCTCGGCGAGGATGCGGAACGCGCTGTAGTACTTGTAGTGCGTCCCGACCACGTGCTCGTGGTCGTAGTAGTTCCAGACCACCACCTCTTTCGGGCAGTCCATGTCCATCGAGCACTTCGCGGTCAGGACAGCCATCTACTCCTCGTTCTCGCTCTCGACGAGCTGCACCCAGATGCCGCCGTCCTCGACCTTCACCTTGTACGAGCGCAGGCAGAGGTTCTGCCGCGAGAGGCACTGGCCGCTTTCGGCATCGAACCGGTAGTTGTGCCAGAGGCAGGTGAAGACGCCCTCGCGCATCTGGTGGTAGCCGACCGGTCCGCCGAAGTGCGGGCAGATGTTGGAGAGGGCCTTGATCTCGCCGTTCTTGCGGAAGACGAGGATGTCGTGGTCGTCGACCCACCTGGAGAACTGCCCGTACGGCTCCAATTCGTCGACGCTGGCGATGCGCTGGAAGGCGGTACCCGCGTCCTTCTTGGCCTCAGGGGTGCTCTCGGTGACGACGGCCAGGCCGACTCGTTGGGTCAAGGTTGACTCGCTTTCGTTCGGTCGACGGCACGACAGCTTTGCATACCTGTTGCGCTCGATCCACAAAGTTCAGCCTCGACACGACCTCCGGCAGCCGCATTTGGTCACCGGGCTGGTAGACTGGGGCGAAGTGAGCTACCCATCGCGCCCGTTCGTAGCCCTGCTCCTGCTCTCGGTGGCGCTGCTGTTGTA
>JAIVGS010000121.1 GCA_020201435.1 Myxococcales bacterium
GCGCCGCCCGGAGCGGGCTTGCGGGCGATCTCGACCTTGTGCACGCGGCGATCGTCGGCCGCCTTGACGGTGAAGGTGAGCCCGCCCCAGACGACCAGCGACCCGGCCGGCGGCACGCGCCCGGCGGTGGCGGTGAGAAAGCCGCCCAGCGTCTCGTAGTCTCCGCCCTCGGGAAAATCGACGCCGAGATGCTGCTCGAGATCGCGGATCGACACCTGCGCGTCCGCCAGCACCACGCCGTCGGAGAGGATCTTGAGCTTCTTGTCCTCTACGTCGCTCTCGTCGTGGATCTCGCCGACGATCTCCTCGACCACGTCTTCGAGCGTGACGATGCCGGACGTCCCGCCGAACTCGTCGACCACGATCGCGAGGTGCGTCTTGCGCCGCTGCATCTCCGTCAACAGGCGCGAGACCTTCATCATCTCGGGGACGAAGAACGGCTTCACCACGTACCGCGCGAGCTGGAATTCGGAAGCGGCGATGCCCCTCTTGACGTCTGCGAGCAGCGACTTCGCGTGCAGGACGCCGACCACCTCGTCGAGCGAGTTGCGGTAGACCGGGATCCGCGAGAGCTCGCTCTCGGTGACGAGCTTCAGCGCCTCGTCGTACGAGGCGGTCTCCTCCAGCGCGACGACCTGCGTGCGCGGGATCATGATCTCCTTGACCAGCACTTCGGTGAACGCGAGCACGCTCGACAGCAGCTGCTCGCGGACCTTGTCGATCGAGCCGTGCTTCGCGCCGATCTCGATCAGGTACTCGAGCTCCTGCGAAGTGACCGACTCCACCGGGGCGTCGGCCGAGCCGGTCGCCCGCGCCAGCGCCCGCGGGACCTGCACGAACAGCCAGGCGAGCGGATATAACAGCCAGTATGAAATTATAACGAACGGTATGATGAAGACGGCGAACCCGCTCGCGTGGCGCTTCGCGAACGTCTTCGGGGTGATCTCGCCGAAGACCAGGATCACGACGGTGGTCACGCCGGTGAGCAGCGCGAGCGCGTGGGAGAGGCCGAGCTCGTCGGCGATCAGCGCGGTGAGCGAGCCCATCCCGACGTTGACGAGGGTGTTGCCGAGCAGGAGCGCAGAGAGGATCCGGTCGGGATGGTCGTGCCAGAACCGCAGCAGCCTCGCGCGACGGCCGCCGCCGTCGATCAGCGCGCGGACGCGGGCCTCGCCGAGCGCGGTGAGCGCGGTCTCGGAGGATGAAAAGAACGCCGACCCGAGCAGGGCGGCGAAGAGAGTGACCCACTGCCAGGCGGGGACCAAAGCCCCTCGATTCTAACGGTCCCGCGGGTTTGACGCAGCCCGCCGAGCGCCTACTTGCGCGCCCAGTCGTACTTCACGAGCTCGGTCTGTGAGAAGAAGTAGGCGATTTCGGTCCTCGCGTTCTCGGCCGAGTCGGAGCCGTGCACGCTGTTGGCTTCGATGCTCTTCGCGAACAGCTTGCGGATCGTCCCGTCGGCCGCATTGGCGGGATTGGTGGCGCCCATCACCTCGCGGTTCTTGGCGACCGCGTTTTCGCCCTCGAGCACCTGGACGATGACCGGGCCCGACGTCATGTACGCGACCAGCGACTTGAAGAACGGCCGCTCGCGGTGGACGGCGTAGAAGCCCTCCGCTTCCGGCTGCGTGAGCTGCAGCATCCTCATCGCCACCGGCTTGAGGCCGGATTCTTCGAATTTCGTCAGGATCTTCCCGACCACTCCGGACTGGAGCGCGTCGGGCTTGAGGATGCTCAGGGTTCTCTCGATGGCCATAAGGCCGCGCGTGCTAGCACAGTTAAAAGCGAATCGGAAGCGCGGCGATGAGGAGCTTGATGTCGTCGTCGGTGAAGAAGAAGCCGGCGCCGAAGAAGTAGTCGCGGCCGGTGATGATGCGGGTGGTGTGCTCGATGTCGGCGTACGGCGTGTTGACGACGTCGTCGGCGCCGACGGTGACGAGCAGGTGATCGAGGAAACGGTAGTCGGCGTAGAGCTTGATCCGGGGGCGATCCTTCAATGGATTGGCGAACTCGAACGCGTCTGCGGACAGCGTCAGCGAGTCGTTGAGCAGGTGCAGCTTGACGCCGAAGCCGCCGGTGTTTTCGAGGATGCCGAAGCGGCCCGAGAACGGACCGTAGCGCTTGGCGATGTAGGCGCTGAACTTGAGGACCCGCTCGGTCGTGGTCTGCTCGAGGAAGGCCGGATAGAAGGTGCTCGAGGTGCAGGTCTGCGTGTTGGGGCAGAGGTTGTTGATGGTGCGGACCTGCTTGGTGAACCCGCGCGGGTCGTCGACCAGCTCGATGCCGTACCACTTGTCGGGCCGCGGGATGATGCGGATGCCGAAGTAGTTCTTGGCCCACGGGTTGTACGCCGTGCCGCGCAGGGTGAGGCCGAGGTTGGCGAGCGTCGGATCGAGCTTGCCGCCCTTGGGCGCGCCGAGGAGCAGCTCGCTGCGCTCGTTGATCTCGATCTTGAGGCTCTCCGGCGTCCCCAGGATGTTGGTCAGCTGTTGTGACGCTCGGTCCAGGTTCTTGGCGAGCTTGTCGTCGTTGACGAGGTGGCCGAGGGTGCCCTGGCCCTTGTTGATCTTGTCGGAGATGTCGTCGAAGTTCGCGAGCGCCTTGTCGAGCTTGTCGAGGTTGCCCTTGATGCTCTTGACGCTCTCCTTGAGCTGACCGCCTTTTTCCTGCGAGCCGACGACGTCGCCGATGGTCTTGAGGATGTCGCGCGCCTCGGCCGTCGCGTCCCGCGTGTTCTTGATGATGGCGACGATGTCCTCCTGTTCGCCGCCGCTGATCCGCGAGAGGTCGCCGGAAAACCTCTGGAAATTCGCGAGGGTAGCGTCGAGCTTGGCGCCGCTCGTGTTGATGATGTTCTCGATGCCGGTGGCGATCCGCTGCAGCTTCTCGACCAGCGTGCGGATGTTGTTTTCGCCGGCCTCGCCGCCGAGGACTTTGCGCAGGTTGCCGGTCATGTCGGAGATGTCGCCGGCGATCTTGTTGAGCGACTGGAAGACGTCGTTCATCGAGGGCTGGCGGAGCACGTTCCTGATCTCGTCGCCGTCCCTCAGGGGAGGCTCGGAAGCGGTGCCGGGGTGCACGTCGAGGAGGAAATCGCCGAGGATGCTCTCGCTGCGCTTGGTGATGCTGGCGTCGCGATGGAGGACGAACTGGGTGCGGATGCGCAGCCAGACGCGGGCCTGGGCGGTCTTCTGGTCGAGCTCGACGAGGTCGACCTGGCCGATCGGGATGCCGGCGATCTGGACGCGCGAGCGGACGCCGAGGCCGGTCGCGTCGTCGAACACCGCGTAGACGCGGTAGGTCGAGTTGCGGCTCAAGAGGTTCGAGCCGATCAGCGTCAGGCCGAGACCGAACGCCGCGACCGCGGCTGCGACCACGAGACCGACGCGGATTGGTGTCCAGAAGCTTTGCACCTTGCGGCGATCCTATGTCCGGGCGAACCAGGTGGCGAGAAACTGGCGGGTGAAAGGTTCTTGCGTCTTACGGACTTCAGCCGGAGTGCCCTCCTCCACGATGCGACCCTCGTTGATGACCGCGATGCGGTCGGCGATGTGGAAGGCAGACCCGATGTCGTGGGAGATGACCACACTGGTCACGGAGAGCCGCTCGCGGGCGTGGGTGATCATCTCGTCAACGCTCTCGGTCGTCAGAGGATCCAGGCCGGTCGTCGGTTCGTCGTAGAGCACGATTTTCGGGTCGCGGATGATCGCGCGCGCGAGGCCGACGCGCTTGCGCATGCCTCCGGAGAGCTCGGCGGGGTACTTCTGTTCGACGTCGTACAGGTCGACAACTGCCAGTTTTTCCCGGACTTTTTCGCGGATCTCGGCTTCGGACAGCTCGCTGTGCTCGCGCAGGGGGAAGGCGACGTTGTCGCCGACGGTCATCGAGTCGAACAGCGCGGAGCTCTGGAACACCATGCCCATCCGGGTACGGAAGGTGGCCAGCTCCTGTCGGGTCATGTGGGACACGTCCTGGCCGTCGACGATCACCCGGCCCCGATCGGGTTTGAAGAGGCCCATGATGTGCTTCATCAGGACCGTCTTGCCACTGCCGGAGCCGCCGAGGACGACGGTGGTGGTGCCTTCGTGCATCCGCAGGGTGATGCCCTTGAGGACCGCGAAGCCGCTGAAGGCTTTGTAGAGGTCCTGGACATCGATCATCACCGGCAGAGGCGGTGGCGGTGGTGTCATCCGCCGAGGCCCCCGGCGAGCTGCTGCGGGCCGCTGAGCGAGATCGCGGTGTAGATGTAGTCGATGGCGAAGATCGCGACCAGGCCGCCGACGACGGCCTGGGTGGTGGCGATGCCGACGCCGCGGGCGCCGCCCTCGGCGCGGTAGCCGCGGTAGCAGGCGATGGTGGTGACGACGAAGCCGATCACCGAGGCTTTGCCGAGGCCGCTGGTGATGTCCTTCATCTCGACGAGGTATTGCAGCCGGTTCAGGAAGGTGCCGGGGCTCAGGTCTTTCGCCCACACCGCGATGCCGTAGGCGCCGAAGAGGGCGATGGCGTTGAAGAGCATCGTCAGGACGGGCGCGGCGATCGCGGCGGCGACGATGCGGGGGACGACGAGGTAGTTCAGGGGGTCGACGGCCATCGTTTCGAGGGCGTCGATCTGCTCGGTGACGCGCATCGTGCCGAGCTCGGTGGCGACGGCCGATCCGACGCGGGCGACGACGACGATGCAGGTGAAGATCGGGGCGAGCTCGCGCGCGAGGGAGAGCTCGACGGTCGCGCCGACCAGGCTCTGGGCGTTGAAGAGGCCGAACGCGTAGACGGTCTGCAAGGCGAGCACCATGCCGGTGAAGAGGCCGGTCAGGCCGACGACGAAGAGCGAGCCCCAGGCCATGAACTCGAGCTGCGAGAAGAGCAGCCCGAAGCGGTAGGGCCGGCGGAAGATGGCCAGGGCGGAGGAGCCGGTGAACATCGAAAGCTCGCCGAGGATCTCGAACGGACGCCGCAGCGCCTTCGGCACCTGGGGGGCACGCTTCGGCTCGACCGCGGTCTGCTCGGCCATCACAGCGTTTCTACTCCGGGATCGGCCGGTGGGCGAGGTTTCTTGCTATAGGTCCGTACGGACACGGGTTCGAGCAGGTCCTGCCGATCGCGCACGCGGCGTGCGACGCGCTGTACGTGATCGATCCCCGCGACGCGCTTTTGGTACGCGCGTTCGAAAAACAGAACGGGCGTGATGTGCGGCAGGTGGTCGTCCTCGGCGCGGTGGACGCCGAGGAAGCGGTCGAGCTCGCGCGCGCCGGCGTGGACGTGGCGCTGACCGACGCCGGGCAGGCGCGGTTCGTCGCGCCGCTGCGCGCGGCAGGCGTCCGGCTGCGGGGTCACGTCCACGTCGACACCGGCCTCGGCCGCGAGGGATTTACGCTCCCGGATCTGCCGGCCGGCGCCGCGTGGCTGGCGGGGGCGAGCGACGCGATCGAGGTGGCCGGCGTGCTCTCGCATTTCGCCAACACCGAGGACGTCACCGAGCAGAACTATGCGACGCAGCAGCTCGACCGCTTCGAGGAAGGAGTGCGCCGCATAACGTCCGTTCTGAAATCAGAACGCGCGTTCGAACGGCACATCGCCGCCAGCGCCGCCGCGCTGCTCCTGCCTCGCGCCCGGCAGGACGCGGTCCGGATCGGCATCTCCCTCTACGGCCTGTGGGCGTCGAACGAAACGCGCCTCTCGGCCCACTCGGTCCTCGGCAGGGTCCCCGATCTCCGGCCGGCCCTGTCCTGGCGCTGCGCGAGCCAGCTCACCAAGTGGCTGCCCGCCGGGAGTTACGTCGGCTACGGGTGCACCTGGCGCGCCCCGGCGGACACGCGGATCGCCGTGCTTCCGCTCGGTTATTACGATGGTTATCCACGCCTGCTGTCGGGCAAGGCGCACGTCCTGGTCGCGGGGCAGCGGTGTCCGGTGCTCGGCCGGGTAATGATGAACCACGTGGTGATCGACGTGACGCGGGCAGCGGACGGCGAGGGGCCGGTGATCGCGACGCTGCTCGGCCGCGACGGCGCCGAGCAGGTGTCCGCCGATCAACTCGCCGGGTGGGCGCAGACGATCAACTACGAGATCGTCACCCGGCTCGGCGCTCATCTGCGTCGGATTGTCCTGCAGGATCCGCGCTGAAGCTGTTATTGTATGAATCCAATGCAAAAAACGGCAAAAGTCGGCGGCGACATCGACGCCTGGTGCACGCGCTGCAAGATGGTCCTCGGCCACACCATCCTGGCGATGGTCGGCACGCGCGCAGCGCGGGTCCGCTGCAACACCTGTCAGGGCGAGCACAACTACAAGGCCACGGTGGCGGAGCCGAAGCGCGGCAGCTGGGAACCGAAGGCCGACCGGGAGCGCAGGCTGGCGAAGCCGGTGGTGACGAGTTGGGAGGCGCTCCTCTCGCAGAAGGACGTGTCGCGCGCGCGGCGGTATTCGGTGAAAGAACGATTCGAGACCGACGACGTTCTCGATCACCCGGTGTTCGGCATCGGCCTCGTCCAGGAGGTCCAGGGCGACAAGATGCGCGTCGCGTTCAAGGCCGACACCAAGCTGCTGGTCCACGGCAAGCCTGGCTAGCTCTCGCGGCGGGCGGCGCGCAGGAGATCGAGACAGCGCGCCATGTCGTCCGCCAGCGGCGACTCGACGAGCAGCCATCCGCCCTTTCGCGGGTGAGGGACGCGCAGCGACGCCGCATGCAGCGGGGTCCGCTCGAGCACGATCGTGTCGGGGTCGGGCGCGCCGCTCCACAGGTCGCCGATGTGCAGCGGGCGCGCCTCTCCGTAGCGCGGATCGACGGCGAGCGGGTGGCCGATGGCCGACAGGTGGACGCGGATCTGGTGCGTGCGGCCGGTCTTCGGTATGCAGTCGCACAGCGTGTAGTTGCCGAATCGTTCGCGCGGCGCGACGAGGGTCGTCGCCGGCTGCCCTGCCTTGTCGCCCGGCTCCGCGACGCGCATTCCGCCGCGCCTGGTATCCGCGAGCGGCAACGTGATCCGCCGTGGCGCCGCGACGTCGCCGCGCACCAGCGCGAGATAGGTTTTTTCGGCCCGCCGTGCCTCGAACGCGCTGTTCAATGCCCGGTGCGCCTCGCGGCCGAGGGCGAAGATCACCGCGCCGCTGGTGTTCCGGTCCAGGCGGTGCACCGCCATCGCCCCGGGCGCCTGCTCGCGGACCTGGGCGACGAGCGCCTCGGAGCCGCCGCCGCGCCCGGGAACGGTGAGGATCCCGGCAGGCTTGTCGACCACGACGACGTGCTCGTCGCGATAGAGGAGTCGCAGCACGCAGCCAGACTAGCGTATGCGCGGGTAGAACGTGCATTGTGTTTTTATAACGGTTGTTATAAACGAGCGCGCATGACCGACTTCGACGTCATCGTGATCGGATCCGGCGCGGGCGGGCTGACCGCCGCGGTCGCCCTGCAGCAGGCGGGCCTGAAAACCCTGGTCCTCGAGCAGCACTATGCTCCGGGCGGGTGGTGCCATTCGTTCACGCTGCAAGGCCATCGTTTCAGCCCGGGCGTCCATTACGTCGGCGAGCTGGGCCCCGGCGGGCGCATGCGCGCCATCTACGAAGGACTCGGCGTCTCCGGCGATCTCGAGTTCTGCGAGCTGAATCCCGCCGGATACGATCATCTCCGCATCGGTCCCGACCGCTTCGACATTCCCAAGGGGCGCGACGAATTCCGCCGCCGCCTGGAGGACCGGTTTCCACACGAGAGACGCGCGATCCGCGGCTACCTCGGCACGGTCCAGAAGATCGGCGACCAGCTCGACGCGCTGTTCGAGATCAAGGGCGCGCTCGACCTGCTGACGGTCCCGTTCCGCGCACCGACGGTCGCGCGCTGGGGACTCTCGTCGGCGGCGTCGTTGATCGATCGGTACGTCCGCGATCCGCTGCTGCGCGCGATCTTCGCGGCGCAGTCCGGCGACCACGGCCTGCCGCCCAGCGTGGCGCCCGCCCCCGTCCATGCCTCCGTCACCGCGCACTACTTCGACGGCGGCTGGTATCCGCGGGGCGGCGCGTGGGTGATGCCGCGCGCATTCATCCGGGCGCTCGAGCGCGCCGGCGGCGAAATCCGGCTCCGCACGCCGGTCGAGCGCATTCTCGTCGAGCGCGGCCGGGCCATCGGCGTTCGTCTAACCGACGGAGGCGAGATTCGATCGAGATTCGTGATCAGCAACGCCGACCCGGCGCAGACGTTCGGAAAGCTGATCGGCCCTGCCCACGTGCCGGCCGCCGTGAAGCGCAAGCTCGCGCGCACCCGTTGGTCGATCTCGGCGCTCAGCCTCTTCCTCGCGACCGACACCGATCTCCGCGCGGCCGGCATGGACTCGGGCAACGTGTGGAGTTACGCGCACCGGGATCTGGAATCGATCTACCGGTCGATCGAGCTGCCCGAGGCGGGCATCCCGGGGATGTTCGTCACCGCGACCACGCTCAAGGATCCGTCCAAGTTCCGCGGCGTCCATACCGTCGAGGCGTTCACCTTCGTCGACCACGCCGCGTTCCTCCGCTGGACGGCTTCGCGCACCGGCGAGCGACCCGCCGGGTATGGAGAGCTGAAAAGCGACTTGACCCGTCGGATGCTCGACGCCGTCCGGGGCGTGATCCCCGGACTGCGCGTGGCGTTCGCCGAGCTCGGCACGCCGCTCACCAACGTGCATTACTGCGCGTCGACCGAGGGGAACCTCTACGGCACCGAAAAGAGCAAATGGCAGGTCGGCCCGTGGGCCTGGCCGATCCGCTCGGCGATCCGCGGTCTCTATCTCTGCGGCGCGAGCACGCTCAGCCACGGCGTGCTCGGCGCGACCTTCTCCGGGCTGATCGCCGCGCGGGAAATCACGGGCGTTACAATTCCAGAACTTCTGTTACAACGGGGGCCCGAGCTGGTGACGCTGCCGTCCGAGCACCCGGAGTCGTGGCCGGAGCGGTACCGGCCGCGACGCCGCGACCAGGCAGCGGCGGAGGTGCGCGTCTAGATGCGCAAGCGAGCGACAGCGAAGGCGTCCCTGCACGATTTTCGCCGCGGAGAGATCGTCGCGGCGGCGCGCGAAATCGTGGCCACCTCCGGTCTCGAAGCGCTCACCATCGGAGCCCTCGAAAAGCGCCTGGGTTTCACCCGCGGCGTGATCACCTACCACTTCCAGGACAAGGGCGAGATCGTCGACGCGGTCCTCGCCAGCGCGCTGCAGGAGATCGACGCGGCCACGCACGCCGAAGTCGCGCAGGGCGCGACGGCGATCGACAAGATCCGCGCGGTGCTCCGCGCGAATCTGCACGGCTTTCTCGATCATCGCGAGGCCGGAACCATCCTGCTCTCGTTCTGGGGCCGGCTCGGTTCCGACCCCAAGGCGCGCAAGGCGAACGCGCGGCTTTACGACGTCTATCGTGAACGCACGCTGAGCCTTCTCGACTCGGGCGATTTCCAGTTCGTCGACTCGCCGAGCCTGGCCACCGTGATCGTCGGCCTCGTCCTCGGAATCGCCTCGCAGGTGTACTTCGAGCCGGGCGCGGTCGATTCCGAAGGCGCGCTCAACGAGGCCACCCGCTGCGTGGTGGCGCGGCTGAGTGGAGCGTCGCCGCGCACCTGAACTGGAGCGCGCGCGCTCCAGCGCAACGCGTCATCCGATCGACCGATAGCCGAATCGCCAGTGATTCCGCTACACGCCGCCGCGGCATGAATGCTGCTCAGAAGGCGCGCGCGCGACTTTGCCTACGCCCGAGGTCATCGATGCACCGTCTCGCCGTCCTCCTCGTGCTCGCCGCCGCGTGCGGCGGCGCGCCGTCGCTCGACGATGCGACCTCCGACGATGCGGATCTGAACGCCGTCGGCAACGTCGCCGGCGACGGGCAATGGGGCGCGGCGACGACCTGCAAGACGCTGCCCACCGGCCTGCCGCATCTCACGAGCCCGGCGATCGTCGTGTCGCTCGACGGCCTGACGCTGCACCTGTGGGATCGAGCCGGCACGTTCGACAAGGTGTATGCGATCGGCCCGGGCGCGATCGAACACGGGGTCTCGCTCACGCCGATCGGCCATTTCACGACCGGACCCGCCGACACGACCGCGGGGGCGAGCGACAATCCCAAGGTCGTCGGCGGATCGCCGTGGTCGTGGTGGTATCGCTGCAAGATCTGGTGGACCGATCCAGACACGAAGAAGATCACCCCGGTCTACGGCGGCCTTCCGCTGATCCGGCTCGACGGTCCATCCACTCTCGGGTACGCGCTGCATGGGCCGGTCGACAATTTCGGCGCGCCCAACGGCGGCTCGCTGCGCCGGGCGTACGTTTCGCACGGCTGCATTCGCATGCGCGCGGAGGACATCCTCGAGGTCTACGTGCTCCTGCACGGGCACGGAAAAGTGCCGGTCACCATCCAGCGCGCTGTCGAGCGCGACCAACGGTCCGACGCAATCGACCTCGCGCAGCGCTGGGTCGGCAGCGAGTGCGCACGGGATTCCGATTGCAATTTCGCCGGAGGAAAGTGCCGGCAGAATCCGTACGGACACGCTTTCTGCACGATGGCCTGCAGCGGATCGTGCGCGGATCGCCCTGGCGAGATCGCCACCGCCTGCGTCCCCGACGGCAACGGCGGGGGGATGTGCGTCCGTCAGGCGAGCGCGCTCGACAACTTCTGCCGGCCTTACGAGGCGTTCGCCTACAAACCGTCGACGATGCGCTTCGGCAGCGCGCGAGCGGTCGACGCGTGCGTGCCCGGTCCCGAGGGTTTCGTCGGCGACCCGTGCCTCTCCAGCGCCGATTGCGCGGCCGGACGCTCGTGTGAGCGTCACGGCGAGGGACCCGGATTGTGCACGCAGCCGTGCGATGCGGCGCACGCGTGTCCGGCGCAGAACGGCATCAAGACCGCCTGCGTGGCGAACCGCTGCCTGAAAGCGTGCGATGTGCAGGACGCATGCGGCAAGGCGGTCGCGACCGCCTGCGCGAAGTCCGGCGCGGTGCTGGCCTGCGTGCCGTCCGGAAGCTAGTCTCGCGGGCGCGTGCCCGTCCTCGTCGCGATCCTCCTCGCCGGCCCGCTCGGCCTGCGCACGCAAGGTCCGCTCCGCGAGCTGTTCCTCGACGTGACCGGCGGCGACGCGCGGCCGATCGAGCGGCCCGAGATCGACGTGCGGTGGTCGATGTCGAACACGTGGAATGAATTCATGACGCTCGTTCGAAACGATCGACAGGCGCGGCAGGAGCTCGACGAGCAGGCTGATTCGATCTCGGTCCGCGTCGCCGCGCCATGGCCATGGGCGCGCCGGATTTCCAGCGCGCTCGAGTGGAAGATCACCGAGCATTGGGGCGGGTGGTCCGATCGGCCGATCGAAGCCTGGCACTCGCTGATCGGCGCGTTCAATTACCAGCGGGCGATCAACCCGCGCAATCGGATCGCGCTGACCTACGCGGACGACGGAGGGACCGCGTTCGAGATCACTTCGGCGACGCTCGCGGTCGGCGACCTCACCGCTCGCACGCAGGTGGCGTTGGTCGAGGGGCCGGTCGCCCTCGCGGCGCGGGTCGACTTCAAGCTGCCGGTCGGATCGCTCTCCGCGGCCGGTGGATCGGGAGGATTCGACGCCGCCTCCGGCCTCTGCGCGACCTGGCCGTTCGCGCGGTGGGGCACGTTGCACGGGCTCCTGGCGATGAGCGCGTTCTCCCGCCTCTCGGCTCCGACGGCACTGCAGCCGAAGACCTGGCACCTGACCGCCGAGGTCTCGTTCGAAGCGCGGATCGGCGAGACCACGCTGATCGTCGAGGATCGCGTGCTTTCGCCATTGCTCGAACCGGGATGGACCCGCGTCCAATCCGGCGTCGGGGGCGACGACGCGCTCCTGTCGTCGGGTCTCTACGCCGGGTTCCGCTCCCACAACCAGATCAGCGTCGGCGTCCGGCGGGGCCGGTTCTCCACCTGGATGAGCGAGGACTTCACTCCGGGGAGCAATCCGCACAGCGTGCTGCACTGGAT
>JAIVGS010000122.1 GCA_020201435.1 Myxococcales bacterium
GGCCGGCGGCTGATGACCTCGCCGGATTTCACCGAGATCACAAAGAAAAAGCCTGAGCGGAGCCTTACGGCTCCACTCAGGTCGACCGGCGGGCGCAACGTCTACGGCCGCATGACCACGCGGCACCGCGGCGGCGGCCACAAGCAGCGGCTGCGGATCATCGACTGGAAGCGCGACAAGGACGGCGTGAACGCCAAGGTCGCCGCCATCGAATACGACCCGAACCGCTCGGCCCGCCTCGCGCTGCTCCACTATACCGACGGCGAGAAGCGCTACATCCTCTGGCCGGTCGGCGTGAACGTCGGCGACATGCTCTCTTCCGGCGAGGCCGTCGACATCCGGCCCGGGAACGCGCTGCCGCTGCACGCGATCCCGCTCGGCACCGTGATCCACAACGTCGAGCTGAAGAAGGGCCACGGCGCGCAGATGATCCGGAGCGCCGGCTCGTTCGGGCAGCTGATGGCGAAGGAAGGCAAGTACGCGCAGATCCGCCTGCCCTCGACGGAAGTCCGCGAAGTCCTGCTCGAGTGCAAGGCCACCGTCGGCCAGCTCGGCAACACCGAGCACGAGATCGTCCGCATCGGCAAGGCGGGCCGCAACCGCTGGAAGGGCTGGCGCCCGACCGTCCGCGGCCTGGCGATGAACCCGGTCGACCACCCGCACGGCGGCGGCGAAGGCAAGTCCGGACAGGGCAACCCGCACCCGGTCTCGCCATGGGGCCAGCAGACCAAGGGTCTCAAGACGCGCGTCAACAAGAGCACCACCAAGTTCATCATCAAGCGCCGCGACAAGGGCGTGCGGTAATGGCAATGGGATTCAACAACGCAACACGTGGCTTTTGGGGGGTCCAGGGGGGAGCGGGCTCCCCCCGGGTGGAGGCGCCGCAGGCGCCGGATCGGCCACACGTCCATCAGGGCAAGAAAGGACGCCGATAGCATGGGTCGCTCAGTGAAAAAGGGGCCGTTCATCGACCGCTACCTGATCAAGAAGGTGGAGGACATGAACCGCGCCAACCAGAAGAAGGTCGTGAAGACGTGGTCGCGGCGGTCGACGATCCTGCCGGACCTCGTCGGTCACACGTTCGCGGTGCACAACGGCCGCAAGTTCATCCCGGTGTTCGTGACCGAGAACATGGTCGGCCACAAGCTCGGCGAGTTCGCGGCCACGCGAACGTTCCACGGCCACACCGGCGACAAGAAGGTCAAGCCCGGCGCGGCGGTGCCCGGCGCGCCCGGCGCTGCTCCCGGCGCACCCGGCGCTCCGGCTCCGGCGGCGCCCGCTCCGGCGGCGAAGTGAGGACATGAACATGGAAGCCACCGCCACACTTCGGTATCTCCGCATCACGCCGCGCAAGGTGCGCGTCGTCGCGGACCTGATCCGCGGCAAGAACGTGAACGCCGCGCTGGCGCAGCTCGCGTACGTCGAAAAGCGCGCGGCGGAGCCGGTCGCGAAGCTGTTGCGCTCGGCCGTCGCGAACGCCGAGCAGGCCGCGAAGAACCAGCAGTTCGACGCCGACGCACTGCGGGTCAAGTCGCTGATGGTCGACCAGGGCCCGTCGCTCCGCCGCTACATGCCCCGCGCGATGGGCCGCGCGTTCAAGATCCTCAAGAAGACCTCGCACATTTCACTGACCATTTCGGACGAGAAGCCACCGAAGAAGAGGCGGAACTAATGGGCCAGAAAGTCAATCCGATCGGCTTCCGCCTCGGCGTGATCCGCTCCTGGGATTCGAAGTGGTACGAGGAGAAGAACTACGCCAAGTGGCTGCACGAGGACATCCACCTGCGCGAGTACGTGAAGAAGAAGCTCGGCCAGGCGGGCATCAGCAAGGTCGAGATCGAGCGCGCCGCGAACAAGGTGAAGGTCAACGTGCACACCGCGCGTCCCGGGATCGTCATCGGCAAGCGCGGCGCCGGGATCGAGAGCATCAAGAAGGAGCTCCAGGCCTTCACGCAGAACGAGGTGTTCCTCAACATCGTCGAGGTCCGCAAGGCCGAGACCGACGCGCAGCTCGTCGCCGAGAACATCACCACGCAGCTCGAGCGGCGCATCGCGTTCCGCCGCGCGATGAAGAAGGCGATCCAGACCGCGCAGAAGTTCGGCGCCAAGGGCATCCGCGTCGCGTGCTCGGGCCGCCTGGGCGGCGCGGAAATGGCCCGCTACGAGTGGTACCGCGAGGGACGCGTACCTTTGCATACCCTCCGCGCCGACATCGACTACGGCTTCGCCGAAGCCAAGACGACCTACGGCAAGATCGGCTGCAAGGTCTGGATTTTCCGGGGAGAAGTTCTCCCCGAATCGGCCGCGGAAGCGAGCAAGAAGGGTCCCGCTCGCCCCGCCCCGGCCCGCGTCACGACCGGCGGCGCAACCCCGAGCCCGATTCAGTAAGGAACGACTCCCATGATGCAACCTGCACGCACCAAGTTCCGCAAGCAGCAGAAGGGCCGCCACAAGGGCAAGGCCTATCGCGGGGGCGATCTCGCGTTCGGCGACTACGGCCTCAAGGTGCTCGAGTCGGGCCGGATCACCGCCCGCCAGATCGAGGCCGGCCGCGTCGCGATGACCCGCTTCATCAAGCGCGGCGGCAAGGTCTGGGTCCGGATCTTCCCCGACAAGCCGGTCACCAAGAAGCCGGCCGAAACCCGCATGGGCCACGGCAAGGGCAACGTCGAGGAGTGGCATGCCGTCGTGAAGATGGGCCGCATCCTCTTCGAGATGGAAGGCGTGACCCGCGAGATCGCGAGCAAGGCGATGTCGCTCGCCGCGCACAAGCTGCCGATGCACACGCGGATGGTCAGCCGCTCGCAGGAGCTGGGGGCGTAAATGAAAGCCGCTGAACTCAAGGATCTTTCCGTCGAAGAGCTGTCCCGCAAGGCCGGTGAGCTGCGCGAGAACCTCTTCAACCTCAAGATCCGCCGCCGCGCGGGCACGCTCGAGTCGGTCTCGGACGTGACCAAGAACAAGCGCGATCTGGCCCGGATCCTGACGCTCCTCACCCAGAAGCAGAACACGAGCAAGGCCGCGCGAAAGGCGGCGAAGCCTGCGGAGAACAAGTCATGAGCGAGAATATGCAGGCGCAGCACGCGGGCCGCGGGCAGCCCAAGTCGCGGATCGGGACGGTCCTCTCCGCGAAGATGACGAAGACGGTGGTGGTGCAGGTCGAGCGCCGGATGAAGCACGGCAAGTACGGCAAGTACATGATCGACAAGAAGAAGTACAAGGTCCACGACGAGAAGTCGGAGTGCCGGCCGGGCGACCAGGTCCGGATCGTCGAGACGCGCCCGATCTCGAAAGAGAAGCGGTGGCGCGTCGCCGAAGTCCTCGTCAAGGGCGAAGCACTGGAAGGAGCGCCGCAGTCATGATCCAGACGACGACAGTGCTCGACGTCGCCGACAACAGCGGCGCCAAGAAGGTCGCCTGCATCAAGGTGCTGGGCGGCACGAAAAAGAGATATGCGACGATCGGCGACGTCATCGTCGTCTCCGTCAAAGAGGCGCTGGTCAATTCCAAGGTGAAGAAGGGCGAGGTCGCGCGCGCGGTCATCGTGCGCACCAAGCGCGAGCTCAAGCGCCCCGACGGAAGCTACATCAAGTTCGACACCAACTCCGCGGTGATGGTCACCAAGGAAGGCGAGCCGGTCGGGACCCGCATCTTCGGCCCGGTGGCCCGCGAGCTGCGCGCGAAGAAGTTCATGAAGATCATCTCGCTCGCGCCGGAGGTTTTGTAGGAATGGTGGCGACTGAAATGACCGTCCCCTTTTGGGGGGTCCAGGGGGGAGCGAGCTCCACCCTGGTGGAGGCGCCGCAGGCGCCGGATCGAAACCCGGTCCAAAAAGGAGACTGACATGGCGCGTGCACAGATCAGGATCAAGAAAGGCGACACCGTTTACGTCCTCTCCGGCAAAGAGAAGGGCAAGACCGGGAAGATCCTCGCCATCGACCACGAGAAGCAGCGCGCCGAGGTCGAGAAGCTGATGGTCTTCAAGCGCCACTACAAGCGCGGCCGCAACCCCGCCGCGCCCGAGGGCGGCATCGTCGAGAAGAACGGCACGATCCACATCTCGAATCTCGCGCTGATCGATCCGGAGTCGAAGAAGCCGACCCGGATCGGCACCAAGGTGCTCGAGAACGGCACGCGCGTGCGCATCGCCAAGCGGTCGGGCGCGCAGATCGATCAGGCCTAGGCCGAAGGCCGAAAAACAAGGTGACACGTCATGGCTGACGACAAGAAGAAGCACGACGAAAAAGAGAAGGACAAGAAGCACGCCCACGGCACCGGCCCCGTCGCCGACGCCAAGGTGCACGCCGAGGAGAAGAAGAAGCCGGAAGGCCAGCGCGGCGGCGGCAAGAAGGGCGGCAGGAAAGAGAAGGCCCCGGCCACCATCCAGGCGGCGCAAGGTCCGGCGGCGTCGCGCGGCGAGCACCCGGCGCGGCTCGGCGTGGCCTACAAGGAGCAGATCGTCCCGTCGCTGATGAAGGAGTTCGGCTACAAGAATCCGATGCAGGTGCCGCGGCTCGAGAAGGTCGTCGTCAACATGGGCCTTGGCGAAGCGATCACCAACAACAAGCTGATCGAGCAGGCCGAAGAGCAGATGATGGCGATCACCGGCCAGAAGGCGATCGTCACCCGCTCGCGCAAGAGCATCGCGAACTTCAAGCTGCGCGAGAACCAGCCGATCGGCGTGATGGCGACGCTGCGGCGCGACCGGATGTTCGAGTTCCTCGACCGGCTTCTGAACGTCGCGCTCCCCCGCGTGCGCGACTTCAAGGGCGTCTCGGGCAAGAGCTTCGACGGCAAGGGCAACTACACGCTCGGCATCAAGGAGCAGATCATCTTCCCCGAGATCAACTACGACCGGATCGAGAAGATCAAAGGGATGAACGTGACGATCGTGACCACCGCGAGGAGCGACGAAGAGGGCCGCGCTCTATTGAAGTACTTCGGCATGCCCTTCAGGACGGCGTAACACATGGCAAAGCTCTCCAAGATTGCGCAGGCGAAGCGCCTCGCGAAGAAGCCCAAGTTCAAGGTCCGCGCGTACCACCGCTGCGAGCTGTGCGGCCGGTCGCGCGCGTTTCTCAACAAGTTCCAGATGTGCCGAATTTGCTTCAGAAACCGCGCACTTGCAGGCGAGATCACTGGCGTGATCAAGTCGAGTTGGTGACCTATGAGCATGACCGATCCAGTTGCTGATCTGTTGACGAGAATCCGGAACGCGCAGCGGGCGGGGCTCGAGGAGCTCGATCTGCCCGCGTCGAAGCTGAAGCAGCGGGTCTGCGAAGTGCTGCGCGACGAGGGGTTCGTGCGCGAGGTCTCGTACGTCAAGGGCGACGGCCCGCAGGGCACGCTCCACGTGGTCCTCAAGTACGACGAGGAGAAGCGTCCGGCCATCAGCGACATCAAGCGCCTTTCGAAGCCGGGCCTGCGCCGCTACGTCAAGCACACCGACATCCCCAAGGTGATGAACGGCCTCGGCATCGCCATCCTCTCCACTTCCAAGGGCGTCCTGGTCGATCGCGAAGCCCGCAAGCAGCATCTCGGCGGCGAGCTGATCGCCACCGTCTGGTAAGGGAACCCGTCATGTCTCGCATCGGAAAGCTCGCCATCAAGATCCCCGACAAGGTCAAGGTCACGGCGCAGCCGGGCCTGGTGAACGTCGAGGGCCCCAAGGGCAAGGTCTCGCAGAAGCTCGACCGCGAGATGAAGGTCACCGTCGAGGGCGGCCAGGTAAAGGTCGACCGCCCGAACGACTCGCGCCGCGCCCGCCAGCTCCACGGCCTCTCCCGCACGCTGGTCGCGAACATGATCCAGGGCGTGACGGTCGGGTTCCAGCGCCAGCTCGAGATCGCCGGCGTCGGCTACAAGGCGGAGCTGAAGGGCAAGAGCATCACCTTCTCGCTCGGCTTCTCGCACCCGGTCGAGTACCCGCTGCCGGAGGGCGTGACCGCCGAGTACGACCAGAAGGCCAACCGCCTGACGGTGAAGGGCGCCGACAAGCACCAGATCGGGCTGGTCGCCGCCGAGATCCGCAAGCTGCGCCCGCCCGAGCCGTACAAGGGCAAGGGCGTGAAGTACGCCGAGGAAACGATCCGCCGCAAGCAGGGCAAGACGGGAGCCGCGTAAATGAGCGCCTCGACCAACATGAAGAAGCAGTACCTGCGGCAGCGCCGCAAGGATCACATCCGCAAGCGGGTGGAGGGCTCGACCGAGCGGCCGCGGCTGTCGGTGTATCGCAGCTTGAACCACATCTACGCACAGGTGATCGACGACGTCTCTTCGAAGACGCTCGCCGCAGCCAGCACGCTCAGCCCGGAACTATTAGAAAGCAAGGGCAAGAAGAAGGATCAGGCCAAGGAAGTCGGCAAGCTGATCGCGAAGAAGTGCCAGGAAAAGAAGATCGAAGCGGTCGTCTTCGATCGCAACGGGTTCATGTACCACGGGCGGATCGCGGCGGTTGCCGAGGGCGCTCGGGAAGGCGGTTTGAAATTCTGATGGCGACTCCGATCAATCCGAACGATCTCCCCGAGCTGAACGACCGCGTCGTTCACATCAACCGCGTCGCCAAGGTCGTGAAGGGCGGCCGGCGCTTCTCGTTCTCCGCGCTGGTCGTCGTCGGCGACGGGCAGGGACACGTCGGCGCGGGCCTCGGCAAGGCGAACGAAGTGCCCGAAGCGATCCGCAAGGGCGGCGAGCAGGCGAAGAAGAACCTGTTCAAGGTCCCGCTCGCTGGGAACACGATCCCGCACGAGGTGCTCGGTCATTTCGGCGCCGGCAAGGTGCTGCTCAAGCCGGCCGGCGAAGGAACGGGTGTGATCGCGGGCGGCAGCGTGCGCGCGGTGCTCGAGGCGGTCGGCATCCGCAACATCCTGACCAAGTCGCAGGGCTCGCGGAACCCGCACAACGTGGTCAAGGCTGCCCTCGACGGCCTGCGCAAGCTGCGCAGCCCGGAAGAGGCGGCGCGGCTGCGCGGCAAGGAGCTGGCCGACCTGCGCAGCGAGGAGCGAGCGTAAATGGCCCTGAAAGTGAAGCTCGTCCGCAGCATGAGCGGACACACCGAGAA
>JAIVGS010000003.1 GCA_020201435.1 Myxococcales bacterium
GTGCGCGGGCGATGATCGCGGGGCCGTGCTCGGTCGAGTCGCGCGAGCAGGTGCTGCGGATCGCCCGCGAGGTGGCCTCCTGCGGGGCCACGATGCTGCGCGGAGGCATCTTCAAGCCACGGACAAATCCTTACGCATTTCAAGGACATGGGCTCGAGGCCCTGGACTGGATGATCGACGCGTCGCGGGATACGGGGCTGCCGATCGTCACCGAGGTGATGGCGGTCGATCAGGTGCAGCCGGTCGCCGCGAAGGCCGACATGCTGCAGATCGGCGCGCGGAACATGCAGAACTTCGACCTCTTGCGCGCGGTCGGGCGGGCGGGGCGGCCGGTGCTGCTCAAGCGCGGCGCGGGCGCGACGGTCGACGAGTGGCTGGGGGCGGCCGAGTACGTCATGGCGGCGGGAGAGACGCGCGTCGTGCTCTGTGAGCGCGGCATCCGCACGTTCGAGACGGCGACGAGGAATACGCTCGACCTGGGTGGCCTGCTCGCGGCGCGGCCGCTGACGCACCTGCCTCTGGTGGCCGATCCGTCGCACGCGGCGGGGCGGGCCGATCTCGTCGAAGGGCTTGCGCGCGCGGCGTGGGCGGCCGGCGCGGACGGCTTGATCGTCGAGGTGCACGACGATCCGGCGCGCGCGCTGAGCGATGCCGAGCAGGCGCTGGTGCCGGCGCGGTTCCAGGAGCTCTCGAGAGCGCTCGCGCTGCATCCCGACGCGCGGCTGCCGCTCGCGCAGCTCCGGGCGTGGGTCGATTCGATCGATCACGACCTGGCGGTGCTCGTCCAGCGGCGGCTCGAGGTGGCGAAGGTGATCGGCGCCTCGAAGCGGCAGACGGGCCGCGCGGTGCTCGACCCGCGCCGCGAGGCGGCCGTGCGGCGGACGTACATGGAGGCGCTGGGGAACGATCGCGAGCTGGCGAACAAACTCGTCGACCTCCTGATCGAGGCGGCGCGCGCGCAGCAGAGCATCGAGGACTGACAAAGGAAATACTCACCACGGAGGCGCGGAGGGCACCGAGAAAAGCCTTTTTGTTTCCAAAACAAACTCCGTGCTCTCCGTGCCTCCGTGGTGTGCCGTTGCTTTAGCTGCTGGCCGTCAGCGTGCGTGATGAATAGCTTTCGCCCGGGAGGGATCCATGCGGCTTTCGGTGGCGCACTTGATCTACGGGCTCGATCTCGGCGGCCTGGAGCAGCTCGTGGTCCAGCTCGCGGACCGAAGCCGGCAGCGCGGGATCGAGGCGTCGATCCTCGCGCTCGGTCCCGACGGGCCCGTCCACGACGTGGCCTCGCGCGCGGGGCTCGAGGTGGAATTGCTGCCGGCGTCGGGGATGAGCTTCAAGGCGCTGTCGGGGATTCGACGCGCGCTCGAGAAGCGGCGTGTGTCGGTGTTGCACGCACACGATCTCGGGCCGTGGCTGAACGCGGCGGCGGTGCGGATGCTGCGGCCGAGCACGCGGGTGATGGCGACGTTTCACGAGCAGCGGACGCCGGAAGGAAAGAAGCGGACCGCGGCGAACGCAGCGGCGCGCGTGACCGACGCGCTGGTCGCGTGCGGCGAGAAGGTGCGGCAGGACATCCTCGGCTGGGCGCCGGCGGGAGCCCGGGTGCCGGTGATCGCGAACGGCGTGCCGCTGGTCGAGGGTGATCGCGCGGCGGCGCGCGCCGAGCTCGGCGTCCCCGAGGGCGCGGTCGCGATCGGGTATTGCGGGGGGATGCGGCCGATCAAGGGACCCGACAAGCTGCTGCAGGCGTTCATCGACAAGTTCGCCGATCGCGCGGACGTGCAGCTGTATCTGATCGGCGCGGGACCGATGGAGGACGAGCTGCGATCGACGGCGCGCGGGCACGCCAACGTGCATTTCACCGGCCTGGTAGTGGGCGCCGCGCGACTTCTGCCGGGGCTCGACGTCTACGCGCAGACGTCGCTGAGCGAAGGGCGATCGCTGTCGATGCTGGAAGCGATGGGCGCGGGGCTGCCGACGGTGGCGCACGATCTTCAGCCGGTGCGCGAGATCCACCAGGAAGGTGTGACCGCGCTGCTCGCGCCACTCGGCGATCGCGCGGCGCTCGGTGCGGCGCTGCAGCGGCTGGTGGGCGACGCGCCGTTGCGCGCGCGGATGGGAGCGGCGGCGCGGTCGCTCGCGCAGCGGCATTCGATCGAGCCGATGGTCGACGCGTACGAGGCGCTCTATCGCGAGCTGGCAGCGCGGGCGTGATCCGGGTCCTCCATCTGCGGCAGGGGTCGGGGCTCTACGGGGCCGACCGCGCCGTGATCGCGCTGGCCGAGGCGACGGAGGCGCCGTACGAGGCGGTCGTCGGGTCGATCCAGCGGCCCGGCCAGCCGGATTTACTCTCCGAGGAAGCGCGCCGGCGCGGACTGGCGGGTGTCCGATTCGAGAGCGCGCGCCGATTCGATCTCGCCTGCGCGCGATCGGTCGGAGCGTGGGCGCGCGAGAACGGGGTGCAGCTCCTGCACGCTCACGATTTCAAGGCGCTGTTCGTCGCGCTCTTCGCCGGCGTTCCGGTGGTCGCGACGTTTCACGGCGACACCGGGAGCACGCTCGCCGTACGGGTGTACGAGCTGGTGGCGCGGCTCCTCGCGAATTTCACCCGCGGTGTCGCCGCGGTCTCGCGGGTGTTGGAAGCCCGGCTGCGCCGGTGGGTGCGCGGGGCGCCGGTCGCGTTCGTGCCCAACGCGGTTCCGTCCTGGGCGCCGGTCAGCGACGCGGAGCGCGTGGCCGCACGCGGCCGATTCGGGGTCGATCGATTCTGCATCGCGGTCGTCGGCCGGCTGTCGCCGGAAAAGGGGCATCGGGTGCTGTTCGATGCGCTGCGCGGCCGGCGGGACGTGGTCGCGCTCATCGCCGGCGATGGGCCGCTGCGTGAAGAGCTGGAAAGGACTGCACTTTTTGACGCGCGTTTCCTCGGCTTCGTCGAGGACACGCGGGCGGTGTTCGCGGCGGCGGACGTGGTCGTGCTGCCGTCGCTGACCGAGGGATTGCCGCTGGTCGCCCTCGAGGCGATGTCGCTGGGGCGGTGCCTGGTCGCGAGCGCGGTCGGCGAGCTGCCGGAATTGCTGGCCGACGGCGCCGGCGTGCTGGTGCCGCCGGGCGATCCGCGCGCGTTGTCGGAGGCCGTCGATAGAGTGAAAAATGGGGAAGGCTGCGCCGCGATCTTCGGGGCGCGAGCCGCCGCCCGGGCGCGGCTTTACGACGTCGCGGCCATGGCGGGGGCGTACGCGTCGTTGTACGGCCGGGCGTTGTCGCCGATGCCGAGCACTTCGCGATAGTGCCGCGAGACCGCCTGCGCGATCTGCGCGGGCGTGAACGGCTCGACGGTCTTGCGCGCTTCCCGGGCGAGCGCGTCCGCCAGCTGCCGGTCGCGCCAGAGCCGCACCAGCGCGCGGGCGAACTCGCCGGGCTCCTCGGCGAGCAACAGGTCCTTTCCATCGGTGTACGGCAGTCCCTCGGCGGCCACGCGGCTCGCCACCACGGGCACGCCCGCCGCCCATGCCTCGAGGATCTTGATGCGCGTCCCCGATCCAGCGCGCAGCGGGATCGCGGTGGCGAACGCGCGATCGAGCCACGGCTGCACCAGCGGCACGCTGCCGGCGACGGCGACGTCGTGCCCGGCCAGCGACTGGATCTGCAGCGGTGGATTGCGGCCGACGATGGCCAACCGCGATCCGGGGAGCAGCCCGCGGCAGCGCGGCCAGATCTCTTTCGCGAGCAGGAGCGCGGCGTCGATGTTGGGCCGCCAGTCGAGCGAGCCGACGAAGACCACGTCGCGGCGCTGCGCGACCATCGGCGCGCTGAGCGGCGGGATCGCGTTCGGGACCACCCGGACCGCGCTCGATCCCATCGACCGGAAAGCCTCCGCGTCCTTGTCCGAGCAGGTGAAGATCAGGTCCATCTCGCGCGCCAGCTCCGCCTCGAGCTCGCGGATGCGGCTCGCCTGCCAGCGCATCGCCTTGCGCTGCCAGCGCGGCGCGGAATCGGCGACGCGCTCGACGATCTCGGCCTCGACGTTGTGCGCGTCGAGAACGAGCTTCGCCTTCGGTTGCAACCGGCGCACCAGCGGCCACGAGAGCGCGGTGTGCGCGTGGTCGAAATGGATGGCGTCGAATTCCCGCTCCTCGAGCAGCTCGCGCAGCCGCGCGGGGAACCACCCGTAGCGGCAGTAGCCCGCGGGCGCGCCGAGGACGAAGCCCATCGCCTCGGTGAACAGCGCATCGACCGGCCCCGTCCTGTGAACGGCGAAGGCGCGGCCGCGGAGCGTGCGATCGAGCGCCTGGATGTCGTCCTGCTCGCGCGACCAGCAGAGGGAGACCAGATCGAACGTCGCATCGAGCGCGCGCAGCATCGTCAGGGCGCGCAGGTTCCCGCCGGTGTTGGCCGGCATCGGAACGCCTGGGAGCAGCGCCAGGACGCTCGCCTGCTTCGGGTTTTCCCTGACCCCTCCCACGTCCGAACGTTACGCATTGCGCCGACCTGAACACAGGTGAGGAGCGCTCGCCCTTTCGATCACTTCACCGCCGCTTCGCGTTCCAGCCAGTCGACGCCGCCGCGGCCGTCGCGGAGCACGACCCAGAAGCGAACGTTTTGGCCGGCGGTTTTCGGAGCGGTCCATTCGACCCAGGTCGGAGCCGGTTGGCCGGTCGCGGTCACGTCGGTCGAATGCAGCCAGGCGAGCGTGCCGTCGGTGGCGAAGAAACTGAACAGGTAGCGCTCGGTCGGGTCGTGTTTTTCGGCGGCGATCGGCTGCAGGCGGATCGTTCCGCCGGCGTGCGCCTCGGGAATCTGGAGATCGACGAGCCGCGGGTTGAGGTTCGCCGGGCCCTTCAGCGGAGTGCGCAGGGTCAGCGTCGCGAATCCGGAGAGATTCGCGAGGTCGGCGGCCGCGTCGAAACCGATCAGGAGCGGCACGCCTCGATCGAGAGCGGCGACGACGGAGCCGCCGTCGAACGGGGTGGTGGCGGCGAGCTCGACGATGCGCGGGTCCGCGAGATCGAGGCGCGCCGCGAGCGGTCCGGCGTCGGGGAGATCGATCCCTGCGCTGCCCGGACAGTCGAGGGTCGGCGAGGGTACGCCGCTCAAATCGGTGCAGAGGGCGAACCGGATCGAAATCGGAGCGCCCGACGGATCGACGGCGAGCGCGGTCAAGGTCGTCGACGGCAGTCCCGCGTCGGGCTGCACGATCAGCTCCGGCGGCTCCGCCTTGATCCCCAGTACGCGCAGCTTGCTGACGTGCGATTGGGCCTCGAGGCCGGCCGGACAGCCGGCGGCGAGCAGTCCGATGGCGAGCAGCAGGCGCATCAAAACGACCCTTTCACGCCCAGCGTCGGGATCACCGGCAAGCCTTCGAACCAGGCGTGCTGCGAGAAGTCGTAGCTGTAGACGGAGCCTTCGATCGATCGATGGTTGTACGCGTTGAGCACGTCGACATACGCGTCGAGCATCCAGGCGTCGAACGTCCAGGTGCGATCGAGCCGTACGTCGAGCTGGTGGAACGTCGGCAGGCGCGACGAGTTGATCGGGCCGTAGATCGGCAGATACGCGTCGAAGTTGGCGAGGTAGCGCGAGCCGATCACGGGCGTGTCCGGATTTCCGGTGATGATTCGATAACGGCCGCCGATCTGCCAGCCGCCGCCGAATCGCCAGGAGGCGACCGCGGTGAGGTTGTGGGTCTGGTCGAAATCGAAGAGCCGGCGCCGGTCGCCGGGACGATCGATGCGATCGCTTCGCGATAGGGTATATGCGATCCAGCCGAACAATCGCTCCGACAGCTCCTTTCTGATCAGTATTTCGAGTCCGAAGACGCGGCCGACGCCGGCGTTGTCGAGAAGGTCGGGCGTGTCGTTGCGGACGATCAGCTCCGAGAGACCTTTGTAGAACCCTTCGACGCTGGCGAAAAAGCCCGGCAGCGGCCGCAGCTCGACGCCGAGCGTCGCCTGCCACGCGCGCTCAGGGAGGATGGCAGGATTGCCGAACGGGCGCGCGGCGTCTCCGTTGCGCGCGCCTTCCGAGTACATGCCGAGGCCGCCTTTCACGGCGACCTTTTCCGAAGGCTCCCAACGGGCCGAGAGCCGCGGCGTGATCGTCCCCGTCGTATTCGATTCACGCGGCGAATATCGATAGAGATCGGCGCGCAGGCCGGGCGTGACCGAGAGGTTCGGCAGCAGGTGGATGCGCGCCTCGGCCCAGACGCCCGGCGACAGGCGATTGAAGAGCGTGGGCGCGAGCGAGATCGTCGCGTCGTCGGGACGCGGGCTTTGGGTGTTGTAATCGCCCTCGCGGAAAAGAAACGACTGGCGAAAAACTGCCGAGACCAGCAGCCGGCGATTCGCGACGTCGATGCCCGAGGCGATGCCGAGATTTTCCGAGACCTCCCAGGTGGCGGTGCTGCGCAGGTAGGTGTCGTGGGCATCGAGCAGGAAGTTGCTCGGACCGACGACGAATTTGAGGAGCAGCTTCTCGAACATCGCCACCGTGTTCAGCGACAGGCTGCCGTTGCGCCACTCGTGCTTGAACCGGAATTGCTGGAAGCCGGTCTCGGCGTCGATCGAGCCGGAGAGATTCGGATCCTGCTCGAGCGGGCGCTCGACGAGGAGGCCGAGCGCGTCGTCGGAGGTGAGCGCGATCAACGAGAGCCGGTGCGCGCTGCCCGGCGGTTGCCAGTCGACGCGCAGTTGCGCATCGTAGTAGCGCGGCGCGACGGTCAAACCGACGTCGCCGTTCGACGAAACCGCCGCGCGCAGCACGAAGTCGATGTAGCTGCGGCGGCCGGCGACCGCGACGGTGAGACCGGGGAGGATCTTTCCCTCGACCAGCGCGCTCGATTCGAGCAGGTTCAGGTTGGCGTAGCCGTGCGGCTCCTCGCGGAGGTTGCGGGTGCGCACTTCGACGAGGCCGCCGGTGAGGTCCCCGTATGCGGCGCTGAAGTTGCCCGGGATGTAATCGATCGCGTCGAGGAGATCGGGGTTGAACGTCGAGGAGAGCGCGCCGAAGTGGAAGAGCAGCGGGATCGGCTCGCCGTCGAGGTAGACCAGCGAGTCGCCCGGCTTGCTGCCGCGGATGACGAGGAGGCCGCCGCCGATCGGGCTGGTGCGCGCGACGCCGGGGAGGTCCTCGACGATCTTGACGGCGTCTCCCTGCGCGCCGGGTATCTTGTCGAACTCCTCCCTGCTGACGACGGTGTGGGAGATCTCGCGCCGCTCGCGCTCGCCCTGTACGGTCGCCTCGTAGGGGCTCGCGTAGACGGGCTGCAGGCGGTATTCGACCTCGAGTTTTTCGCCGGGCTTTACCGTTTCACGCGCAGTGAAACGCTGGTAGCCGGGAGCGGCGATGACGATCTCGATCGGGCGGCCCTCGGGAACTCCGCGGAGCTCGAAGCGGCCGTCCTTGTCGGTGAGCGCGGAAAGGTCGTCAGCGAGCACTTCGATGCCCGACAGCTTGCGGCGCGTGCCGCGCTCGCGGACCTGGCCGGCGAGGTTGACGGGCGTCTCCTGTGCGGCGATCGGTTTCAGCTTCGGCGGTGCGGCGAAGTTGAATGCGTACTGGATGCGGACGGCGATCGGCTCGTCGCCGCGGCGGGCGGGTTCGAAGCGCAATTTCCGCGCTGCGGCGAGCGCCGATTCATCGAATCCCGGCTGGGGCGCCGAAAGGACGCGGACGTTCTGCGGCAAGCCTTTTTCGTCGACGTCGAGCTGCAGCAGGACGCGCGCCGCGGTCGTCGCGCCCGGCGGATAGTCGGCCATGACCGGCTCGAGGAGCCGCGGCGGGCTCAAGGCCTCGGGCTCGCTCTTGTCGCGCACCGGGTCCGGCACCGGCTGCGCGAGCGCGGCGTGGGAAATGACGAACAGGACGAGGAGCCGGCGCATGCCTCAGGGAGAGCGCGCCGGCCGGACCCTGGTCGAGACGGTGGGCAGGCGCATCCGGCGGCGTTCGTCGGCGAGGTTGCCGAGGCGATCGAGGGCCGCGTTCGGATCCTGCTCGATCTCGTCGGCGAGCGCACGCAGGCGCTGCGCGAGCGCGCGGGCTTCGGAGGGGATGAATCGGTTGAGGGCGGCAGCGCCGCCGACCGTCCCGTCGCCGGCGAGGCGCGTGGTGTCGCGGAAGCCGCCCGCGGCCAGGTCGCGCGCGAGCGCGGCGGCGTCGCCGGCCGAGAGCAGCGATTCGACGATCGACGCCGCGGCGAGATACGGAAGGTGCGAGGCGAAGGTCACGGCGCGGTCGTGCTTCGCCGGATCGACGTCGAGCACTTTCTCGGCGCCCGCGGCCATCCAGAGCGAGCGGACGCGGGTGCCGGCTTCCCTGCGTGCGCGCTCGTCGGCCGCCCCGACCGGCGGGCAGACCGCGATCGTCGCTCCGGCGAACAGCGCCGGGTCGGCCGCGGCGAAGCCGCGATACTCGGTGCCCGCCATCGGATGCGCGCCGACGAAAACGACGCGATCCTGCTTCGCGCCCGCTTCGCAGACACGCTCCTTCGCGCCGCAGACGTCGGTGAGGACAGCGCCCCGCGCCATCCGCCCCGCGATTTCCGGAAGCATTTCGAGAAGCGGTTGCGCGGGCGTACACAGCACGACGAGGTCGCACGCTTCGAGCGCCGCGTCCTCGACCGAACCGCCGACGTCGACGGCACCTCCCTCGAGCGCCTGCTCGATCGCCCGAGGGTCGGCGTCGGCTCCGACGATGCGCACGCCCGCCAGCGACCGACGGAGCGCGAGCGCGAGGGAGCCGCCGATCAGCCCCAGTCCGACGATCGCGATCCGCTGCGGGTCCGCCATTCCCTCGTTCTACACCAGGGTGCGGCCGGGAGGCTGCCTGCAGGGGAAACGGAGTTCCCGTTGACTGCCGGACGAGAACTCCAAAGTTTACAGGTACGGGGGATCCCTATGCGACTGTGGTGGGCGGGTGCGGCGGCGATCGTGATCGGGTGCGGCGGCCACGACCAGACGCCGCCATCGCAGAACAAGGGTCCGCCGGCGGTCGAGCAGGTCACGCTGGCGATCACCACCAGCGGCGACGGCGCGGTGCACGGCGACGTCGATTGCCGCGGCGCCTGCACGCAGCGGTTTGCCAAGGGCAGCAAGGTCGCGCTGCAGGCGGTCGCGGACAGCGGCGCGAAATTTGCCGGCTGGGGTGGGGCGTGCAGCGGCGACAGCTGCGCGCTCACGCTCGACGCCGACACCGCGGTCACCGCCACGTTCACCCGGCCACCGCCTCCGCCACCGACGCATCGGCTGTCGGTCTTCGTCGACGGTCACGGAAGCGTGCGTTCGGCTCCCTCCGGAATCGACTGCGGCGCGACCTGCGCGGCGAGCTTCGACGAAGGCTCCCGGGTCGGCCTCACCCCGGTGCCGGACACGGGGTACGCGTTTTCCGGATGGGGCGGCGCGTGCAACGGGGCGGGCGGCTGCGTGGTCACGATGACCGGCGACGCGAACGTCTCGGCGAAGTTCGACGCGCTGCCGCCGCAGATGTTCTCGGTCACGCTGTCGGTGAGCGGTCCCGGCAAGATCACCGGCAACGGCTTCGATTGCCCCGGCAGCGTCTGCTCGATGCAGATCGCGGCCGGAACCACGTTGGCGCTGACCCCGATGCCAAACGCGGATGCTCGTTTCATGGGCTGGTCGGGCTGCAGCGGCTCGTGCAACCTGACGGTGACCCAGAACCTGTCGATCGGCGCGCGATTCGAGAACGAGGTGCTGGCGCTCGCGCCGTCCGATGGCACCAACGAGATTTTCCTCGCCATCAACTCGACGCAGGTGTTCTACTGGCGCTACGGCAACGGCATCTGGGGCATCTGGTCGGTCCCGAAGTCGGGCGGCACGGCGAGTCTCGTGTCGTCCGCGTGCTGCGCGAACAAGATGTTCGTCGCCGACGACAGCTACGTCTACTGGTCCGACTGGTCGGGGATCTACCGCGCTCCCGCCAGCGGAGGCGCATCGCAGCGGCTGTTCACCAGATCCAGCGTGAATGCGATCGCGGTCGACGGCGACCGCCTCTTCTGGACCGAGATGCCGTACTACGCGGGCGGCGTCGGTGCCGTCTATTCCGGCAGCACGTCGGGCGGCGCGGTGATGCAGCTCACCTCGGCGAACCCGACCGGCGGCCTCGCCGTCGACTCGCAGAACGTGTACTGGACCGATCAACACGAGATCGGACGCGTTTCGCGGGCGGGCGGCGCCTCGCAGTTCCCGATCCAGTGCGGCGGTTGCGTTCCGTGGGTCGTCCGGCTCGACTTCGACACCATCTATTACCGGAACCTCGACGGCGACACATGGGCGCGCGGCAAGGCCGGCGGCGACTTCCACCAGCTGAACACCGGCAACCCTCGCAGCAACAACCTCACCCACGTCGATCTCGACGTGAACGCGAAGGTCGGCTACTGGCCCTGGAACGACTTCACCGGCAACAGCCGGAACGGCCTCTTCAAGGCCAACGCCGACGGCAGCGGCTGGACCGCGATCCAGACGTCCTCGGATGCTCTCTGGTACAGCGTACGGGTGGACGACAACTACATTTTCTACATCCACACCGGCGGGCTCTACCGGCGGCTGAAGTAACGTCAGTGCGCGTCGATGAAGCCGCCGTGCTTTTCGAGGAAGTCCTCGTAGCCGCCGGCGAAGTCTTCCATGCCGCCGTGATGGAAGGCGAAGATGCGGGTCGCGGCGGTGTCGATCAGGTCGCGATCGTGGGCGACGAAGATCACCGTGCCGGGATAATTCGAGAGGCCGTCGCCGAGAGCTGAGATCGATTCCAGGTCGAGGTGGTTGGTCGGCTCGTCCAGGACCAGCACGTTCGGCTTCACCAGCATCAGCTTGCAGAACAGCAATCGCACGGCTTCGCCGCCGGAGAGCGCCTTGGTCGGCTTCATCCCTTCGTCGCCGCGGAACAGCATCCGCCCGAGCAGCCCGCGGATCTCCTCGTTGCCCGCGCCGGGATCGATGTCGTGCAGGTAGTCGAAACAGGTGGTGTTGGCCGGGATGATCGGCTTCACGTCCTGCGGCATGTACCCGATCTGCGCCTCGTGGCCCCAGATGACCTTGCCGGCGCCCGGCTCGAGCTCGCCGATCAAGGTGCGAACGAACGTGGTCTTGCCGACTCCGTTGCGGCCGACGACGGCGACCTTCTCGCCTTTGGTGATCAATGCCGAGAAGTTGGTGAACAAGGGCTTGTCGAATCCTTTCGACAAACCCTCGATGGTCAGCGTCTGTTTCCCGCTCGGCCGCTTCTGCTCGAACTTGATGAAGGGGCGCGCGATGTTCGACTTCTTCATGTCGGTCAAGGACAGCTTCTCGAGCTGCTTGATCCGGCTCTGCACCTGCGAGGCGCGGGTGCCCGCGGAGAACCGCGCGACGAACTCCTGCAGCTGCTCGCGCTTCTTCATCTTGTCGGCGTTCTCCGACTCGATGCGGCTGCGCACCTGGGCCTTGGCGCGCACCATGTCGTCGTAGTTGCCGCCGTAGGTGATGATCGTCTCGTAGTCGATGTCGGCGATGTGCGTGCAGATCGCATTCAGGAAGTGGCGGTCGTGCGAGATGACGATCAGCGTCCCTTCGTATTGAAGGAGAAAATCTTCCAGCCAGTGGATCGAGTCGAGATCGAGAGAGTTGGTTGGCTCGTCGAGGAGCAGCGCAGTCGGCTTTCCGAACAGCGCCTGCGCGAGCAGGACGCGCACCTTGTTGCCGCCGGTCACCTCGCGCATGACCTTGTGGTGGTCCTGCTCGAAGATGCCGAGGCCGTCGAGAAGCGTCGCCGCCTGCGCTTCGGCGGAATAGCCGTCCTCCTCGGCGATGGTGCCTTCGAGCTCGCCGAGGCGCGAGCCGTCCTCGTCGGTGAGATCCGGCTTGGCGAGCAGGCGATCCTTCTCCTGCATCGCCTCCCAGAGGACGGTGTTCCCCATCAGCACGGTGTCGATCACGCGCTTGTCCTCGAACGCGTACTGGTCCTGCTTGAGGACCGAGAAGCGCTTGGGCCGCGAGATGACGCCGGTGTCCGGCTCGAGATCGCCGGCGAGGATCTTCATGAACGTGGTCTTGCCCGCTCCGTTGGGGCCGGTGAGGCCGTAACGGCGGCCCGGCGGGAACGCCGTGCTGACGTTCTCGAACAGCTTCTTGCCGGCAAACGCCTTGGTGACGTCCTGAACCTGGATCATGAGGGGCGGTGCAGATAACACACCGGCCCGTCTCTTGCTATCCCGCAGGCGGGCGCGTGACCTCGGGCACCGGAGTGGTCTGCTTCACCAGCCAGGCCTTCGCTTCCTCGACCGTCTCGAAGGCGGCCAGGCGGCGGCCGCTGAAGGCGTTGATCACCCGGTAGATCACGCGTTGCAGAGCGGACATGCCGACGACCGCGCCCGCCATCACCCAGGGCTGATCGTGCTTCGCGAGATTCTTCAGCGCCTGCACGATCCGGTCGTCGAACCTGGAATGCTCTACGTTCACCAGCGTGAGCAGCTCCTTGCGCTTCGGCTGCACCGCGACGAACAGCCGCGCCTGCTCGATGATTCGCAGGCCCTCCTCGACGTCGTCTACGCCGGAGAAGTCCATGTAGACGATGCGGCGTCCCGCGTGTTCGATGAATTTCGTGCGATTCATGGTCACGCCTTGGGCGGATGCTTCTGCAGCTTTCGTTGCAGCGTGCGCCGGTGCATCTTCAGGCGCCGCGCCGCTTCCGAGATGTTGCCGTTGCAGTCGGCGAGGATGCGGTTCAGGTATTCCCACTCCTGGCGATCGAGCGAAGGGACGTCGGTGTTGGGGGGCGGCCGTTTGCCCTGCAGCGCGGCCTCGATCTCCTCGGCGTCGGCGGGCTTGTTGAGATAGTTCGACGCGCCGAGGCGGATCGCTTCGACGGCGGTGCCGATGGTTCCGTAGCCGGTGAGCACCACCACCTGCGGCGGCGGAGAGAGCGCCCGCAGCGCTCGCACCACGTCGAGCCCGGAGCCGCCCGGCATGCGCAGATCGACGACCGCATAGTGCGGCGTGCCCTCGCGCAGCGCCGGTTCGACCTCGGCCGGCGCTCCGGCGAGCGAGACCTCGTAGCCGCGCCGGAGGAACGCGTTGCGCAGCGCGAGACGAAACGGCTCGTCGTCGTCGACGATCAGGATGCGCATCGCGTCTTTTTTATCAATGTTTTCAGACTTCGGGAACGGTCAGCGTGATGCGCGTGCCGCGGCCCTCGGTGGATTCGACCCTCATCTCGCCGCCTTCGCGCTCGACGACGTGGCGGGCCAGATAGAGCCCGAGCCCGGTGCCGTGGCCGGGCTCCTTGGTGGTGAAAAACGGCTCGCCGATGCGGCGAAGGAGCGCCTCGGGGACGCCGACGCCGTTGTCGGCGACCGTCAGGTGCAGCTCGTCGCGCGACCGGGACAGGGAGACGCGCACTTCGCGCGCGGGCCGGCCCTCGGTGGCTTCCGCGGCGTTGTCGAGAAGATTGGCGATCGCCTGCTCGAACGCGCGAACCGGCAGGCAGGCCCGTGCTCGCGTCGCGCCGGGCTCCACCGCCAGCTGCGGCTGCGGGCCGGGCCGCCCTTCGTGCCAGCGCCTGACCGCGGCCTCGACGACCGGAGCGACCTCGAACTCTTTCGCCTCCTCCGATTCGGCGCCGCCGCGGGGGGCGAGCATGTTGCTGATGATCTCCTTGCAACGCTGCACCTGCCGGCGGATCTCCTCGGCCTCGGCCCGGCGATCGCCGTCGAGCTGCGCCGCGAGCTCACCGGCGAGGATCGCGATGGTGCCGAGCGGAGTGTTGAGCTCGTGCGCGGTGCCGGCCGCGAGCGTGCCGAGAGCGGCGAGGCGTTCGGCGGCTTCGGCGTCCGATCGCGCGCGATCGAGCTGCTCGCCGCGCTTGCGCAGCGACTCGCTCATCCGCAGCGAGAAGGTGGTGACGAACGCGGCCGCGACGACGAAGGCGATGAAGCGCCCGCGCAGGTGGAGCAGCGTCGAGTCGCCGCGGAGGACCAGCTCCTCGGCGGGAATGATCTGAAGGCCGCTGAAAGCGAGGACGCTGCAGGCGGCGACGAAGGTGCTCCAGCGCGCGGGCAGGATCACCGCGCTGATCGTGATGTGGACCAGGTAGAGCACGGCGAACGGGTTCTCGCGGCCGCCGGAGAGCGCGAGCAGCGCGGTGAGCTCGGCGATGTCGGCGAGCAGGTTGAGCGCGCAGGCGCGATCGGTCGGCCGCCCGCCGCGCGCGAGCCACACCTGGACCGCGACGTTGCCGAGCGCGAGCGCGCCGCAGGCCGCGAACATCGCGGGGAACGGGAGCGGGCTGTCGAGAAACCGGCTCGCGAGCAGGATGGTGATCACCTGCCCGCCCACTGCGCCCCAGCGCAGCCGGACGATCCAGCGCAGGTTGATTCGCGCCGCGGACTCAACGCTCATGGGTGCCGAACAGCCGGTCGCAGATCGGGAACGTGATGTTGAAGTTCGTGCGGTTCATGTTGGCCGGGTCGTGGTGCGCCTGGTGATGGAGGCGCAGCTCCCCGCCGAGGCCGAGGTGGTACGCGAGGTGGAGCCACTCGTAGAGCAGGTAGTAGGACATCGCGGTGGCGACGAAGAACGCCGCGACGTTCATTCCGGCGACGGCCCGGAGCAGAAAGCCGATCGGGAGCGCGAATAGCCCGAAGAAGAAGAGGAGCAGCACCGGCGGGAAGAGCACCATCTTGAAATCGCGCGTGCTCTCGAGCTGCATCGAATCGTGGGTGAAGAAGTGGTGATGCATCAGCGTATGGCGTTTGAAGACCAGCCCGAGGAACCGGCGGCGGTTGTGCATCGGCCCGCGGTGCGCGAGCCACTCGACCAGATTGGCGTAGAGGAACGTGATCGGGACCGTCAGCAGCGACCAGCCCGGGTGTTGCACCTTCATCGCGGCGTACGCGATCACGGAGAACGCGAGCGCGTTCACGAATCCGAAATGCAGGACGCCGCTGTAGCGCGGCCCGAGGATTTCGGCGCGGGTCTGCGCCCGGAATTCGGCGACCTCCATGGGCGCAGCATATAACGGCGTCCGGGTGGATGACCTGCAGCGAACGCTGGGAGTGACGCGCGTGGCGCGCGTGACCGGGCTCGATCGCGCCGGGGTCGAGGTGGCGTGCGCGGTGCGGCCGGGCGGGCACGTCCTGCAGGTATCGAACGGGAAGGGCTTCAGCTGGGAGGAAGCGCGCGCCTCCGCGCTGTCGGAAGCCGCCGAGCTCTGGGCGGCGGAGCGTCCGGTGGCGCGCGATCTCGTCTACGCTTCGATCGACGAGCTCAGCGGCGAGAACGTCGTGTGGCCGAACGATCTCGTCGCTCCCCGGCTCTGGTCGCGCCGGACGCGGATCGCGTGGGTCCGCGCGACGGACGGCGCGTTCGTTCCGGCGCAGACGGTCTACTGCCCGCCGCAGGGCGCGCCGCCGCTCGGCCCGGCGGTCTTTCGCTGGAGCACGAACGGGATGGGGGCGCATCCGGTCAAGCGTCTGGCGCTGCAACATGCAGTGCTCGAAGCCTGCGAGCGCGATCAGCTCGCCCGGGCGCTGCCGCAGGGATGGACGCGGAAGGCGATCGCGGCGCGCAAGCTCCACGCGTCGTCGCTGCCGCTCTGGCGAAAGCTGCGCGACGCGCGGCTCGAGGCGCACGTCTTCGATCTCTCGTCGAGAGACTTGCCGGTTGCGGGCGTGGTGCTGATCGATCTCGACGAGGGGCCGATCCCGGTCACCGCGGGGTATTGCTGCGCGCTGACGGCGACGCGTGCGGTGAATGGCGCGCTGCTCGAAGCCGCGCAGTCCCGGTTGACCGACCTGCATGGCGCGCGCGAGGACGTCGCGCACGCCGGGCCGCCGCGCGGCCTGCGTGAAGCCTGCGAGCGGGCGCGTCCGGTGCGCGGGCTTCGTCAGATGCCGGCGGCGCGCCGGTTGCCCTCGCTGACGTTCGTCGAGCTCTCGTCCGAGCCGCTGCACGTGGTGAAAGTGATTGCGCCCAGGATGCGCGTTTCGGGGCTGTTGTGAAGATCGCGTTCCTCGGTCCGTCGCTGTCCGGTTCCGAAGCGCGCGGATTCACGGTGCTGCCTCCCGCGCAGCAGGGGGACGTCTGGCGCGCCCTGCGCAGGAATCCTTCCGTCATCGCGTTGATCGACGGCGTGTTCGAATCGCGGCCGAGCGTCTGGCACCACGAGATCCTCGACGCGCTCGACGCGGGCGTGGCTGTCTTCGGCGGCGCCAGCATGGGGGCGTTGCGCGCGGCCGAGCTGCACCCGTTCGGCATGGTCGGCGTGGGGCGGATTTTTCGCTGGTATCGCGACGCGGACGTGATCGACGACGGAGAGGTCGCGCTGCTGCACGCGGGCGCCGAGCACGGCTGGCGTCCGCTGACGGTGCCGCTGGTGAACATCCGCTGGGCGGCGTCGCAGACCTTGCGGCCGCGGCAGGCGCGTCGGGTGGTGGAGGCGTGCGCGCGGATCTTCTACCAGGACCGCACCTGGCCGCGCGTTCTGGAGCTTTTGCCGAAAGACGCGCATCGGGAGTTTCGCGCGCTCGACCTGAAAGCCGCCGACGCTCGCGAGGTGCTGCGTGCGGCCGCTGCTTCGACGTCCAGGCCCGAGCCTTCGCTCCGACGTCCTCCGCCGTCGTCGCTGGTGCGCACCCGATTGGGGCAACCGCCGAACCTGTTGGCCGGATGGGCGCGCGATCTCGGCCTGCGCGTCGAAGTGCGGCCGACGAGAGATCTCCTCGCGCTCCGCCGCGCCGAGGACGAAGCCCTGGAACGGCTCGTCCTCGATCACGCCGAGCGGATGGTCAACGACGGAATGCCGCAACCACCGGTCGATCGAACAGGTCGCGGTAGCGCACGGCGCCGGCGATCGCGATGAGGGCGCCGGCCACCACGAGCGCTGCGACGGCAACTCGCCAGCCGCGAGTGGAGCTGCGCCAGGCGACCACCGTCGCGAGCGCGAGCCACGGCAGGAACGGAACGAAGTAGCGCGGGCCGTAACAGAAGCCGCCCGCCTCGACGTCCGCGGCGGCGAGGACGAGGAGCACCGGCGCGGCGCCCCATGCCAGATCACGCAGCAATCCCCGCTCACCGCGCACCGCGGCGCGTGCAGCGACGAAGAATCCGGCGGCCGCCCAGGGCACGAAGGTGAAGACGCCGTGAGCGTCGCCGAAGAAGAGATCGCCGAGCTCGCCGAGCCCCTTGGCAGGCTCGAATCCGGACGTGCCGCTGATCAACGGCGTATGCGCGAGCAGCAGGTTGAAGACGACGATCGCCGGCCATCCGGCGGCGAAGGTGAACAAGAGGCGCTGCGCGTCGGCGCGCCGACCTTCGCGAAATCGCAGCGCCGACCAGCCCAGCGCGACGAGCCCGAACGGCGGCTTCACCGCGGCGGCCGCGAAGCAGAGCGCCCCGCACAGCGCGGGCTTCCCGGCCACCAGCGCCCACAGCGCCCCAATCAGCGCCAGGCCGATCGCCGGCTCGGAGAAGAACGATCGTGCATATGGAAGCAACGAGCTGGCCACGCCCGTGAGCAGGACCGCGGCCAGCGCTTCACGCGCAGTGAAACCGGCGCGCACCGCCGCCCGCTCCATCGTCACCAGCGTGCCGAAACAGATCAACGCGACCGCGACGATCGCGAACGGCTCCGGGTCGCTCGGGCGCAGCGGCGCGAGCAGCAGCGCGACCAGCGCGGGAAACGCCGGCGGATGCGCGGGCACCTCGATCGCGTCCTTCTCGAATCCCGGCTGCAGCCGCTCGAAGCCACCCTCCTTCCGGTGGCTGCGCCAGTCGAAGACGCGCTGCCACAGCTGGTGCCCGCCGCTGCGGCGGTCGATCAGGATCGTATGATGATCGAGCTCGTTTCCGCGAAAGCCCGCGCCCGCTTCGTCGCCGCCGCGCCGCACGCGCAGGTAGTCATCGCCGAGCAGCAGGTCGCGATCGCGGAGGATGCTGGTGACGATCAGGTAGTAGTGCGGCTCGTCGCCGCTCACCACCGCCGGGCGCCTCAGCGTGAATCCTTCGGAGGGCGCCCAGCCGACGAACGGCACCAGCAGGAAGACCGCGAGCAGGGGAGCGAACCGCATCGAACGTGACGTTAGCAAGAAGCCGTGCGAGTCTGCGCGCCGATGGAGTTTCTGCCTCGACGCCGGACGCTTCAGGCGCAGCTCCTGTATTCCTGGGTGCTGGTCAAGCGCTTCCGCTTCACCTTCTTCATGCTGCTGCTGCTCGTCTTCGGCGGCGGCACGGCGATGTACTTCCTGCTCGCGCATGCGGGCAGGCCGGTGGGCCTCGGCCGCGCGATCGTGGCTGCGTATTTCCTCCTCTTCGCCCAGCCGATCATCGACATCCCCGACAACGGCGCGGTCGAGCTGCTGGCGGTGCTGATCCCGCCGCTCGGCATCACCACCGTCGCCGAGGGCCTGGTCCGATTCGCGTATCTCTTTTTCGCTCGGGAGCGCAACGACAAGGAGTGGTTTTCCGTGCTGGCACAAACGCTCAAGGATCACGTCGTCATCTGCGGCGCGGGGCGCGTCGGCTTCCGCGTCTTCGAGCGTCTCCACAAGCTCGGCGTGCCGATGGTGATGATCGAGAAGGACGAGTCGAAGCCGTTCCTTGCGGAGATCCGCAACGCGGGCGTGGCGGTGTTGATCGACGACGTGCGCGCCGCCGGCGCGCTGCAGCGGGCCAATCTCACCAGGGCCCGCGCGATCGTCTGCGCCACCGACGACGATCTCGCGAATCTGAACGTCGCGCTCGACGCCCGCAAGCTGCGCGCGGGCATCCGCGTGGTGATGCGGTTGTTCGACGATGATCTGGTGGAGAAGACGCGATCGAGCTTCGACGCCCAGGCCTTTTCCACCTCCGCGCTCGCCGCGCCGGCGCTGGCGATGGCCGCGCTCGATCCGTCGATCAAGAATTCCTTCGAAGTCGGCGGCCGGCTGATGGTGGTCGCCGAGCTGGCCGTCTCCGGCAGCGTCTGCGGGCGTACCGTCGCGCAGCTGCGCGACGAATCGGGGGTGCTCGTCGTGCACCTGGTGCGCAAGACCGGCGAGACGATCTTCGATCCCTCGGGGCCGTGCTGCTTCGAGCCCGGCGACGTCGTCACCGTGCAGGCGACGTTGCAGGCGTACCAGGGGTTGCGCGAGAAGCTGCTCGCCGCGTAAGGAACGACGGCCATGACCGCAGCTTCGTCGTTCGTGAAAACGCCTGAGGAGTTTGCGCGCGCGTCGAAGGCGGATCTCGACGGAGCGCGCGGCGCGGTAGCCCGGGTCAAGTCGCTGCCCCCGTCGCTCGAGGTCCTCGCCGCCTGGGACGACGCGAGCGGCGCGATCTCCGACGCGAGCGCGCGCGCGTCGCTGCTGAGATCGGTCCATCCCGACGCGGCGATGCGCGAGGCGGGCGAGCGCTGCGAGCAGGAATCGGAGGCGCTCTCGACCGAGCTGTCGCTCGATCCGGAGATCTACCGTGCGCTCTCGAACGTCGACGCGTCCGGCGAGGACCAGGGAACGCGCTGGTATCTCTTCCGCGTGCTGCGCGATTTCCGCCGCGCCGGCGTGGACAAGGACGACCAGACCCGCGCCCGCGTGCGAGCGCTCAACGAGGAGCTGGTGCGCATCGGGCAGGAATTCCAGCGCAACATCCGCGACGACGTGCGCAGCATCGACGTGGCGCACGACGATCTCGCCGGCCTGCCCGCCGACTACGTCGAAGCGCACGCGAACGGGCGGATCACCACCGACTACCCCGATTACATCCCGTTCATGACGTACGCGCGCAGCAGCGCGGCGCGCGAGGAGCTCTGGAAGGTCTACCGGCAGCGCGCGCATCCTCGCAATCTCGAGGTGCTCGATCGAATGCTCGCCCGCCGATTCGAGCTCGCCCGGTTGCTCGGTTATCCGAGCTGGGCCGCCTACGTGACCGAGGACAAGATGATCGGCAGCGAGAAGGCGGCCGCGGATTTCATCGAGAAGATCGCCGCCGCGGCCGAGGCGCGCTCGCGCAAGGATTACGACGTGTTGCGGCGGCGCGGGGGCGCGGAGCGCGTCGGAGCCTGGGATTCCGAGTTCCTCAAGGAGCGGGTGCGCGCGGAACAGTTCGATTTCGACTCGCAGTCGGTGCGGCCGTACTTCGAGATCGGCCGCGTGCAGGACGGAATCTTCGAAACCACCGCGCGCATGTTCGGCATCGAATATCGGAAGGCGGATCTCCCCGTCTGGCACGAAGACGTGACCGCGTGGGAGATCGTCGAGCAGGGGCGGGTCATCGGCCGCTTCTTCCTCGATCTCTTCCCCCGCGAGGGAAAGTACAAGCACGCGGCGCAGTTCACCCTGACGTCCGGCCAGCGAGGGCGCTCGCTGCCCGAGGGCGCGCTGGTCTGCAATTTTCCGAGAGCGCCGGCGTTGCTCGAGCACAGCGAAGTCGTCACCTGGTTCCACGAATTCGGACACCTGTTGCATCACATCTTCGGCGGCCACACCCGCTGGGCGGGCGTCTCCGGCGTTCGCACCGAGTGGGATTTCGTCGAGGCGCCCTCGCAGATGCTCGAAGAGTGGAGCCGGGATGCGTCGGTGCTGCAGACGTTCGCCCGCCATCACGAGACCGGCGAGCCGATCCCCGCCGCGCTGGTGCAGCGGATGCGCGCCGCCGACGAGTTCGGCAAGGGGCTGCGGGTGCGCCAGCAGATGTTCTACGCGGCGACGTCGCTGCAGTTTCACGATCGCGATCCCGCCGGACTCGACACGACCGCGCTGGCGGCGCGCCTTCAAGAAAAGTACACGCCTTTTCGCCACGTCCCGGAAACCTATTTCCAGGAGAGCTTCGGTCACCTCGAGGGATACTCGGCGATCTACTACACGTACATGTGGTCGCTGGTGATCGCCAAGGATCTCTTCGGCGTCTTCCGCCGCGAGGGGCTGCTCGCGGAGGAGCCGGCGCTGCGCTATCGGAAGCGGATCCTCGAGCCGGGCGGCAGCCGCCCTGCCGCGGAGCTGGTGAAATCGTTCCTCGGCCGCGACGCCGCGTTCGACGCCTTCGCGGAGTGGTTGAACGCCGGCTAGTATCCGCGCCCCCGAACAGCACCCTCCGGGCCACTACCCTCGGCCCGACGAATGCAAGTCCCTAGAACGGGCGGGCGCCGGGCGGCGGCGAGGGTTCCCATTGCGCGGCGAAGTATCGCGCGGCGCCGCGGTCATCGTTCGAGGGCGCGAGCCATTGAACCGCGATCACCGCGACGGCGACGGCGAACGCGATCCGATTGCGGCGGAGTACCAAAGCGATCGCCGCGACGAGGGCCGCGAAGTACGGCAACGCGCTCCACAATCCCGGGACGCCGAGCGACTGGAGCGGGTTGCGCGGGATGAATCCGTGCGAGAGCAGCGGCCAGACGACTTCGCGCAGCGGATTCTCGACCTCGAGCGGAAAGCCCTGGCAGACGGCGGACGCGAGGCCGGTCGCCGCGATCCCCGCCGCGGCAAGGCCGCCGAAGATCGGCGAGAGCCGCGGACGATCGCGGAGCAGCTGCGCCGCGCAGACCGCGGCGAACGGGACGATCGGTGTGATGTACCGCGGACCGATCACCCAGCCGCTGCGCCACAGCGCGTGGGTGATTTGGAAAATCAAATAATACGCAACGATTGCGAATGGAACGTTCTGGCGCGGCCGCAGCGCGAGCACGGTCCACGGCGCCCAGAAGAAGAGTCCCAGATACGGCGCGAACAAAGAGCCGTAGAACCGCTCCGGCGTCGGGAGCGAGATGCCGAGGAAGCCGGGCGAGATGTCCCGCACGAACGAGGGATTCTCCAGATGGCCGTACGGCGTCGACCACGGCGCGCCGAACGCCGACCAGTGGAATTGCGCGACGACGATCGCCCAGGGAAGGGCGCCGAGGATCACGCCGCGCCAGCGGCGCGTCTGCGCGACGAACGCAACCAGGAGAATCACCGCCGCCGGGGCCGACGGATATTCCATCGCCACCGACGCGGCGGCGAAGAAGCCGACCCAGAACGGCCGGCACTTCCAGAAGCCGCACAGGTACGCGGCTCCGAGCGCGAGCGCGGCGAGCTGATGTCCGGCGAACATCTGCCCGTAGGTGAGGCTGAGCGATCCGAGGGCACCGGCGAGGACGACCTCGTCGGGCAGGCCGAAGCGGCGCATCGCGATCCAGAACGCGATCGTCGGCAGGATCATCCAGACCCAGCGCAGCGCGAAGACGCACGACGTCTTCTTCAAAGGCCCGAACAGACGCATGACGGCGAGGATCGGGACGGCGAGGACCGTCGGGCCCGGCGCCTTCGCCGAGAAGAGCCGTCCTTCGCAGCGCGGCGGCTGCAGGCGCGGATCCTCGCAGACCAGCGCCTTGTCGTTGACGTATCCCCACGACGCCATCACGCCGGTGTCGCCGTACCGCGTGCGGCGGCCGATCGACCAGCTGTGATCCTCGACCAGCGCGCGCGCCGCGTAGATGCGCACCAGCTCGTTCGGGTTGTTCACCTTCTCGAAAAAGACGAACAGCCAACCGTACGCGACGAGGAGCAGGAGCAGCAGCCGTCCTTCGCCGGGGCGCAGGCGCACGCGGTCATGCTATCACCCGCCGATGCGCATTCTCCTCCTCGTCCTCCCCGCTTGCGTGGCAACCGCGCCGGCAGCTCGTTTTCCCGCGACGCCGCGGCAGGAACCGGTCCGGCCGAGCTTCGGCTGCCGCGCGCCGCAGCCGATCGTGCAGGGCGATCGGACGCTGACCAGCGACGGCCGCACGCGCCGCTTCCGGCTGGTGGTTCCGGAGAGCGCGCGCAAGGGTCCGGCGCCGCTGGTCCTCAACATCCACGGGCTCGCCGAGACGCCGGCGTTGCACGAGTACTACACCGCCATGGACGCGCGAGCGGCCGAGCGCGGCATGGTCGTCGCATACCCGCAGGGCATCCACAACTCGTGGAACGCCGGCAACTGCTGCGGCCGCGCGATGGACGAGAAGGTCGACGACGTGCGCTTCCTGCGCGATCTGGTCCGCGAGATCGAGAGCGAGATCTGCATCGACAGGGCGCGCGTCTACGCGACCGGAATGTCGAACGGCGCGATCCTGTCGTACCGGCTGGCGTGCGAAGCGTCGGACGTGTTCGCCGCGATCGCGCCGGTCGCGGGCACCGACGCGTTCTCCGACTGCAGACCGAAGCGGCCGGTGGCGGTGCTCGCGTTCAACGGCACCAGCGATCTCCTCGTCCGCTGGGAAGGAAGCTGGTCCGATCTCGTTCCGGCGCACGAGACAGTCGCCACGTGGCGCGAGCGCACCGGTGCAGCGCACAGGCCGCGACGGTTTACCGGCAGGGTGACGCGACCTGCGAAGCGCCGCGCTGCGCGGCGGATACCATCTCCTGCGTCATCGACGGCGGCGGCCACACCTGGCCGGGCGCGATCGTCTTTCCTCTGCTCGGCCACACCTCGAACGACGTCGATTCGACCGCGACGATCCTCGACTTCTTCCTCGATCACCCGCTCCAGAGGCCTCAGACCTCAGGCCGCGGCCTTCAGGCTAGAGACCAATCTCCGGCGCGATCGGCTTCAACGATTCGATCAGAAAATTGACGTGGTCGAACAGCGGACGGCCGATCGCGTCGGCGCCGCCGTAGACGTAGCTGCGATCGACGGAACGCGCGAACGCCTTGTCCTTGAGCTTCTTCACCACCGATTCGGGCGGAGTGTCGGCGAGCCTTTTCGAGGGGCGCACTTTCGCGACCGCGCCGATGAAGCCGACCAGCTCGTCGCAGGCGTAGATCGCTTTCTTCAGCGCAGTGTCGCGCGGGATCTTCATGTAATCGGCGTGCGAGGCGACGGCCTCGACGATCTCCTCGGGCCAGCCGCGCTCGCGCAGAACGCGGGTGCCGACGTGCAGGTGCGTCGCTTCGGTCGGGTTCTGCTCGTAGTCGAAGTCGTGCAACAGCCCGACGATGCCCCACTTCTCGATCTCCGCGGGGTCGGTGACGCCGAACCACTTCGCGTACGCGCGCATCGCCTCCTCGACGGCGCGGGCGTGCTTGCGCAGCGCATCCCCCTGGGTGAACTCGCAGAGCAGCGCCCAGGCCTCGTCGCGCGTCTTCATCCCTTCACCGACTCGGCGATCGGCTGCCGCGCGGCACGCACCGCTGGCAGCAGGCCGCCGAGGAACCCCATCAGCGCCGCGAACAGCGTCGCCCAGACCGCGATCGCGAGCGCGAACTGGAACTGGAACTTGATCTCGGTGAACGAGCCGAAGTTGGTGGTGGTGAACGAGAATGCGGCCAGCAACGCCGCCAGCGCGCAACCGCCTGCGGCGGCGATCAGCGCCAACAGGCTGCTTTCGAGAAGGAAGCTGCCCAGCACCGAGCGCCGGCGAAACCCGAGGGCCCGCAGCGTACCGATCTCGCGGATCCGGCTCGCGACCTGCGCGTACATGGTGATCATCGCGCCGATCATCGCGCCGATGAAGAAGAAGAACGAGATCATGTAGCCGATGATGCGGATGAACTTCGCCATCGGTCCGGCAGCGGCCTCGTAATAGCGGTCCTCCCGACGGGCTTCGAGGGTCCAGCGCGGATCGGCTTCGACGGTGTTCGCCAGGGTCGGCAGCTCGGAGCGCGACTTGAGCCGCACCGTCATCGCGCTGAATCCGGTGCGCCGGCCGGCGTCGGCGATCTGATCGGCGTCGGCCCAGATCTCGCTGTCGAATCCGCTGCCCCGGGCGTCGAACACGCCGACCACCGGCCACTGCCGGCGCGCGATCGAGATCGACTGGCCCACCTCGGCGCCCTTGTAGCGGCCGCGGGTGCTGCGGCCGATCATCACTTCGCTCGTGGCCCATTGCGGCACCCGGCCCTCGACGAGGCGCACCGCATGCGAGCGCAGCTGCTCCCAGCCGTCTCGGGTGATGCCGCGGAAGGCGACGTTGGCGGTGCCGTTCCCGTCGGCGCGCGGAAGCTGGAAGATCATGAACAGCTCGGGCGAGGCCACCGGCTTGCCGCCTTCCACCGCGACCGCCGGGTCGGCCATGAACGTCTTCGCGCCCTCGCGCGGCAGGAAGCTGGTCAGCTCGGTGGTCGAGCCCTTGCGCAGGATGATCGCGTTGTCCGGCGAGCCGGTGGTCTTCAACGTCTGCTCGACGCCGCGCGCGAGCATCAGGACCGCGGCGAAGACGAAGACGACGAGGCCGAGGCCGAAGACGGTCACGCCGGCGGAGAACCGGCGGCGCAGCAGCGAGCGGACGTTGTAGGAGAGCGGGATCACTCCTGCCTCCTCAGCGCGTTCACCACCTCGATGCGGCCGGCCTGCCACGCCGGAACCAGGCTTGCCGCCGCTCCGATCGCGGTCGCGGCGAGGACCGTGACCACCACCAGCGCCGGCCGGAGCGGCAGCGGGAAGCCGAAGCCGAAGAAGGTGAGCAGCTTGTGCATGAACGAGAGGCCGGGCGGAGCGACCAGCACGCCGGCCGCGCCGCCGATCAGGCCGAGGAGGGCGCCTTCGGCGATGGAAAGAAAGCGCACCTGCCGCGGCAGGAAACCGATCGCGCGCATGGTGCCCACTTCGGGGATCCGCTCGCGCAGTCCCATCGCCAGCGTGTTCGCGACGATCAGCGCCATGATCACCAGGATCGCGAGGCTGACGATCTCGAGCGCGGAGAGGAACGCCGACGAGCCCTGGACGAAATTGAGCCGGAACGCCTTCTCGGTCTCGGAATGCGTCTCGTTGTCGCTGTTGGCGAACATCGCGTCGATGTCGTGGATCACCCGAGTCGAATCGTTGGGATTGGCGATCTTGACGGTGAACAGGCCGACGGTGTCCTTGCGCGACGCCGGCAGCCCCTCGTTCAGCCGCGCCCACTGGAAGAAGAGATTGTTGGCGATCGTCTCGTCGTCCTGCCCGTAGACGATCCCGGCGATTCGGAAGCGCCAGTCGCCGGGATAGATCTCGCTGATCAGCGGGACGGTGTCGCCGAGCTTCCAGCCGAATCGTTTGGCGAGCTCCCGTCCGACCAGGCAGGAGTTGCGGTCGGCGATGAAGTCCTGCGGCGAGCCTTGCGTGAAGCGCAGATCGAACACCTTCAGCGCCGACCGGGGCTCGACGGCGAAGTTGGCGAAGAAGTTGTTGCGCTCCTTGTAGTAACCGCCGAACCAGTTGGAGAACGTCACCTCGGTGACGCCCGGGATCGAAGCGATCCGCTCGCGGTAGCTGAGCGGGAGCGGATTGATCAGCGAGACCGCGTTGCGGGTGACGACCCGATCGGCGGCCGAAGCGTCGCTGCTCGCGTACCACGCGCTGAGCAGCGAGCGAAGGAGGACGAAGGCGAACACGGCGGTCACCGCGGCAGCGAGGGTCAGCAGCGACCGCGTCTTGTTGCGCAAGAAGGCGTTGCGCAGCGCGAGGCCGGTGAGCGTCACGTGAGCAGCCCTTTCTCGAGGCGGCGATGGACGCGCGCTGCCTGGGCGGCGTGCGGATCGTGCGTGACCATCACGATCGTCTTCCCCAGGGTTTCGTTCAGGGTCTTGAGCAGCTGCAGCACTTCCTCGGCCGACTTGCGATCGAGATCGCCGGTCGGCTCGTCGGCGACGATGATGTTCGGGTCGGCGACGATCGCCCGCGCGATCGCGACGCGCTGCTGCTGTCCGCCGGAGAGCTGGCGCGGGGTGTGATCGATCCGGTCCTGCAGGCCGACGAGCTTCAACGCCAGCTCGACGCGGCGCATGCGGTCGGACTTCGGCAGCTTCGCGAGCAGCAGCGGCAGCTCGACGTTCTCGGCGGCGGTCAGGACCGGCATCAGGTTGTAGAACTGGAAGATGAAGCCGATGTGACGCGATCGCCATGCCGCGCGCGCCGTCTCGCTGAGGTTCGCGATCTCCTCTCCGGAGACCTTGATGCTGCCGCTGGTCGGCGAATCGATCCCGGCGATCAGATTGAGCAGCGTGGTCTTTCCCGATCCGCTCGGTCCCATCAGCGCCTCGAACGCGGCTTCCGGCACGTCGAGGTTGATGCCGTCGAGGACGGTCAGCTCCTGGCGGTCGCGGACGTAGACTTTGCGCAGATCGCGGATCTGGATGATCGCCTTCCCCGGCTGCGGCGCTGCGGCTGTCTCGGCCATCACTGTTTCTCCTTGATGTGCATCCCGTCCCTCATCTCCGGCGGCGGCGACCGCACGACGCGCGTTCCCGCCGGCGGCCCCTGCCGCAGCGAGACGAGATTTCCCAGCGACGGTCCGGTGACGACCGGCGCGCTCCGGACGGTGCCGTCCGGCTGCACGACGAACACCGCCTTGTTCTCGCCGCGGTCGACGACCGTGTCGGGCTGGACGGCGGGCGTCGGCGCGGCCTTCTGCGCGGCCTCGTCGAGCTCGCGCGCGAGGAAGGTGACCTTGGCGCCCATGTCGGGGAGGACGTCGTTCGGATCGTCGACGAACGCGACCTTCACCGTCACCGTCGCTTTCGCGCGATCGACCCGCGGCCGCACTTCCGCGACCTTGCCGCGATACTTGCGGTCGGGAAACGCGTCGAGCGCGATCTCGGCGGGCGTGCCGAGCGTGAGCTTGGCGACCTGCGATTCGGAGACGTCGGCCTCGACCTGCAGCGTGCTGAAGTCGGCGATCGAGGCGATGCCGCCGTTGCCGCCGTTGCCGGCGCTGGTGAAGCCGAAGACGATCTCGCCGATGTCGGTCAGCTTCTGCGTGATCCGCCCGGCGAACGGCGCGCGAACGTAGCAGTTCTCGAGATTCACCCGCGCGACTTCGACGCGCGCTCTCGCCGCCGCGACGTCGGCGTGCGCGGCGGCCAGCGCCGCTTTCGTCGTGCCCAGGCGCGCGGTCGCGGCGTCCATCGCCGCCGGCGTGGAGACGCCTTTCTGCTGCACGATCGCCTCGCGATCGTACTGGCGCTGCGCGTCCTGGGCGTCGACCTCGGCCCGCTTCTCGCGCGCTTCCGTGCCGCGCAGATCGGCCTGCGCCTGGAGCAGCTGCGCCTTGTAATCGGCGTCCTCGAGCACCGCGATGAGCTGTCCGGCCTTCACGATGCTGCCATCCTCGACGAAAATTTTCGCGATCCGGCCGCCGATGCGCGGCGAGATGTTCGCCTTGCGCTGCGGCACGACGTAGCCGGTGGCGACGAGCAGCTGCGCTCCCTGCGCGGGCGTGACCAGCGCGACGGTGGTGGTCTCGACCTCGGGGGCGAAGAGGCGGTCACCGACCGCTCTCCAGGCGACGAATGCGATCACCGCGAGCGCTGCGATCGCCAGCAGCGGCGCCACCCAGCGGGGCATGCCGCGGCGCGTCGGCGCACGGTCGATGCGCAGGCTTTTGAGCTCGTCGGCGAGCGAGGGCGGAGGCGTGGCCATTCGCGCGCGTCTCTATCACAAAGCGCGCCGTGGAATAGAGGCCACGCTCGCGCGTATCATCGTCCGATGGATCCTGCCGTCGCAAAGGCGATCGGAGAGGTGCTCGGGCCGTTCCTCGGCGTGCTCGCCTGCGGCGCGATTCCGGTCGCGCTCGTCTACCTCGGCAAGCATTTCAAGCTGCGCCACCGCGAGCTCGAGTTGGAGGCGGAGCTGCACGGGCGCGATTCGCAGGCGCGGCTGCAAGCGCTGGAAACGAGGCTCGTCGCCGTCGAAGGCGCCCTCGGCTCGCTGGTGCAGACGATGTCGCGGCGCCCGGACCTGATGCAGCCGCCGGACGCGCCGCAGCTCGAATCGCGCTTGCTGACGAAAGTGAAGTGATCAGCCGGCCAGCAGCAGCAGGGCCGCGATCCCGACCGCGATCGGGATCGGCAGCAGGGCCTTGATCAGGCCGACCGTCCGCCGAGAAACGCGCATGGTCCTGAGGTAGCACGCGCGCCCGCGGGCGCCATCATCAGTGTGTCGTATGCGGCAACAGCGCGCCGCGTTGCTGGCGGTAGAAGAACTTCGGCGTTCCGCAGGTCGGGCAGATGTCGAGCGCCTCGCGTTTCTCCAGCCAGGCCAGCACGGTGGCGACGAACTCCGCGTGCGACCACGTCAGCGGCGACACCGAGAGAGGCTCGCCGGTGTACGGATGCAGCTGCTCGGCGAGAATTCCGCTCGGCAGCGCGTGCTGCGAGACCCAGGTGAGCAGCGGAATGGACTCGCGCAGGTCGTCGACCGAGCGCGCCTTGGCGATGCCGTGCTGCGCGAGCCACAGCGTGCAGATGAACCACGGATTTCCCGGCACCGCCGCGTCGCCGTTCGCGCGCTGCTGGTACGGATCGGCTTCGTACCGCGCGACGCCGCCGACGTCGGTGCGCACCCAGAGGCGCTCGCGGATGGCGAGCATCGTCGCCTCGATCTTCGGATCGTCCGGGGCGAACGCGCCGAATCGCCACGCGCCGTAGAGCGACGCGTCGACGGTCATGTCCGGCTCGTACGTCCCGTCCGGCTTGCGAACCAGCATCCGCGCGAACCGCTTCAGCGAAGGGTTCCACAGCCGCTGCTCCATGCCGCGGATGACCTCGTCCGCCGCGCGGCCGTAGCGCGAAGCCATCTCCTGCTCGCCGAAGGCGAGCGCGAACGCCTGCGCCGAGCGCAATCCGCCGACGACGGCGCCGCAGGTCCAGGTCAAGACGCCGCGGCGCTCCTCCCAGAGATCGTAGGAAGGCCAGGGCAACCCGGTCGCCGGATCGCGCCAGGAGGCGAGAAAGTCCGCCGACCGCATGAACGGCCGGAAGAGCGGCTTCACCATCTCCACGTCGCGGCGGCGCAGGAAGCGCTGCCACAGCGCCCACAACACGAGCGCGGTTTCGTCCTCCTGGATCGGCAGCTGCTCGCCGCCGTCCTTCCCGAGCCACGGGTGCCACGACGAGGCGGTCGACCCGTCGGGGTTGTACTTGTGGAGAAGGTAGCCGTCGGCGGTGACCGCCTGCGCGCAGAACCGGTAGAAAGGCGAGGTCACGTCGACGTGGCCGGCGGCGTCGAGCGCGGCGGCGACGATCGATCCGTCGCGCGGCCACATGTAGCTGTACGTGTCGCGCGCGTAGGCGGTGATGTCGTGATCGTTGGCGGCGATGATCGCGCCGTCGTTGTCGATCTGCGTCCGGAGGATGAGCAGGCTTCGCAGGAAGAGGTCGACGACCTCGGCCGGCAGCTCGCCGTACTCGAAGCGATCGCGGGCGACCCACAGCCGCCAGAACGCGTCGGTGCGCCGCAGGTAGATCGCGGTCCCCCGCGCGCGAATCCGCTCCGCCTGATCGCGCACCTCGCCGTACGTCTCCGCCAGGCCGATGAACATGGCGCACTGCGCTCTTCCCGACGGCGGAACCTGCACGTCGACGCCCATCGTCGAATCGACCGATCCCTGCTCGATCGGGTTCTGCGAGAGCAGCCCGTCCTCGGCGTCGACGAAGGTTCCTTGGGCGCCGCTGAACCCTTTCTTCCCGGTGGCGAAGCGCTGCGCGCCGAAGCCGTGCGACCCCGAGCAGCCGAGGATCGCGTACCGCTTCCCCTTGTAATGGACCAGACACCGCGTCTTGGGATCGAAGAACACGGTGTCGCCCAGATCGACGCCGAAGAGACGGAGATCGTGGTGCCAGAAGACGCGGACGTCGCGGGCGCGGCCGGAGAGATCCTCGATCTCGACTTCGCGCACCAGCACCGGTTCGTGGAAATCGACCGCGTCCGAGCAGCGCAACCTGAGCCCGAGCGAAGCGTTCTCCAGCGTGACTTCGGAGGCGAGCGTATCGCGCCGGTAGCCCAGCGTCTTGCGCCAGGCGTCGTCCTCGACCCAGGCAAACTTGCCGTCCGCCCAGACGCCCATCCGGCAGGCGTGGCCGTCGGTCTGGTTCTCGCGTCCGACGTACGGCCAGTAGAGATCGACGAGGTTGTAGCGGGCGTCGAAATTGACCAGCAGATCGCCGTTCCCAAGCGTCAACGCACGCGGCATGCGGCGCAGCGTACCTCACCTTGACCGCCGCGAATCGGATCTGGTACCCGCGCACGGTGCCGAGCCAGCCACCGCCGGAAGGGACGTTCGTCTTCCTGTCCGAGTTGATCGGGCGGCCGGCGCGCGGCGCCTCGGGAGAACGGCTGGGGAAGGTCGTCGATTTTCTCGCCGACGCGTCCGAGCCCGCGTATCCGAAGGTGACCGCGCTGCGGGTGAAGGTCCCCTCGCTGCGCGGCGAAGTGAAGCGCGTCGAATGGGCCGACGTCGCCTCCTGCGAGCCGAGCGGGACGCGGCTCAAGCGCGGCGCGGAAGCGCTGCAGCCGCTGAAGCTGCAAGGGAACGAGATCCCGCTCGCCCAGGACGTCCTCGATCGCCAGATCGTCGACACCGATGACGCGAAGGTCGAGCGGGTGAACGACCTGCACCTGTTGCGCGCTCGCGGCGATCTGCGCGTCGCCCACGTCGACGTCGGCTTCCGAGGGCTGGTGCGGCGGATGGGCTGGCAGCCCGCGGTCGACGCGCTGCTCAAGAGGCTCAAGCCGGGCTCGCCCTACCTGCGCAGGGAGCAGTTCGTCCCCTGGAAACACGTCCAACCGCTGGCGGCGGGAACCTCGAAGGTGCGCCTCGACCTCGCTCGCCGCGCGATGGCGGAAGTGCACCCGAGCGATCTCGCCGAGATCCTCGAGGACCTCGATCGCCGCGAGCGCGCGGTCCTGTTCCGTGATCTGCCGATCGAGTTCGCCGCCGACGCGCTGGAGGAATCGGAGCCCGGCCTGCAGCGCGAGCTGTTGCGCATGGTCGAGCCCTCGCGGGCCGCCGACATCGTCGAGAAGATGCAGCCGGACGACGCCGCCGACATGCTCTCCGAGCTGCCGAAAGAGCAGACCGCCGAGATCCTCGCGGCGATGGACCCGCCCGACGCGCGCGTCGTCGAGGAGCTGCTGACCTACGACGAGAACACCGCCGGCCGGATGATGAACACCGAGTTCTTGCGGCTGCAGCCGGCGATGACGGCGCAGCAGGCGTTGAGCGCGGTGCGCGATCAGGCGCGCGAGGTCGCGCAGGTGCACGACTGTTTCGTCGTCCAGCGCGATCGCCGTCTGCTCGGCGTGCTCTCGCTGCGCGATCTGTTGCTGGCTGCGCCGGAGGCGCCGGTCGACGCGATCATGCACGAGCACCCGGCGCCGCTCGAGCCCGAGGATCGCGCCGGCAAGGTCGCCGAGCTGGCCGCCAAGTACAACCTCTTCTCGCTGCCGGTCGAAAGGGACGGCAAGCTGCTCGGCGTCGTCACCGTCGACGACGTGCTCGAGAAAGTCCTGCATGGCTGACGCCCAGGCTCGTTCGCGCTGGGCGCGGTTCGCGGCGGTCATGGCCGTGATCGGGCCCGGCATCATCACCGCCAACGTCGACAACGACGCGGGTGGGATCGCCACCTACTCGCAGGCGGGCGCGGACTTCGGTTACTCGCTGCTCTGGACGCTGATCCCGATCACGGTGGCGTTGATCGTCGTGCAGGAGATGACGGCGCGGATGGGCGTCGTCACCGGCAAGGGTCTCTCCGACCTGATCCGGGAGAGGTTCGGCGTCAAGGCCACCTTCTACGTCCTTCTCGCATTGCTGGTCGCGAACCTCGGCAACACGATGGCGGAGTTCATCGGCGTCGCCGAGTCGATGGAGATCTTCGGGGTCTCGCGCTGGATCTCGGTGCCCTGCGTCGCGGTGATCGTCTGGGTTCTGGTGGTGAAGGGAACCGCGCGGATCGTCGAGCGGATCTTCCTCATCGCCTGCGTCTTCTACGTCGCCTACCTGATCGCGGGTTTTCTCGCCCGGCCGGACTGGGCCGAAGTCTCCGCCGGATCGCTGAAGCCGACGCTCGCGCTCACCGCGCCGGCGCTGACGATGGTGGTGACGCTGGTGGGGACCACGATCGCCCCGTGGATGCAGTTCTATCTGCAGAGCGCGATCGTCGAGAAGGGCGTCCAGACCGACGATTACGCGCTCTCGAGGCTCGACGTGGTCGTGGGATGCATCGTCACCGACGTGGTCGCGTTCTTCATCGTCCTCGCCTGCGGCGCGACGATCTTCAAGGCCGGCGGCCACATCGAGTCGGCCAAGGACGCGGCCGTCGCCCTGCGCCCGCTGGCCGGCAGCTGGGCGAGCGCGCTGTTCGCGTTCGGCCTCTTCAACGCCTCGCTCTTCGCCGCCAGCATCCTGCCGTTGTCGACGACGTATTACGTCTGCGAGGCCTTCGGGTGGGAGAGCGGGATCGACAAGCGCCGCGAGGACGCGCCGCAGTTCTACTTCCTCTACACCGCGATGATCGTCGTCGGCGCCGGCCTCGTGCTGCTGCCCGGATTGCCGCTCTTGAAAATCCTGCTCCTCTCGCAGACCGCGAACGGCGTCCTGCTGCCGTTCATCCTCGTCTTCATGCTGCTGCTCGCCGGCGACGAGCGGCTGATGGGCCGCTATCGCAACGGTCCGGTGCTGACCGCGATCGCCTGGCTCGTCACCATCGCCCTGATCGTCCTCACCGCGCTGATGTTCTGGTTCACGCTGCGCTGACCAGCGGGAACGGCTTTCGCGCGACGATCAATTCGCGGAACGACGCGGCGTCGAGCGGGCGGGAGAACCAGTAACCCTGCGCCGACTGCACCTCGAGCTCGCGGAGCTCCCGCAATTGCCCGGGATTCTCGATCCCCTCGGCGACCACTTCCATCTGCAGCGCCTTGGCGAGGCTGACGATGGTGCGCACGATCTCGGCATTCTTTCCCGGCACGTCGAGGCGCGAAACGAAGCTCTTGTCGATCTTGAGCGTGTCGAAGCGGAAGTTGTGCAGATAGCTGAGCGACGAGTAACCGGTGCCGAAATCGTCGAGGAGGAGGTGCACGCCGAGCGTCTTCAGCTGCATCAGCAGCAGCGCCGCCGGACCCGCGTTCTCCATCAGGACGCTCTCGGTGACCTCGAGGCGCAGCCGCCGCGCGTCGATCCCGCTCGCCGAAATCGCCTCTCGCACGTGATCGATCAGCTCGGCCTGCACCAGCTGTTTGCCGGAAAGATTGACGCTCACCGACGCGGTCAGCGGCCGCGGCAGGGCGTCGTTCCACGCCTTGGCGTCGCGGCATGCCTGCTGCAGCGCCCAGCGGCCGATCGGAACGATCAGGCCGGTCTCCTCGGCCGACGGAATGAAATCGCTCGGCGGAATCTCGCCCCGCGAAGGATGCTCCCAGACGATCAGCGCCTCGCAGCCGCTGACGTGGCCAGTGCGAAGCGAAACGATCGGCTGGTAGCGGAGGCGCAGCTCGCCGCGCTCGATCGCGCGCCGCAGATCGGTCTCCAGCTGCAGTTGCGCGCGCGCATCGGCGTGCATCGACGGATGGAAGATCGCGTGCGTCGCGCGGCCCATGTCCTTGGCGCGGTACATCGCGGTGTCGGCGTCGCGCAGCAGCTCCTCGGGGCGCGTGTAGCCCGGCGTGCCCATCGCGACGCCGATCGAAGCGGTCGCGAAGACCTCGGTCCCCTCGAGATCGTGCGGCGCGGCCAGCGCCTCCTGGATTTTCTCGGCGGTGCGCACCGGCACGTCGGGATCGGCGAAGTCCTCGAGCAGCACGACGAACTCGTCGCCGCCGAGGCGCGCGACGGTGTCGCCCGGCGGAATGCCGTCGACGATCCGGCGCGCGACGTGCACCAGCAGCAGATCTCCGTGCATGTGCCCGAGGCTGTCGTTGACCGTCTTGAAGCGATCGATGTCGAGGAACAGCACCGCGAATCGATAGTCGCTGCGCCGTTGCTGCCGCGCCATCGCCTGCCCGAGGCGGTCCATGAACAGCGATCGATTGGGCAGGTTGGTCAGCGCGTCGTGGAGCGCGTCGTGGAGGAGCTTTTCTTCCGCGTTCTTTCGCTCGGTGATGTCGGTCTGCGATCCGGCGAGCCGATACGCCTTTCCGCTGCCGTCGCGCACCGCCGCGCCGCGGACCAGCATCCACCGCCAGCTCCCGTCGACGTGCCGGACCCGATGCTCGGTCTCGAGATGCGGCGTGCGCCCCTCGAGATGCAGGCCAAGATCGCCGAGCAGGCGATCGCGATCGTCGGGATGCACGCGGTCGAACCACTGATCGGGCTGGCCGGTGATCTCGCCCTCCGCCAGCCCGAGCTGCGCCTTCCAGCGGGCGGAGAAGAAGATCTTGTTCCTGCGCAGGTCCCAGTCCCAGAGGCCGTCGTTGGCGCCCTGCGCGGCGAGCGCGTACCGCTCCTCGCTCTCGCGCATCGCCCGCTCGACGCGCTTTCGCTCGGTGACGTCGAGCAGCATGCCGATCACCGCGCCGCGCCCGTTGAGCATGGTGCGCGCGCCGTGCACCTCGATGTCGATCGCCGAACCGTCCTTGCGCTTGCCGCGGATCGTGTAGTGCACGCTCTGCAGCTTTCCTTCCACCCGCAGCCGCAGGTATTCGTTGACCACCGGCAGGTCCTCGGGCCAGGTCAGATCCTGGACGGTCTTTTCGTACAGCTCGGACTGCGTGTAGCCGAAGATCTCGGCGAGCTTCGGATTCGCGTACGCGTACCGGTTGTCCTGGACGATGTAACAGCCGACGATCGACTGCTCGACCAGGCCGCGAAACTTGTCCTCGCTGGCTTTCAGCGCCTGCGCCGCCTGCATCCGCTCGGTCACGTCGCGCGCGATCCCCTGCACGCCGACCGGCCGGTATCCGCGATAGACCAGCCTGCTGGTCACCTCGAGCGGGACCCGGCGGCCGTCCTTGGCGGTGATCTCGATCTCGAAGAGCTGCATCTCGCTGGAGAGCTTCTTCTCGATCGCTTCCCGCGCGCGGTCGAGCGACTCGGGCGGGACGATGTCCCAGATCCGCAGCTTGAGCGCCTCTTCGCGCGAATATCCGGTGACCCGCTCCCAGGCCTTGTTCACCCAGGTGAAACGGCCCTCGAGATCGTGCGCGTAGATGATGTCGCTGGCGTTCTCGACCAGCTCTCGATGGTTCGCTTCCTCCACGACGGAGGAATGGTAGGCACGGAGGGCGCTCCCGTGCAAAGGATGGTAGAGACCGGCGCTCAGATGATGAAAGAATGGTTGGGCTTCAGTCTGCTGTCGCTGTCGGCGATCTTCTTCGTCGTCGACCCGATGGGCGTGATCCCGGTGTTCATCGCGATCACCCAACACGACTCGCCGGAAAAACGGCGCAGCATGGCGATGCGCGCCTCGCTTGCTGCCTTCTTCATCCTCTCCACGTTCGCGGTCGCCGGCACGCTGATCTTCCGCGTCTTCGGCGTCACGCTCGGCGCCTTCAAGGTCGCCGGCGGCGTGCTGCTGCTGCTCACTTCGATCGAGATGCTCAAGGCGCAGCCGCAGCGGACGCGCACGACGCCGGAAGAGCAGCAGGAGGGCGCCGAGAAGGAGGACGTCGCCATCTTTCCGCTCGCGATTCCGCTCCTCGCCGGTCCCGGATCGATCGCGACGGTGACCGCGTTGATGGGCCGGGCGGGGAGGATTCTCTTCGCGGTGCCGGTGATCCTGTCGATCGCCGTGACCTGCGCCGCGAGCTACCTGATGCTGATCGCGGCGGAGCGGATCCAGGGGCTGCTCGGCGTCACCGGGCTCAACGTGATGAACCGCGTGATCGGCCTGATCATCGGCGCGATCGCGGTGCAGTTCATGTTCGACGGTTTGAAAGACACGTTCCCGGGGCTGCTGCATTGAGGCCGGTGGTGCTGCTCGCCTGCGCGGGCTGCGCGCTGCCGGTCGTCTCGGCGGGGACGTTTCTTCCCGCCGGCGATCTGCAGCCCGGCGAAGTCCACGCCAGCCTCTCGATGGAAGCGGGCCGCGTCCTCGCCGGTCCCAGCGACGTCCACGATCTGCCGGCGACTCCGCCGGAAGCGCAGGCGTGGGAGGTCTCGACCTGGGTGGCCTCCGACGTCTCGTTGCGATGGCAGGCGGCGCGCCGTCTCGCGGTCGAAGCCCAGCTCAAGGTGAGCAACCCGATCTCGCCGTTCGTGCCCGAGCCGGTCGGCGGCGCGATCGGCGCCCGCCTCCGGGTCTACGAACGTTCGCCCGACGGAGGGCTGGCGATCGAGATCGGCGCGCGCGGCGTCGGCGTCGGCGTGCGGCAGCGGATCGATCGGTCCAAGGACGGCCGCTCGCAGACCGATCTCTGGGACTACCGCGCCTGGGGCGTCGAAGTTCCCGTCGTCGTCACGTACCGCGTCAACCCCTTCTTCGCCGTGACCGGGTCGCCTTTCCTGCGCGCGTATCTGATCCGCGTGTGGCACACCGAGATCGCCGGGCTCAACGAGCAGCAGGCAGCGCTGCAATGGTCGCCGGTGCTCTCCGGCGGCGTCGGCGGATCGGCGGCGTTCGATCTCGGGCCGCTCGAGCTGTCGCCGGGAGTCGCGCTCGAGCTGGCGACGAGGCCGGGTCCGGGAGCGGCGACGCACCTCTTGTTCGAGCCGGGGATCTCGGTGGGGACGCGGTTTTGACGCCGCTCGCCACCGCGGTCGAGTACGTCGTCTTCTGGCTCATGCTGCCGTTCCTCCTCTTGCATCCTCGGGTGCGCGAGGGTGTGCGGCGCCGGCTCGGACTCTACGAAGCGGTCGCGATCCCCGAGGGTCCGCGCGTGTGGCTGCACGGCGCGTCGGCCGGCGACGTGCTCGGGCTGGTGCCGATCGTCCGCGAGCTCAAGGCGCTGCGCCCGGATGCCCGGGTGATCATTTCGTCGATCACCGATTCGGGCGCGGCGATGGCGGTGCAGAAGCTTCGCGGGCTCGCGGACCTGGTCACTTTTTTGCCGTACGATCTTCCCGGCGCGTGCCGGCGCACGCTCGCGGCGCTTCGTCCCGCGGTGCTGGTCCTCGAGTACACCGAGCTGTGGCCGCAGCTCATCGACGCAGCCTCGCGGTCCGGCGTCAAGCTCGCGCTGACCAACGGCCGGCTCAGGCCGCGCAACGTCCGACGCTACCGCTGGATGTTCTCGCTGGTCGGGAACCTGTTGTCGAAATTCGACGTCCTGATGATGCGCGCCGACGAAGAGGCCGAGCGCGCGCTGGTGTTGGGCGCGCCGCGCGATCGCGTCGAGGTCACCGGCAACACCAAGTTCGACGCGCTGGCGGTGAGCGTGCCCGAGGGTCCCGATGAATCGCTGCGCGCCGCGCTCGGCCTCGGCGCGGAGCGGCTCTGGGTCTGCGGGTCGACCCACGAAGGCGAGGAGGGAGCCCTGCTGCGGGTGTTTTCCGCGCTGCGCAACGAGCATCGGGATCTGCGGCTCTTGATCGCGCCGCGCTACATCGAGCGGGCAGGGCGCGTCGTGGCTCTGGCGCGATCGATCGGACTGGCGGCGCGATTGCGTTCGCAGGGGCCGGGGACGGAGCCGGTGATCGTGCTCGATACCATCGGCGAGCTGGTGCGCATGTACCAGCTCGCCACGATGGTCTTCGTCGGCGGCAGCTTCGGCCGTCGCGGCGGCCAGAACATCCTCGAGCCCGCGGCGTGCGGAAAGCCGGTGCTGTTCGGGCCGCGGATGGAGAACTTCGCCGACAGCGTGCAGGTCCTGGTCGGACGCGGAGGGCTGCAGGTGCGCGATCCGGTCGCGCTGTTGCGGCTGATGCGCGATCTGCTCGCGCGGCCGGACGAGATCCGCAAGCTGGGCGAGCTGGCGCGCGAGGCGGTGTCGTCGGTGCGTGGCGCGAGCGCGCGGGATGCGCGGTTGATCGCGGAGCTCCTGCCGTGAGCTTCTGGTGGTCTGCTTCCCCGCCGGCGTGGTCACTCGCGCTCGCGCCGCTCGAGCTCGCGTACCGCGCCGGAGCCGCGGTCCATCGTATTTCAGTCCGGCGCGCACACGCTCGCGTGCCGGTGATCTCGGTCGGCAATCTCACCGTCGGCGGGGCGGGGAAGACCCCGGTCGCGATCGAGATCGGCCTGCGGCTTGCGGCCCGCGGCTTGCGGCCCGCGGTCCTGAGCCGCGGATACGGTCGCCTCATGCGCGCGCCGATGCAGGTGTCTTTCGAGTCGCGCGTCGACGAGGTCGGGGATGAGCCGCTCTTGATGGCGCGTCGCGGCCTGACCGTGTTCGTCGGACCGCGGCGTGCGTTGCTCGCGGACATGGCGGTGCAGCGCGGCGCCGACGTCGTCATCCTCGACGACGGGTTGCAGCACCACGCGCTGGCGCGCGATCTCGACGTGGTGGTGGTCGACGCGTCGAATGCGTTCGGCAACGGGCGTCTGCTGCCGCGCGGGCCGTTGCGCGAGGTGCCGTCGGCGCTTCGGCGCGTGCAGCGCGGGCTGCTGTGGTTCACGCGAAGCGATCTGCCGCGAGACGCGCGAACGGCTTCGCTTCCGCCGTGGCCGGCGGTGGAAAGCTCGTATGCCGCTCGCGAGGACCTGCGCCGAAAGCGTGTCTTTCTCTTTGCCGGCATCGCCCGGCCGGCCTCGTTCGAGGCGACCGTGCGCGGACTCGGCGCCGAGATCGCGGGTGCTCGGTGGTTCGGCGATCACCACCGGTATGGCGCGTCCGATCTCGCGGCGCTGCGGCGCGATGCGGGCGACGCGATGCTGGTGACGACCGAGAAAGACCTGGTCCGCATCGATCAGCCGCATGGGATCGTCGCAGTACGGGTCGACGTTCGAATCCACGCCGGTGAAGACGCGCTCGACGCCGCGTTGAAGGCGGTCCTGTGATCGGCGAGGCTCTCGGAGTTCTCGCGTACTGGCTCGGGATCCGCCGGCGCGTGGCGCTCGACAACCTGACCCGCGCATTTCCGGAGAAGACCGCCGCGGAGCGCCACGCCTTGGCCCGCGCCGCGTACGCCCAGCTCGGGTGCAGCCTGGTCGAGTTGATCCTGCCGATGCCCCCCGTCGAATTCGACGGCTGGGAGATCTACGAAAGGGCGCGCGCGCAGGGCCGCGGCGTCGTCTGCGCCATCGCGCACTACGGAAATTTCGAGCTCCTCGCCCGCGCCGTCGCTCGACGCGGTGTCAAGCTGACGTTGATCGGCCGCCGGCTGCGGGGCGCGTTCAACCGGTGGCTGGTCGAGAGCCGCGGCGTCCACACGCTGCCCGACCGCGGCTCGAGCGGCGGCGCGGTGGCCGCGCTGCGCCGTGGAGAGGTGCTGGCCATCGCCGTCGATCAGAACATGCAGCCGAGCCGCGGCGTCTTCGTCGATTTCTTCGGCACGCCGGCGTGCACGACGCCGGCCGCGGCCGTCTACGCGCTGCGCGCGGGAGCGCCGCTCCTCGCTGCTTTCCCCGTCCGTTCTAAAATCAGAACGCACGTTGTGAAAGTGTGCGGGCCGTTCCAAACCTCGAAGCGCGGCCACGAAGCCGTGCTCGATCTCACGCAGCAGGTCACCCGCGCCGTCGAGGACGCCGTCCGCGAGCATCCCGACCACTGGTTCTGGGTGCATCGCCGGTGGAAGACGCGCCCGCCGGGGTAGACTGGGAGCGTGTCCGCGTTGCGGTTCATCCCGCTCCTGCTCGTGCTCACCGCCGTCCAGGTCGGGCTCTGGTCGGCGCTGTGCGCGCTCTTCCTTCCGCAGCCCGGGCAATCCAGGCAGCGCAGAAACCTCGCCCTCGGTCTGGCCGCTCTCGCGGTGTTCTTCGTCTCGTTCATGGCGGCCTCGCGAACGCTGGTCGGACTGCCCGCGCCGTTGCGGGAGTTCGTCGTCGAGCCGCTGCTCGCGATCGAGGTCCTTTCAATTCCTCTGATGCTGCTGCTCGGCTTCACGCTCTCGATCGCCCGCCGGGTGCCGGCCGCAGCGAACACGGGCGAGCTGGCCGAGCCGCGTCGCGTTTTCCTCGCCCGCGCCGCGACCGGACTGGTCGGAGTGACGGGAGCAACCGCGATCGTCGGCATCGAGCAGGCCGAGCTTGCGCCGCAGCTCTCGCGCCATGAGATCCCGATCTCCGGATTGCACCGCGATCTCGACGGATTGCGCGTCGTCCACCTCTCCGACATTCACGCCGGCGCGCTGATGTCCGAAGAACGGATGCTTCGGATCGCGCGCGCCGCGGCGGCGTTGGATCCAGACGTCGTGGTCCTGACCGGCGATCTGCTCGACGTCAGCCCGCGCGCGGCGGGGCCGTTCTCACGGGCGTTCAGGACGCTTCACGGCAGGCTCGGCACGTTCGCGATCTTCGGCAATCACGACTATTTCGCCGGACCCCGCGACGCCGAGCGCGCGGTGCGCGACGCCGGGGCGACGCTGCTCCGCAATTCGGGCGCGCGCGTCGAACGCGGCAGGGGGTCGCTCTTCGTCGGCGGCGTCGACGACCCGTCGCGCGGCGCGCTCGGCGTCGATCCGGCGCGGGCGCTGCGAGCGGCTCTGCCGGGGGAGCCGCGGATCCTCCTCGCGCACCGGCCATCGCTGTTCGAGATCTGCGCGAACGCAGGGGCGCAGCTCGTGCTCTCGGGACATACCCACGGCGGTCAGATCGCGTTCTCTCCGCGGTGGTCGTTGGCGCGGCTGCTCGGTCCTTACACCATGGGGCTCTACCGCGCCGAGGGCGCGCACCTCTACGTCCACCGTGGAATGGGCACGGTCGGACCGGCGCCGCTGCGCCTCGGCTCTCCTCCCGAGATCGCCTTGCTCACGCTGCGTGGAGTATGAGAGAGACCGCCGCATGAACCCGGATCTCGAGCGCCTGCTCGACCGCTTCTCCGGCGCGCGCGTCGCCGTGCTCGGCGATCTCGTCGCCGACGAGTTCGTCTACGGCGAGACCGACCGCATCAGCCGCGAGGCGCCGGTGCTGATCGTGCGGTACGAGTCGGCGGAATTGAAACCGGGGTGCGCGGCGAATGCGATCGCCAACCTCTGCGCCCTCGGAGCGCAGGTGCAGGCCATCGGCCTCGTCGGCGACGACCAGATCGGCCGCCGGCTGCGGCAGCTCTTGCGCGAGTCGGGCGCGGACGACGGGACCGTCTTCGTCACCGACGGCGCCGCGACGTCGACCAAGACGCGGGTGCTCGCGGGCGGCAAGAACACGCGCCGCCAGCAGATGCTGCGCATCGATCGCGACGGTCCGCGCGAGCCGAGCGCGCAGTTGACGCAGAAGCTGCTGAAGGCGATCGCGTCGGCGCGCTGCGACGCGATCCTGATCTCCGACTACGGGCTCGGGCTGCTCTCGCCGCCGCTGGTGGAAGCGGTGCGCGCGCTCGCGGGGCAGGGTCGCACGGTCTGCGTCGACGCCCGTTATGGCCTCGCGAAATATCGGGGCGTCACGGTCGCCAAGCCGAACGAGGTCGAGCTCGAAGCGGTGGTCGGCCGCGCGCTCGGCGACGACCCGGCGTCGCTCGAGGAAGCGGGCCGCGAGGCGCTCAAGACGCTGCGGGTCCAGTCGCTCCTGGTCACGCGCGGGCGCAACGGAATGGCGCTGCTCCGGCCCGGCGCCCAGACGGCGCTGTTGCCGGTGCATGGGTCGCAGGACGCGGTCGACGTGACCGGCGCCGGCGACACGGTGATGGCCGCGAACACGGTGGCGATCGCGGCGGGAGGCGATCCTGTCCAGGCGATGCGGCTCGCCAACGTGGCCGGAGCGCTGAAGGTGCAGAAGGCCGGCACGGCGACGGTGTCGACAGCGGAGCTGCGCGCCGAGTTGCGCCGCGCGCCCGTCGCGCAGCCGACGCTCCTCCTGCGCCGCATGCAGCGGGCGGGGCGGAGGTGATCTGCACCCTCGAGCAGGCAGTCGCTGCGCGCGAGGAAGCGCGTGCGCGCGGCGTCCTGTGCGCGGTCGCGAACGGCGCGTTCGACCTGCTGCACGTCGGCCACGTCCGTTATCTCCTCGCCGCGAAAGAGCTCACGCGAGGCGGTCTGCTCGTCGTCGGCGTGAACAGCGACGTTTCGGTCCGTGCCTCGAAAGGCGCCGGCCGGCCGGTGCTGCCCGAGCGCGAGCGGGCCGAGATCGTCGACGCGGTCAAGGGCGTCGACTGCGTCGTCCTCTTCGACGAGCCCGCCGCTGCCGCGCTTCTCGAAGCGTTGAAGCCCGATCTGCACGTCAAAGGCACCGACTACACGGCCGAGAGCGTTCCGGAGCGCGAGGCAGTCGCCGGCTTCGGCGGCCGCACGGTGATCGCCGGCGATCCCAAGGATCACTCGACCACCGATCTGATCGCGCGGCTCAAGGCGCTGCTGTGATCTCGGCGACGATCATCGCGCAGGACGAAGAGCGCGCGATCGTCCCATGCATCGAGTCGGTGAGCGGCTTCTGCGAAGAGATCCTCGTCGTCGACGGCGGATCGAAGGACCGCACGCGCGAAGTCGCGTCCAAAATAACGGGCGTTCGAATTTTAGAACGTCCGTTCGACGACTTCGCGCGGCAGCACGAATTCGCCCGCAGCGAGGCGCGCGGCGAGTGGGTCTTCTCGATCGACGCCGACGAGCGCGCCTCGCCCGAGCTGGCCCAATTCACGCCGGGCAGCCATGCCGCGTATTCGCTCCCGTTCAAGAACCATTTCCGCGGGGTCTGGCTGCGGCATGGCGGCTTCTGGCCGGATCGGCACGTTCGCCTCTTCCGGCGCGCCGCATGCCGTTACGATCTGTCTCGCACCGTCCACGAGAAGCTGGTCGTCGACGGCCCGATCGCGCCGCTCGATGCGCCGATCCTCCACTTCACGTACGAATCGCTCGAGGACTGCCTGGCGAAGATGACCCGCTACGGCCTCAGCGCGGCTGAGATGCTGCACGGGCAGGGCCGCCGGGCGACCGCGCTCGACGTCGCAGTACGGCCGTTCTGGAGATTCGTGCGCGGTTATGTGTTCAAGGCGGGCTTTCTCGACGGCGCACCAGGCGCCGCCGCGGCCTGGGCCCGCGCTTACGAGGCCTACGTGAAGTACGCGAGATTGTGGGAGCTTTCGCGCTTTTCGTGATAGGAGCACCGGGCAAGATGGCCATCGCCGCAGAGCTGAAGGAGATCCTCGCCTGCCCCAGGTGCAAGGGCGAGCTCGAGTTTCACGAGGAAGAGCAGAAGATCGTCTGCAAGGCCTGCAAGCTCGTGTACCGCATCGACGACGACATCCCGGTCATGCTGGTGGACGAAGCCAAGCCGCTCGAATCGTGAAGGCGCTGCTGCAGAGGCTCGAGGCGCGCCCGCCGCGGCGCGTGCTCGTGATTCAGACCGCGTTCCTAGGCGACACGGTGTTCACCTCCGCGCTGGTTCGCGCGCTCAAGGCGAAGTGGCCCGAGGCCGACGTCGATCTTTGCGTCGCTCCGCGCGGAAAGGACGTCGCCCAGGCGATGCCGGGCGCGGGGTTCGTTCACGTGTTCGACAAGCGGGGCCCGGATCGCGGGCTTCGCGGATTGCGGCGGATCGCGGCGCGAGTCGCAACCCGCCAGTACCACCTCGCGGTGATTCCGCACCGGTCGGTGCGATCGGCTTTGGTCGCGTGGCTGGCGCGTATTCCCGAGCGCGTCGGCTTCGCGCGCGCGGCCGGCGCGCTGCTTTATACAACGCGCGTTATAAGTTTAGAACGCACGTTCTTGAAGCAGGAAGCGGACCTCGCCCGCGCTCTCGGCGCCGAGCCGGTCGCGATGGCACTCGAGCCGCGTCGCGAATGGATCGGCGCGGCGCGCGCAGCGTTGGGAACCTCCGCCCAGGAACGACTGGCCGCGATCTGCATCGGGTCGGAGTGGGAGACGAAGGTCTGGCCGGCCTCGCGCGTCGCATCTCTCGCGCGCCTGTTGACCGAGCGCGGGTTCCGCCCGGTCCTCGTCGGTGGACCGCGCGAACGCGCGATGGCGCGGGAGGTGAACTGCGGCTCCATCGACACCACCGGCAACCCGGTCGGCGAGGCGCTCGCGATCCTCAAGATGTCGGCGCTCGCCGTTGGCGGAGACACGGGCCTCGTCCACGCCGCGCGCGCGATGGGCGTCCCGACCGTCGCGGTCTTCGGCCCGACGTCGCCCTCGGTCCACCTCTTCGGTCCGCGCGAACGAGCGGTTTCGCTGGATCTTTCCTGCTCGCCGTGCAGCGTGCACGGCTCGCGGCGCTGCCCGCTCGGCCACCACCGCTGCCTGCGCGATCTCGACGCCGACCGCGTCGCCGCAGCGTGCCAGGACGTGCTCGAGGCATGACCGATCCGCGCCTCGATCCGCCGCCCGGTCTTGTCACGCGGCTGATCGCGCGAATCGCAACCGCGCTGCTACCGCTGGACGAGTCACTGCCGCCGCTGGCGGGAATCCGCCGTGTCCTCGTCGTCCGCACCGACGACCGCGTCGGCAACGTGCTGCTCACCGTCCCGCTCGTCCGCGCGGTGCAGAAAGCGCTGCCCCATGCGCAAGTCGATCTGCTCGTCGCCGCCGGCCAGGCGCGGGTCGTCGCTGGGCTTCCAAATTTGGAGATCGTCAGGTTCGACAAGCGCAAACCGTGGCGACTGCCGCGACGAGCGTCGTACGAAGTGGTGATCGACGCTGCCCACTGGCACGCGTTCTCGCTCACGTCCGCTCTCGTTTCGCGCTGGGCGAGCGGGCATTGGCTGATCGGCGCCGACCGCGGCCCGTCGTGGATCTACAGCGCCGCGCTCCCGCCTCCCGCGCCAGGAACGCCGGAGGTCGCCGCGAAGGTCGCCCTGGCCCGCGAGCTGGGCGCCGCGGACCTGCCGCCGCTCGAGACGGCTCTCGGAACAAAGCCCGTCGACTTCGCGCTTCCGCCGCGTTTCGTAGTGGTGAACCCCGGCGCACGAAAAAAAGATCACCGATGGGATAATTTTAGAACGCTCGTTACAAAACTGCGATTGCCCGCGCTCATCGTTTGGGGTCCGGGCGAAATGGACGTGGCCGTCGCGCTCGCGGCGGAGTCGGGCGGCACGGTCGCCCCGAAGACCGACCTCGATCAGCTCGCCCACATCTTTCGCAAAGCCGCCGCCGTCATCACCAACGACACCGGCCCGATGCACCTCGCCGTCGCCTGCGGCGCGCCCACGGTCGGACTCTTCCTCACCCAAGCCGGCCTGCGCTGGGCGCACGAGGGCCCTCGCTTCCGTGCCGTCGTCAACCCGACCGTCGAGACCGTCCTCTCCGCGGTGAACGACCTTCTTGACAGCACACGAGCACCGGCCGACTCTCGCCAGAGCCACAGCGAGGGACCAACTTGATCCGCTCCATGACCGGCTTCGGCGCCGGACGCGGCGAGGCCGGCGGCGAAGCGCTCACCGTCGAGCTGCGCGCCGTCAACGGGAAGTTCTGCGAGGTCAAGCCGCGTCTCCCGCGCGAGCTGGCGTCCCTCGAGCCCGAGCTGGTCAAGGCGATCAAGGCGCGGATCAGCCGCGGCATGATCGACGTCTTCGTCCGCCGCGACGCCGCCGGCGCCAGAGGGCTGACGCCGAAGACCGACCTCCCGCTCGCCGCCGCGTACGCGAAGGCCCTGCGGGAGCTGAAGGACGAGCTCGGCCTCGCCGGCGAGCCGAGCGTCCACGACATCGCCGCCATGGAAGGCGTGCTCACCCTCGGCGAGGCCGCAGCCGACGCGGAAAAGCTCGCCGCCGCGCTGCGAGCCGCCCTGCACGACGCGCTCGACGCCCTCGACCAGATGCGCCGCCGCGAAGGCGAGGCGCTCGCCGCCGATCTGGCAGCGCGCCTGTCGAACATCGAAGCGCAGGCGCGGCAGGTCCAGCAGCTCGCGCCGCTGCAGATCGAAGCCGCCCGGGACCGCCTCACCGCCCGGATCGCCGAGCTGACCCGCGGGATCCCGCTCGATCCTTCGCGCCTCGCCCAGGAGGTGGCGCTGATCGCCGATCGCACCGACGTCGCCGAGGAGCTGACCCGCCTCGCCAGCCACCTCGCCCAGGCGCGCGGACTGATCGGCAGCGACGCGCCCGCCGGGCGCAAGCTCGAATTCCTCGTCCAGGAGGTGAACCGCGAGATCAACACCATCGGCTCCAAGTCGCAGCACGCCGGCATCGCGCAGCTGGTGGTCGACTTGAAGGCCGAGCTCGAGCGCGTCCGCGAGCAGGTGCAGAATGTCGAATAAGCCGCTGCTCCTGATCCTGAGCGCGCCGTCGGGAACGGGAAAGACCACGCTCGCCAGGCGGCTGGTCACGGCCAACCCCGGCGCGATCTTTTCGGTGAGCTACACCACCCGCGCGCCGCGCGGCGACGAGAAGGACGGCGTCGACTACCATTTCGTCAGCGAGACGGACTTCCAGCGGGCCATCCGCGAAGGCGCCTTCGTCGAGTGGGCCCACGTCCACGGCCATCATTACGGGACGCCGCGCACCGTCATCGAAGAGGCCGACAAGCGCGGCGCGCTCGCCATCTTCGACATCGACGTCCAGGGCGGTCAGATGATCAAGAAAGCGCACCCCGAAGCCGTCCGCGCGCTGATCCTCCCGCCGAGCCTCGCCGAGCTCGAGCGCCGCCTGCGCGCGCGCTCGACCGACGACGACGCGACCGTCCGCCGCCGCCTGCACGCCGCTCGGATCGAGATCCGCCTCGCCGGCGCCGCCGGCTACGAGTACTGGGTCGTCAACGACGACCTCGAAAACGCGTACTCCGATCTCGCCGCGATCGTCCGCGCCGAGCTGTGCCGGGCCGGCCGCCGCCCTCTTTCGCCCGATCTCGGCATGCCCTAGAAAAGGCGGCCGTGGCGCGCATCCAGCTCCTCCCCGAGACGCTGCGCAACCAGATCGCCGCCGGCGAGGTGATCGAGCGCCCCGCCGCGGTGGTCAAGGAGCTGGTCGAAAACGCGCTCGACGCCGGCGCCACGCGCGTCGAGGTCGATTTGATCGACGGCGGCCGCCGGCTGGTCTCGGTCCGCGACGACGGGACCGGCATGGACCGCGAGGACGCGCTCCTGAGCCTCGAGCGCCACGCGACCAGCAAGCTGCGGAGCAAGGAAGACCTGTTTGCGATCGCCAGCTACGGCTTTCGCGGCGAGGCGCTTCCGAGCATGGCCGCGGTCAGCCGGTTCACGCTGCTCACGCAGGAGCCGAACGCGAGCAAAGGCACGCGCATCGAGGTCGAGGGAGGAACGGCGGTGAAGGCCGAAGACGCCGGCGCCCCTCCCGGCACCACCGTCGAAGTGCGGGATCTCTTCTGGAACGTCCCCGCGCGCCGCAAGTTCCTCAAGCGCGCCCCCGCCGAGCAGGCGCAATGCATCGACGCGATGCTGCGGCTCGCGCTGCCGAGGCCCGACGTCCATTTCACCCTGCGTGAAAACGGCCGCGCGCTGGTCCAGCTGCCCGCCGGCGGCGACGTCCTCGAGCGCCGCGCCGAGGACGCCCTCGGCCGCGAAGTGCGCGGCCACCTGCTCTCCTGGAAAGGCGAAACGCGCGGCATCCGCGCGCACGGGCTCGCCGTCAGCCCCGAGGTCGAGTACGGCAGCGCGCGCAACGTCTGGGTCTTCGTCAACGGCCGAGCCGTGAAAGACCGCTCGCTCACCCACGCCGTCCTGCGCGCCTACGGCGAGCTGATGCCGCACGGCCGCTATCCGGGCGCGATCGTCTTCCTCGAGGTGCCGCCCGCCGAGGTCGACGTCAACGTCCACCCGGCCAAGGCCGAGGTCCGCCTCGCCGACCCGCGCGCCGCGTGGGATGCGATCTACGGCGGCTTGACGCCGATCCTCTCGCGCTCGTCGAGCTGGCTCCCGCCGCCGCGCACGTACGCGATGCCGCCGGCCGGGCCGCAAGCGCACACGGTTGCCGAGCCGCAGGCGGATCTCGTGAAGCGCCCGACATACTTCCACGGCTTGCGCTACCTCGGGCAGCTTCACCGCACCTACCTCGTCTGCGAAGGACCGCGCGGACTGGTGCTCATCGACCAGCACGCCGCGCACGAGCGTGTGAACTACCAGATGCTGCGCAGCCGCACCCAGCCCGCGCAGCCGCTGCTGGTGCCGCAGGTCCTCGAGCTCACCGCAGCCGCCGCCGAACGAATCTCGGCGGCCAAAGACGACCTCGCCGCGCTCGGAATCGAGCTCGATCGGTTCGGTGAAACCGCCATCGCCGTGAAATCCCTTCCCCACGCGCTCACCGGCGCGAACCTGCCGGCGCTGCTCGCCGACCTCACCGAAGACAGCGCGCCCCTGAAAGA
>JAIVGS010000018.1 GCA_020201435.1 Myxococcales bacterium
ACGCGGTCGTGACTACGCGGGGTGACCTGCCCGACCCGCAGACGATCGTGCTCGGGCCGAACCTGCTCGCGCCCCATCACCTCCCGCTCGCGCCGGGGGCGATCCTCTACAACCTCGCGCAGGCCGGGGCGGCGCCGTGGTTCGAGAAGACGGTGATGGACCTCTTCCGGCGCCATCCGACGTGGGATTACAGCGAGAGAAATGCTCGAAATATCGAGGCCTTGGATCTGCCGCGGCCGCGGGTGGTGCCGATCGGCTGGGCGCCCGAGCTGGAGCGGATCGCGCCGGTTTCCGAGGACATCGACGTGCTCTTCTACGGCTCCTTCAACGCCCGCCGCTCGCACGTGCTCGACGAGCTGCGCGGGGCCGGCGCGCGGGTCGAGGCGGTCTGCGGCGTCTACGGCCCGCAGCGCGACGCGCTCATCGCCCGATCGAAGATCGTCCTCAACGTGCACTACTTCGACTCGAAGGTCTTCGAGATCGTCCGCGTCTCATATCTATTGTCGAACGGGCGGGCGGTGGTCTCCGAGCGCGGCGCGGCGCCGGAAGAGGAAATGCCGTTCGAGGAGGCGGTGGCGTTCGCCGACTATGATGGCCTGACGCGCGCCTGCCTCGAGCTGTTGCAAAAGCCGAAGGAGCGGGCGCGGCTGTCGGAAGCGGGCCGGCGCGTCATGCGCGCGCGACCGGAGACCGCGTATCTGAAGGAGGCACTGTGGGCATCAGCGCTTGCATGATCGTGCGCGACGAGGAGCGGCTGCTCGCGCGCTGCCTCGAGAGCTTCAAGGACGCGTACGACGAGCTGAACATCGTCGACACCGGCTCGAAGGACCGGACCGTCGAGATCGCGACGGGGTTCGGCGCGCGGCTGCGATCGTTCACCGACTGCAACGGGCCCGATGGCCGCATCCAGGATTTCGGGCTCGCGCGCAACGTCTCGCTCGACATGGCGACGCAGGAGTGGCTCCTGTGGATGGACGCCGACGACGTCCTCCAGCCGGGCGGCGCGGGGCGGTTGCGGCAGCACGCGGCGAAGGGCGGATTCGCGGCGCTGAACGTGACCATCCAGTGGGACGCGCACACCTGGCTGCAGCGGCGGCTTTTGAAAAACGACAAGCGCAACCGGTTCATCGGGCGGATCCACGAGTACCCCGACGCGCACGGGCCGATCGTCGACGACCGCGAGATCCGCGTCCTGCACCTGCCCGACAAGCGCGGGAAGGAGCCGTCGAACGATCGGAATCTGCGGCTCTGCGAGCTGGTCGCGCGCGAGAATCCGACCGACCTGCACAACCTCTTCTATTACGCCAACTGCCTGCGGCTGGCGGGCCGGTTCGACGAGGCAATTCTTCAGTACATGCAATACCTTGCGCTCGGCGGCGCGTTCCTGAACGAGAAGTTTCTCGCGGCGTTTTTTCTCGCCCAGTGCCACTTCGCGAGGCGGCGGTGGCGCGACGCGATCGACGCGGGGTTCAACGCGGTCCGGATCGACCCGCGGTACGCCGAGGCCCACTGCCTGATCGCCGATTGCTACGGCGAGCTGCGCGAGTACGGGTTTGCGCGGCAGTGGTATCGGAGCGCGATGGCGTGCCTCGCGCCGCCGCCCGACGCGATCCTGTTCGTCGAGCCGTCGAAGTACGGCGACTATCCGCGGCGCGGCATCGAGATCTGCGACGAAAAGCTGAAAGGAACGTAGAGGCACGCGTACCCGGTCTCCCGTTGGAGTTGTGGTCCCGGTTCGGGTTCAGGGGCGCGCTCGAGTTCGAGTACGCGACCCCGAACCCACCCGTGAACCCGAACGCCAACCACAACCGCAACCCGAACGGGGTACGCGAGCCTTCTTTATCGGCGTCCGAAGAGTTTGCCGAAGAACCCGCGCGACGGTTCGGGCGGCGCTGGGCTTTCCCGAGCGGGCACCGGCGCGTCCACGACGGGTGGCGCTGGTTGCGAAATGGGCGGCGGCGCGCTGGTGGCGGCGGCGCGTTTTTCCAGCTCCGCCTTTGCCTCCTCGAGCGCGGCTCTTGCTTGCGCCTGGGCCGACTGCAGTTGCGACAAGGACGCGCGATGCGTATCTGCTGCGGCTCGTGCAGCGGTCAGCTCGGTTTGTGCGGCCGAAAGCTTCTTGCGCAGCGCTGCGATCTCGGAGCGCGTCTCTTCCAGCTCTTTCTCCAGCTCGGAGACCTTTTCGTTCTCCTCTTCGTTCCCCTTTTCCTGCTTCCGCTTCTTCGGCGAGGCGATCTCGGCCCGGGCCGCGTCGAGCTGCATCCGCAGTGCGTCACGATCGCGGCGCGCCTCCTTCAGCTCCTCCGAATGGGCCAGCGCGTGCTGCGACGCGCGCCGCTTCTGCTCGACGAGCTCGAGCCGGGCGGCTTCGAGATCGCGCTGGGCGCGCATCAGCTCGCCACGAACCGCCTGCAGCGGGTCTGCGGTGGCCGGCTCCGAAGGCCGTTCCTCGTCGCGATCGTTTCCCTTCCGGGCAGCATCTTTGGGAGTCCGGGGCATGCGGATTCGGAGCGTACCGGCCGATACGGGTGTTGTACAGATCGCTTACGATGTCCCGGTGCTGACGCTGACCCGGGCGGACGTCGAACGGCTGCTCGATCTCGACCAGCTCGTCTCGGCGCTGGAACGCGGGTTCGTCGACTACAGCGCCGGCCGCTGCGACGTGCCGCCCCGGACCGCCGCCCGCGCCCCTGACGGCCTGCTCGGGTCCATGCCCGGCTACGTCCCGGGGAGCGGCCTCGCCGTCAAGCTGGTCTCGGTGTTTCCTCGCGCCGAGCCGTCGCACCAGGCGCTGATCGCGATCTTCGACGAGAAGGACGGCACACCGCTGGCCGTGATGGACGGCACCTACATCACCGCGATGCGCACGGCCGCAGCATCGGCCATCTCGGTCAAGGCTCTCTCGCGACCGGATGCGGCGGTGCTGGCGGTGATCGGAGCGGGAGTGCAGGGAAAGTCGCACCTCGAGATCGTCCCGCGGGTGCGGAAGTTCCGCGAAATCCGCGTCGCGTCGCGCAGCAAGCCGGGCCTGACATTCGAAGACGCCGTCCGCGGCGCGGACGTCGCCTGCCTCTGCACCGACGCGCCCGAGCCGGTCATCCGCGCTTCCTGGCTCTCGCCGGGGTGTCACGTCACGTCGGTCGGCGTCCATCGTGAGGTCGGCCCGGATCTCGTCGGCGCCGCGTCGATCTTCGTCGAATGGCGAGGGGCGGCCGCCCTGCCCTTTCCTGCCGGCGCGAACGAGATCCAGGGCTGTGAGGTCACCGAGCTGGGCGAGGTGCTCGCGGGAACCCGGCCCGGACGGCGGTCCGATCAGGAGATCACGTTGTACAAATCGACAGGCTTCGCGATGGAAGACGTCGTCGCGGCCGGGCTCGTCCTCAAGCGTGCCCATGCCGGTGCCCGTTTTTGAGCACGTGGACGTGCCGGTGCCCGCTGTCGAGCACGTAAACGTGCATGGGCCCGTGCTCGAAAACGGGCACCGACACGGGCGCCTGCTCGAAAACAGGGACGGGCACGGGCACGCTTTTCAGAATGCCTCTTTGATCGCCAGCGCGAGCCCCATCCGCGACGGGCTGCCGTCGGTCGCCCAGCCGACGCCGTAGAAGGCGTCGATCTGCAGCTCGTCGAAGACGAAGAAGAACGCGCCGAGTCCGGTCGACCCCGCGAGCTCAGGCGACATCTTCGGATCGTCCCGCGGCAGATGCTGCCAGATGCCGGCGTCGGTGAAGACGCCGATCTTCATCTTGTCGCGCAGCAGAGAGTAGCGGAACTCGAAGCTCAGGCTGCCGGCGCGCTGGGTGAACTTCTGCAGGCCGAAGCCGATCCTCAGGTGCGACTCGAGCGGGATCTCGTCGACGAACCAGACGTCGCCGGCCTCGCCGCTGATGTGCCCGCCGAGGCGGACCTCGTGCCAACCCAGGAAGAAGAGCTGGTGGCCCTGCACATCGAATCGGAAGAAGCCGCGGTCGCCGGAGACGGGCCGGAAGGCGTCGAGCTGCAACGTCGCCCCGTTGCGCAGGTCCTGGCGCAGCTCGTCGGGGTTGAAGATGTAGCCGGAATTCATCCGTAAAAATGCGCGGTTGGAAACCGTCGGCACCTTGGCGACGTCGGCCGCCAGCGGATAGGGCGATAGGGTCGGCGGCAGGTTGAGCGGATTGCCCGCGTTCTGGACGTCGAAGATCCAGCGCCGCTGCAGGCCGAGCGTGAAGTAGAGCGAGAATTCCGGCGTCATCTGCGAGCCGGCGCCGGTGCCGAGCTCCGCGGTGCCGATCTTGTACTGCTCGACGTGAAGCATCGCGTCGCCGCGCTGCAGCGTCCAGATCTCGGCGTGCGGCGCGATCGTCATCCGCAGCCCGCTCGCGGTGCCGTCCCACGAGCGCGACAGCCAGCGGGCGGTGACGTAGTCGTTCGAGTTCACCGGATAGCTGCCGCTCCCGTCGAGATGGCTGCGGAACGCGCCGCCGACGCGGAAGTGCATCTGCCAGCGGTCGCCGTCCTGGATCAGGTCCTTCCAGCGGTATCGGCCGCCCGCGCCGTAGCCGATCGATCCGCCGAGGAGGATCTCCGGCGAGAAGCCGGTGCCCCACGCCTCCCCCTTGGTGAAGATGCGCAGCTCGTATCCGCGCGCGGGCCGGATCATCGGCATCGCCCGCAGCTCCTCGACCTGGTCGAGGGTGCCGGCGTTGTCGTCGTCGATGAGGTGCACCGGCCACAGCTCGAAGGTGTAGTTGGAGAGGCCGAACTTCTTCTGCAGCTTCGGCATCTGCGCCTCGAAGAGGCGGCGGTTGAAGACGTCGAGCGGCAGGTTGAGGGTGGCGCGGAAGCGCAGGGCGGTGATCCAGCCGGCGCCGACGAAGATGATCTTGTCGAGGGCGCCCTCGTCGATCTCGACCTCGATCTGATCGCCCTTGACCTGCGCGCGGACCTTGGCGAGCTCGTAGCCCGCCTCGCGCAGGAAAGCCGCCACCTCGGTGGCCACGAGGCGGGCGGTCTGCGTGTTCGCGGCGGCCTCGGGCGGCAGGCTGACGACCGCCCGGTAGACGAACTCGTTGAGCAGCATCGAGCCCTTGAAGACGAGCAGGTCGTGGCCCGCCGATGCCGCGACCTGGCTGCTCGAGCCGCGGAGGACCGGGGTCTCCTTGTTCGTCGCCGCTTCGGCCCGCGCGGACACCACGGCCAGCAGAAGCAGGCTCCCCCCGAAACGCATGCCCCAGACGGTCGCAGACAACCGGGGTAGGTGCAAGCAGGCGCCTGTAAGTGTCGGGGACATGGCAGCAGGGCACGAATGCGCCGCTCGGTGTCCCAGTGCCCGCCGGTCGAATAAGCCGGAGGCCCCCTTGGTTTGGCACCGGACAATCAAGAGGAGTCGCCCGTGCATCTTCGCTCGATCAGCCAGCCAGCCGCCGTGCGCTCGGTCGCCGTGCTCTTCGCCGCGGTTGCCGTCGCGTGCAGCGGAGGCCAGACGCCGCCGCAGAAGACCACGACCCCGCCTCCGCAGACCGACGGAGGCCCGGTCAGCGTCGGCGATCCCGGCGGCCAGGTCCCGCCCGGCGAAGACGCCGGCACGCCGATCGATCCGCCCCCGGTCAAGACGACGCTGAGCGTCGCCAGCGGCGCGGTGGTGGCGGCGGCGGTGCCGGTGGCGGCGACCGTTCCGGACGGCACGAGCAAGGTCGAGTTCAGGCTCGACGGCGCGGTCCTCGCGACCGTCACCGCGCCGCCCTTCTCCACCACCTGGGACAGCTACTCTGCCGGCAACGGCGCGCACACCATCGCCGCCGACGCGATCGCCGCCAACGGCACGGTGACTCCTTCCGACCCGGTCCCGGTCACGGTGAGCAACCACATCAACCACGTCTTCATCATCGTGATGGAGAACCACGACTGGTCGCAGATCAAGGGGAGCTCGTCGGCCCCGTACATCAACCAGACGCTGCTCGCGCAGGGCGCGCACGCCGAGAAGTACATGAACGTGCCGGGCTTACATCCAAGCCTGCCCAACTACATCTGGCTCGAGTCAGGCGGCAACCAGAACGTGTGGGACGACGGCGGACCCTCCTCGCACGTGCTCAACGTGCAGCACCTGACCGGCCTGCTCGAGAAGGCGGGCGTCTCGTGGAAGGCGTACCAGGAGGACATCCCCGGCACCAACTGCCCGCTCGACCCGGTCAACAAGTACTTCCCCAAGCACAACCCGGCGCTCTACTTCACCGACGTCAACGGCGGGCTGGACTACAACTCGACCGGGTGCATCTCGCATGTGCGGCCGTACACCGAGCTGGCCAACGATCTCGAGACCGGCAAGGCGCCGCAGTACAGCTTCATCACGCCGAACATCTGCAACGACATGCACGACAACTCGGGCTGCCAGAGCTCGGACGCGATCAAGAACGGCGACACCTGGCTCTCGCAGGCGGTGCCGCAGATCCTCGGGTCGAGCGCCTACCGGAACGGCGGCGCGCTGTTCATCACCTGGGACGAGAGCGAGGGTGGAGACGTGCCGATCGGGTTGATCGCGCTGTCGCCGATGATCAAGCCGGGCTACTCGAACACCGTCTCGTACACGCACAGCTCGACGCTGCGGTCGATCGAGGAGATCTTCGGGGTGTCGCCGATGCTGGGCGGAGCGGCGGCGGCGACCGACCTGGCCGATCTGTTCAAGGTGTTTCCTTAGAGGAGCACCAAGGTCGGAGTGCAATTCGGCACCCCTTGTGATCGACAGCGAGGGTGGCGCTAGCGTTCCGTTCCGATGGAGGTGCAGCTCCTCGTCGCGGAGTTGAAGCGGCGGCGCGTCATCCGGGCGCTCGTCGCGTACGGGATCCTCGCGTTCGCGATCCTGCAGGTCATCGAGCCGCTGATGCACGGGCTTCGCTGGTCCGACTCGGTCCTGTCCAACGTCATCGTGGCGCTGGCCGCCGGATTCCCGGCCGTCGCCATCCTCGCCTGGATCTACGACGTGAACGCCTGGCGGATCGAGCGGGCGACGCCATCGACGAACGTGCGCGGCGGGCTCCTTGCGGCGGTGCTCGTCGCCATCGGCGTGCTGGCGGCGGCGCCTGGACTCTTCGTCTACTTCGTCGTCCTCGGCGGTCGAGCGCCGGTGCGCGGCACGCAGTCGATCGCCGTGCTGCCGTTCGTGAACATGAGCGCCGAAAAGGAGAACGAATATTTCTCGGACGGGATCACCGAGGAGGTCATCGATGCGCTGGCGAATGTCGACGGCCTTCGCGTCGCATCCCGCACCTCGGCGTTCACGTTCAAGGGCAAGGACGTCGCGATCCCGGCGATCGCCGAGACCCTGAACGTCGCCTACGTGCTCGAGGGCAGCGTGCGGCGCAGCGGCAACGACGTGCGCGTGGTCGCACAGCTGATCGAGGCGGGCACCGGGTATCACATCTGGTCGAGGACCTACGAGCGTGAAGTCCGCAACATCTTCGAGGTCGAAAACGAGCTGGCGAGGTCGATTGCCCAGGCGCTGAAACCGCGGCTGCTGCCCATGACGGCGAGCCTGGTGCCGGCGCGGACGCAGAGTGTGGAAGCCCATGATCTCTATCTCCAGGGCCGGTTCCTCTGGAACCAACGCACTCCCGCGGCGTTGAAGAATGCGACGGCCCTCTTCGAGCACGCCATCGAGCGCGACGACAAATTTGCGCTCGCCCACGTGGGTCTTTGCGAATCGCTGATCGTCCTCCCCGCGTACGGATGGATTTCGGTTCCCGAGGTCCTCCCGCGGTCGAGCGCGGCGGCGATGAACGCGCTGGAGATCAATCCGGAATCGGCGGAAGCTCATTCGTGCCTCTGCCTCGTCCGGGTGCGCTCGTTCGACTGGAGGAGCGCGGAACAGGAATGCCGGCGCGCGATCGAGCTGCGGCCCGACTACGGAACCGCCCATCAATGGTACGCGATCATGTTGCATAGCGTCGGGCGCGTGTCCGAAGCGTTGGCCGAGGCGCGGCGCGCCCAGCAGCTGGAGCCGCGATCGGCCGTGATCAACAACTTCGTCACGATGGAGCTGTACCTGGGGAGGTCGTACGACGCGGCGCTCGCCGAAGGGCTCAAGACGCTGCAACTGGACCAGAAGTTTTCGCTCGCTCATTCGTTCCTTGCCCTCACCTATCTGCAGCTGCACCGCGATTCTGATGCGCTCGGCGAGCTGGAACCACTGGCGGGCCAGTCGTACCGATACGACGGTGAGCGCGGTTACGCCTACGGCATCAGCAGGCGGCGCGACGACGCTCTCCGGTTGCTCGCGCAGATGGAAGAGCGTTCAAGGCGCGAGTACGTGGCTCCGTCCGCCCGCGCGTTGGTGCACATCGGGCTGGGCGACAATGCCGAGGCGCTGTCCTGGCTCGAGAAGGGCTACTCCGAGCTCGACTGGCGGCTCATCTATCTCAAGAGCGATCCGCTCTTCGATCCATTGCGCGGCGATCCGCGGTTCCACGCGATCCTGCGCCGCATGCACGTCGAGTGAGTCAGAGCCCGAACAACCCCTGCAGGATCTCGTTCTGCAGCGCGAGATCCTCGTCCCACCGCGGCTGCGACGAGAGCCGCGAGACCTCGAAGTCGATCCAGTGGAGGCGGCCGGTCGCCGAGCCGCGGATGAAGTTGCCGAGCTTGATGTCGAGCGGAGCCACGCCGCGCGCGTTGATCTCGCGGGTCATGGCCGCGATCTCGCGGCGGAAGTCGCCGCCGGTGCCGGCCGCGTCGAGCAGCGCCACTTCGCGCCGGTCGAGCTCGGCGCCGGTGAGCTGGGCGAGAGCGGTGTCGCCGGCCAGGTCGTGGTCGTGGACCGGCGCCCCGCGGCTGGCGGCGAGGTGGCGCAGGCTGTCGCCGGCGACGCAATCGACGTAGATCGCGCGGTCCGCGAAATCGATCCGGCGCAGCTTGGGGATGAAGGGCAGGTCGTGCAGGCGCAACAGGGCGGCGGCCTCGTTGTAGAGGAACAGCCCGGCCGAGGTCCACAGCTTGCGCCGGACCCATTCCATCGGCGGCACCGAGCGCGTTCCCCAGCGGCGGGCGCCGAGGCGCAGCGGCCGGAACTGCTTGCGGACGCAGACGCGGCCGTCCACCAGCGCGACGTGGACCGCGTTCTGCGGCCGCCGCCGCCGGTGCGCGCGCCGGTCGAAGAACGGCCGGTCGATCGGATCCTCGGCGAACGCGAATCCATCCTGATCGATCTCGGCCAGCAGCCGGTCCTCGCGGCGCCCGCGCGCCACCGACGGGATCTCGTCGGGGCGCACCGCGTCATCGAGCGCCGGCGCGGAAGGGACGGCTCCGCCCGCGTTGCGCACGCGGGCCTCTACCTCGGCCCTCGCATAGAAGAGGTTGAGGAGGCCATCGCCGGTAAGTCGTCTCAGCAGCGCTGGAACAGGCGTCCCGGCGAGGTAACCCGCGCCGAGTGCCTCGCCTACGACAAAACCGAGTGATTCCGGCGCCTTGTCGTTCATGGTGTTCGATCACCCCGCGGTTCCGGATCCGCCGTCGGCTGAAGCTAGCAATTGAGCCTTGGCCCGGCCGGGACTGTCGAAAACCGAACGGGACCTACCACCAGAACCCCGTTACGCCGGGGACGGACTGGGCATGGTAGCGAGCGGATCGCAGTACCGCTTCACCGCCGCGATCAGGTCGTCGATGTTGAGCGGCTTCCGCAGGAAGTCGGTGATCTTCATCCGCGCCTGATCGGCGATGTCGCGGTACGCCGTCACCACCACTACCGGGATCGAGGCCAGGTCCGGCGACTTGAGCTGCTCGTCGCGGAAGGTGGCGCCGTCCATCACCGGCATCATCAGGTCGAGCACGATCAGGCACGGCTTCTCTTCCTCGGGCGCGGCCCGCAGCTTGTCGAGCGCGTCCTTCCCGTTGATCGCGCCGACCGCCTCGAAGCCGTGATCTTCGAGCACGTCGATCAAAGCGGCACGGATGTCGACGTCATCGTCGACGACGAGGACCGAATGTGTGTCGGGCATCAATGCAATTCCCCCCTGCTTTGTTGTGCTTCGGCCGTCAGCGGCAGGCGGACGGTGAAGATCGCGCCGCCCTCCGCGGCGTTGGCGGCCGCGACGCTGCCGCCGTGGGCATCGACGATCTGGCGGGTGACGTAGAGGCCGAGGCCCATGCCGCCGAAGTGACGCATCGAGACCGCGCGCTCGAAGCGGCCGAAGATGCGGTCCTGATCGACCGCGGCGACGCCGGGGCCGAAATCGCGCACCCGCAGGACCGCATCGCCGGCCTGCTGGGAGAGAGAAACGTCGACCCGGGCGCCGGCGCCGTACTTGAAGGCGTTGGAGAGCAGGTTCACCAGGACCTGCTCGAGGCGCAGCCGATCCCACGCGCCGGTCAGAGGCCCCGGCGCGTTCACCGACAGCTCGCACCCGGCCTGGGTGGCGGACTCGCGCATCCGATCGACCACGTCGCGCATGCTGGTCGCGAGGTCGAACGTCTCGCGCCGAAGCTCGAATCGCCCGGTTGCGATGCGCGACACGTCGAGCAGCGCCTCGATCAGATCGGCGAGGCGATCGCCGCTGCGGGTCGCGCGGGTCACTCTCGAAGCCAGCACTTCGTCGTGCTGCTCGACCTTGCGCCGCAGGCTCTGGAGCTGCAGCTGCATCGCGGTGAGCGGCGTCTTGAGCTCGTGCGAGGCGATGGAGAGGAACTCGTCGCGCAGCCGGACCGCCTCCTCGGCCTGGGCGAGGCGCACGCGCTCCTCCTCGGTGCGGCGGCGCTCGGTGAGATCGCGGGTGACCTTGACGAATCCGATCAGCTTGTTCGAGGCGGAATCGCGCAGCGCGGTGATGATCACGTTGGCCCAGAAGCGCGTGCCGTCCTTGCGAAGTCGCCAACCCTCGTCCTCGAAGCGGCCCTCGCTGGCGGCGACGCGGAGCTCGAGGGGCGGCTTTCCCGAGTCGATGTCCTCGCGCGGGTAGAACTTCGAGAAGTGCTGGCCGATGATCTCGTGGCTGCGGTAGCCCTTGATCCGCTCGGCGCCCGCGTTCCAGGTGGCGACGCGGCCGTCGGGCTCGAGCATGAAGATCGCGTAGTCGCGTACGCTGTCGACCATCAGCCGGAAGCGCTCCTCGCTGAGCCGCGCCTGATTCTCGCCGCTGCGGCGCTCAGTCAGATCGCGAGTGACCTTGGCGAAGCCGATCAGCTCGCCGTCGTCGGCGCGGACCGCGGTGAGGGTGGAGTTCGCCCACAGGCGCGAGCCGTCCTTGCGGACGCGCCACCCCTCTTCTTCGGATCGGCCCTGCTCGCGCGCCTCGCGCAGGGCGGCTTCGCCCTGAGAAACCTCCGGGTAGAGCGTGCCGAAATGTTTTCCGAGCGCTTCCTCCTCGCTGTAACCGAAGATTTGCTCGCCGCCGCGGTTCCAGCTTTCGATGATCCCTTCGGGGGTCAGCATCGCGATCGCGTAGTCGGCGATGCTTTCGAGCAGCAGCTTTCGTTGCTCGTCGGGAGACCAGCGGCTCATCGGGGGCGTCCCTGTACACGCACTGGTCTGATTTTGCAGCAAGAATTTCCTCAATTGAACGGACGGCGTCCGAATTGTCGACCCCCGGACAGCCGATTAGCGGAGAGTGGCCACGATTACGACGAAAAGCGCGAGCGCGGGCTCGAGCAGTTGCTTGTTCGTACGGACCCATCCGTGCGCGCGCGGATGCTCGACGAGCAGCTCGGCCCCCGCGAGGTTGACCAGCGGGTAGGCGGGAAAGACGTAGCGGACCGCGCGGCGGGACATGAACGACAGCAGCGCGACCCAGGCGGCGGCCGGCGCGAGCGACTTCCAGGGAGCCCGGCGGCGGCGGATGCCTTCGATCAGGAGCACCACCGAGCCGGGGAGCGCGAACCAGGCGATGGCGCCGAGGTAGTAGAACGGATTTCCGAGCTTGTGCCAGAGTCCGAGGCGTTCGCCTTCGATCACGCCGGGCAGCTGGTGGTGGAGATAGCCGGCGACGAAGCTGGTGCCGGCGGCGCGGCGGTATGCGATCTCGTAGAGGACGACGAAGCCCGCCGACAAGAGGGCGCCGAGGAGCAGCCCGTAGAGGTCGGCGCGCCGTCTGCGGCCCGCCGCGATAGCGGCGAGGCAGGCCGGGAAGATGGCCAGGCCGAGGCCGCCCTTGATCGCGATCGCGACCAGGACGAATCCGGCGAGGGCGAACGGCCTCGGCCGTTCGGAAGCGATGCACCACAGGGCGCCGAGGACACCGCAGGCGAGCGCCGGCTCGTGGTTCGCGCGCACCAGGTACTGCACGCCGATCGGCGAGACCGCATGGAAGAAGACCGCCACCCAGGCGGTCTCGACGTCGGCGACCGCGCGCGCAAGCCGGAAAAGCAACGCCCAGGAGAGGAGAACCCAGAGGAAGTTCGCCGCCAGCGCCCCGCGCAGGCCGAGCCTGCCGAGCGCGGCTGCCGGCCAGAAAAAGACCGCGAAGTGCTCCTGGAAGAGGCCCTGCTGGGTCGGCCAGGTGGGCGGAAACCGGGGCGCGATCCACTCCGACAGCGGGCGGATCTCGAGGGTGCGCGCGATCCACTCGTAGAGCATGGAATCGGGATCGCGCAGCACGTAGCCGCGGGTCACGTAACAGACCGCGGCGAAGCACGTCCCCCAGATCAGCGCGCGCCGCACCATGGCGGCGAGGCTATTACACTGCAGGTCATGATGCGCCTTCTCCTCTTGCTGCTTGCGGGCTGCGCGATCGGGCAGTGGGAATCGGTGCCGGCGGAAAAGCCGGCGACCGTGGCCGAGCTCGCCGCCTGGCCGCTGAGCGTGCGCGACCCGGCGCTGGCGGCCGACTTCGAGCGGGCCGGATTCAAGGTCGTGGATCGGCCGCCGTACAAGGGCGAGCTCGAGCTGCGGGTGCAGGGCGGCGTCTACACGCTGCGCAGCGACGGGTTCTTCGTCGACGAGGTGAGCGGGGCGGACGCGGCGGTGCGGCTGGCGCATTCGCGGCGGGTCGCCGAGTTCGTGCGCAACAGCGGGCTGCCGCAACAGAGGATGCTGCCGGAGCATTGACGGCGCAGCTCTAGCCGTCGACCAGGTTCTCGATGTGAGCCGCGACCGAGCGGGCGAGGGCGTCGAGGTCGTAGCCCCCTTCGAGCATCGAGACCATGCGACCCTGCGCGGAACCTCTAGCAAAATCGCGGATTTGCTGCGTCACCCATCCGTAGTCGGAGTCGGTGAGGGCGAGCATCGCCATGACGTCGTCGCGATGCGCGTCGAAGCCGGCCGAGAAGAAGATCATCTGCGGCTGGAAGCGCTCGAGCGCGGGTAGCCACTGCCCGCTCACGACCGCGCGGAACTCGCGGCTCGCGCTGCCGGCGGGAAGCGGGACGTTGACCATCCGCTCCGAGCGGCCCTCGACGCCCGAGCCGGGATAGAACGGGTGCTGGAAGATCGAGACCATCAGGACTCGCGGCTCGTCGCGGAAGATGTCCTCGGTGCCGTTGCCGTGATGGACGTCGAAATCGACGATCGCGACCCGCTCGAGCCGATGATGCGCGAGCGCGTGGGCAGCGGCGACGGCGACGTTGTTGAAGAAGCAGAACCCCATCGCGCGGCTGCGTTCGGCGTGGTGGCCCGGCGGCCGGACGGCGCAGAACGCGGCCTCGGCTTTTCCTTCGACGACGAGGTCGGTCGCCAGAACGCCCGCTCCGGCCGCTCGCAGCGCGGCCGGCCAGGTGTGTGAATTCATTGCAGTATCTGGGTCGAGCTGGACGTAGCCGTCGATCGGCGCGAGCCGCTCCAGCGCGGCGATGTACGCCGCGTCGTGGACGCGGAGCAATTGCTCGCGCGCCACCTCGGGCGCCTGGTAGCGAACGACCAGCTGCTCGAGGCGTGAGGCGATGAGCTTGTCCTCGATCGCCGCCAGCCGCTCGGGGCGCTCGGGATGGCCCTCGCCCATCTCGTGCAGCGAGCATTCCGGGTGGGTGATGAACGCGAGGCTCACCGGGCGAAAGATTAACGTGAAACCGGCGTGCAAGAGCGGTCACTTCGATGGCGGGAGGTCGTCATGCGCCTGGCTCTGGTTGCGGCACTGGTTTCGACGGCGGCGGTGGCTCGCGGCGAAGATCGCGATGTTCCAGCGTTTTCTGCTGTGCACATCTCGTCGGGGATGAAGGCGAACATCAGCATCGGCCCGCGCAAGGCGGTCCACATCGAGGCCGACGAGGAGACGTTGGCGCTGATCGAAACGCCGGTCGAGGACGGTACCCTCGAAGTGCGCTTCAAGAGCCACACCCGGTGGCGCGGTGAGCACGACGTGCGGCTGACGATCCAGACGCCCGAGTTGCACGGGGTGGGCGCGAGCGGCGGGTCGATCGTGCGTGCGGTCTTCTCGCGCGGCCAGCGGAGCGAGATCGAGGCGAGCGGCGGCAGCGAGATCACGGTGCGCGGCATCGACGCGGCCGAGGTCGACGCGCAGGCGTCGGGCGGGTCGATCCTCACCATCGACGGCAATGCCGACCGGGTGACGCTGCAGCTCTCGGGCGGCTCGCAGCTGCACGGCCGGGACTTCTCGGCCCGGGAAGGTGGCGAGCCAATGCTCGCCCTCGTAGGAGCCGCTGGCGACGTGGGGGAGCGTGGCTTCGGCGTGCTGGTCGGCAAGCCTTGCGAGCTTCGCGTCGCCGAGGGCTTTGGACAATTGATAGAGCGCGTCGGCGCGGCTCAGGTTCAGGCCGTCGAGGTGGACGATCTTCGGATCGGTCCGATCGGAGACGACAGCCGGCTCGAGCTTCAGCGGTTTCGGTAGAAACCGCGCGAACCAGCGGCGGAATTCGGCCGGCGGCAGCACCTTGGCCATCAGCGCGGCCTCGGTGAGCGCGGGCGAGAGGAAATCCTCCCCGCCCGGCTCCCACGAGATCGGGACGTCGCGGTCGTTGCCGAAATACGTTCGGGCGCGCTCGTCGATCAGCTTCTCGAACGCCTGGTCGTGGGCCGCGCGCGCGTAGTCGAGCGCGAGGCCGAGCGAGAACGCGGTGTTGGGATGGACGCCGGTGCGGATCGGGTACGTCTGCTTGGGCAGAAAGTCGTTGAGCGCCCGGATTACGCGGTCGGCGAGCGGCTGCACCTGCTCGCCCCATTTGGTCCCGCGCAGCTCCGCGGCGAGCTCGAGCAGCCACGCCCAGCCGTAGGTTCGCTCGAAGCTCTTCCGGTTCGGCTGGTCGAAGTACGCGACTTCAGTAGCGATTTTGTCGGACGCCAGGTTCTCGTCGAGGACTTCGCGGATCTTCGCGGCCTCGGGCAGGTCGGGAAATTTCCTCAGCAATCGCGCGAGCATCCAGTGGCCGTGGACGCAGGAGTGCCAGTCGAAGCAGCCGTAGAACGAGGGGTGCATCGTCTTCGGCGAGAGGACATCTTGATGGCCGTTCATCACGTGGTCGAGCTTGTTCGGGTACTCCTGGCGCACGCATTTCAAAGCGAGCTGCGCGAAGCGCGACGCGGCGGCCTGATCGAGCGCGAGGGCCATGGCAAGGACGATCATCATCGGTATCATGCTGCAATGGAACCGCCGCGGGACGAAGCGGAACTTCGCGAGCGCCTCGGGCGCCTTGCGGGGCGGCGGCTCATCGACCTCGCCGCGGATCACGGCGTGGCCTTGAAGGCGAACAAGGGGTGGGCGGGGATGCTGGTCGAGAAGGCGCTGGGGGCGACGGCGGCGTCGCGGGCGGAGCCGGACTTTCCGCGGCTCGGGATCGAGCTCAAGACGATCCCGATCGACGAGCGCGGGCGGCCGATCGAGTCGTGCTTCGTCGCCTCGCTCGATCTCGGGACGTTCGATCTGCGCTGGGAGACCTCGCCGGTGCGCAAGAAGCTCGAACGGGTGGCGTGGGTGCCGGTGGAGGCGTTCGGCGAGCGGCGGTGCGGCATCGCGTTTCTCTGGAGCCCGTCGGACGAGGAGCGATCGACGCTGCAGGGGGATTACGAGGACATCGTCGATCTGCTCGGGGTCGGCGCGCGGGTCACGGCGCGCACCGGGACATGGCTGCAGTTGCGGCCGAAAGGACGTGATTCCAGGCACTTACGGTGGGCGCTCGACGAGGAGGGTGGCCTCTCGCGGGCCCCGCCGCGCGCGTTCTACCTGCGGCGGTCGTTCACCGCTGCGCTCCTCGCAGCGCGTTGAGTCCGGCGCGGATCGTCTCCGGAATCACGACCGGCTTGCGCGAGGCGCTGTCGACGAAGACGTGGACGAAGTGGCCCAAGGCGCACAATTCCTCACCCCGGAAGATGCCGATCTCGTAGCGGACGCTGCTGGTGCCGAGGCTTTCGACGCGAAGGCCGGCTTCGATCGGCTCCGGGAAGGCGATCTCGCGCAGGTAGCGGCAGCCCGATTCGACGCAGACGCCGATCGCTTCGCCGTCGAGCTTCAGGCCGTGGTCGATGAGGTAGCGGTTGATGACGGTGTCGAAGTACGCGTAGTAGACGACGTTGTTGACGTGGCCGTAGACGTCGTTGTCGTCCCAGCGGGTCTGGATTTCGGCGAGGTGTGGAAAGTCGCGCCGCGTGTCGGTGGGCGCCGGCGGCTTCACCAGTACCTCAGCGCGGCGGTGAAGATGCCGCCGAGATCGGCCTCGCTGACGTCGCGCGGCGAGTTCCCGAGCAGCCGCTGCTGGACGAACGCGCCTTTGGTGAGCGCGCTCAGGTCGTTTCCGGTGTAGCCGACGGCGCCGATGCCGTTTGGGACCCGCGTCGCCTGCATCGCCTTCTCGAGCGCGCGGGCGACGAGCTCGCCGGCATCGTTCGGCGTCGCGCCGCGGAGGTCGGCGCCGAGAAGCGCCGCTGCTTCGAGATGCCGCTCGGGACACGCGCTCGCGGTGAACCGGAATGCCGCCGGCGCGCTGACGACGACCGAGACGCCGTGCGGGACCATCGGCTCGTCCTGCGGGTACCCGGACATGCGGAACTCGCGCACCAGGCCGGCGACCGAGTACGCCATCGCGTGCGGCACGTGGACGCCGGCGTTGCCGAAGGCGATCCCGGCGAGCGTGGCGGCCCACGAGAGCTTTTCGCGCGCTTGCAAGTCGCCCTGGACTGCCTCGACGAGGTGCGCGCCGCAGAGCCGGAGCGCCTCGCGGCTGCCCATGTCGCTCCACGGGTTCGCGCCCTGGCTCATCGGCCGAGGGCCTTTCGCCCGGGCGGTGAACGGCCGCGCGGTGTACGACTCGAGCGCGTGGCAGAGGACGTCGAAGCCGCTCGCGGCGACGACTTCAGCCGGGAGGGTCGCGGTGCACGACGGATCGACGAGCGCGAGCGTGGGCCGCAGGCGGGGCGAGGCGATGCCGGTCTTGGCTCTCAGCGAAAGGACGTCGCAGACCGCGATGCCGGTGGTCTCGCTGCCGGTGCCGCACGTCGTCGGGCAGGCGATGTGCGGCGGCAAGGCTCCCGGTACCGGCGCGCCCTCGCCGACCGGCTTGTTCACGTACCTGAGGAATTCGGCCGGATGGGTCGCGTAGAGCGCGGCGGCCTTGCAGGTGTCGATCACCGAGCCGCCGCCGACCGAGATGTAGCCGTCGAACCTGCCTTCGGCCGCGAAGCGGGCTGCGTTCCTGAACGAGACGTCGGTCGGCTCGACGTTGACCTCGGCGTAGACCTCCGCATCGACTTGCCGGAGCACCGCGGCCACGTGCGGCGAGTCCTTCAGGCGCGGGTCGGTGAAGAGCGCGACGCGCTTGCAGCCGAGGGCGCGCGCATGATCGCCGGCTTCCGAGAGCGCGCCGTGGCCGAAGACGATGCGCGGCGCCTCGATCGCGAATGCCGTCTCGTGCCAGCACGTCATGCCCGCTCGTACTACCATGCGGCAATCGCCGCGACGAATTGGCAGGAGAAGGTCGATCCCGGCGAGACACAGCGGTTCGAGCGCTACGCCGAGCAGCTGCGCGAGATGCGGCGGAAGAACGCGCGCGGAGGAGTCCCGTCGGCAACATGATGCGCAACCCGGCGTATCGCGTCTCGACGCGAGGAACGCCACGCCGCGCCGGAGCCGGCCGGCTACCGCGAAGCTTCGCGCATCAGACCTTCCTGGGCGACGCTGGCGACGAGGCGGCCGGAGCGGTCGTAGATCGCGCCGCGCGCGAAACCGCGAGCGGCCTGCGCGGTCGGCGAGTCCATCACGTAGAGCAGCCAGTCGTCGACGCGCGCGTCGCGGTGGAACCACATCGCGTGATCGATGCTGGCGACGATCATCTGGCCGCCGTACCAGCTCTTGCCGTGCGGGCGCAGCGCGGTCGGGATCAAGTTGTTGTCGGAGGCGTAGGCGAGAAGGCAGCGGTGCAGCATCGGGTCGTCGGGCACCTTGTCGATGGTGCGGAACCAGACCGATTGCGACGGCGCGCTCCTGCCCGGCTTGAGCGGGTTCCACGGCTCGATCGGGCGGAAATCGATCGGCATCGGCCGGCGCACGGCTTCGCGGATTTTTTCGGGCAGCTCGCCCGCCTCCGTCAGCCAGCGCTCGCGCAGCTCGGTGCTCGACGGCAGGTTCTCGGGCGGCGGCGCCTCCGGCATCGGCGGCTGATGCTCGAGGCCCGGCTCGGGCACCTGGAACGACGCGATCATCGAGAAGATCGGCCGGCCGTGCTGGATCGCCTGTACCCGGCGCGCGCTGAAGCTGCGGCCGTCGCGGATGCGGTCGACCTCGTAGACGATCGGCGCGGCCATGTCGCCGGGGAGGAGGAAATACGCGTGCAGCGAATGCGCGACGCGGCCCTCGACCGTGCGGCCGGCGGCCACCAGCGCCTGGCCGATGACCTGTCCGCCGAAGACGCTCTTGCCGCCGAGATCGGCCGACTGGCCGCGGAAGAGGTTCACCTCCAGCGGCTCGAGATCGAGCTGGTCGATCAGCTCCTCGAGGGTCTTTTCCATGCCTACGGAACGAGTAACAGCTTCCCGGTCGTCTTGCGCGAGGCGAGAAGCTCGTGGGCCTCCTTCGCGTTCTCGAGCGGGAAGCTCTTTTCGATCCGCAGCTTCAAGTCGCCGCGCTCGATCGCGCCGAGGACCGCGCCCGCGCGGGTGACGAGCTCGTCGCGCGTCAGCACGTACGTCTGGAGCGTCGGGCGGGTCAGGTAGAGCGAGCCGCCGCCGGACAGCAGCTGCGCATCGATCGGCGGGATCGGCCCGCTGCTCTGGCCGAACAGGACCAGCATGCCGCGCGGGCGCAGGGACTTGAGCGATTTCTCCCAGGTGTCCTTGCCCACCGAGTCATAGACGACGTGCACGCCCGCGCCGCCCGTCAGCCGCTTCACCTCGGCCTCGAAGTCCTGCGAACGGTAGTCGATGCACTCGTGCGCGCCGGCCTCTTTCGCAAGCTTCACTTTTTCCGGACCGCCGGCGGTGCCGATCACCTGCGCCCCGGCGCGGCGCGCGAGCTGGCAGAAGAGCTGTCCCACTCCGCCGGCCGCGGCATGGATCAGGCAGGCGTGGCCGGGGCGGAGCGGGAAGGTGTCGGTGACGAGGTAGTGCGCGGTCATGCCCTGCAGCATCGCGGCCGCGGCGCTCTTCGAGTCGAGCCTCGACGGCACCGGCACGAGCCTCGCCGCGGGGATCGCCTGGTGCGACGCGTACGAGCCTATCGGCCCTGCCCACGCGACCCGATCGCCGGTCTTCACTTCAGTGGCGCCCGGGCCGACCGCCTCGACGACGCCGGCCCCTTCCTGACCCTGCGTGAACGGCAGCGGCAGCTTGTACACGCCCATGCGCTGGTAGATGTCGATGAAGTTGACGCCGATGGCTTCGATACGGACCAGCGCCTGCCCCGCGCCCGGCTGCGGCGCGGGCGCCTCGACGAGCTTCATCACTTCCGGACCGCCGGGGGACTCGATACGGATGGCTTTCATGCCGCCTTCACGCCACTAGAACGGGCGTTCGTCAAGGCTTGCGCGCGCCGGGAGTTCGTCCCGGCGCGCGCGACGTGCGACGTGCGACTACCACCGGTCGCGCAGGTACCCGTGGCGCAGCAGCCACAGCCGCCGCATCCGCTCGCGGCGCAGGCGCTCGAACCGCTGGTGCGCGCGGAATTCGCGGCCGTAGCGGCCGTCGCGGTATGCCATCGCCGGCTGCTGGTAGTACCCCTCGGCGTGCGCCGGGGCGGCGGCGAGGGTGAGCGCCGCGGTTCCTGCGGTGACTGCGGTGAGAATGCCGAACACGATGCGCTTCATGGCTTCCTCCTGGTTGATGGAGGAGAGACCGGCGGCTCGGTTCGGTTATTTGCCTTTGCAACGAACCGAAACATCAGGCAGCGGCGGCGGAAAGACGCCTTTCCGCGCAGGCGCCGACGATCGACATGCCCTTCGCGATCAGCTCCGGCGGACGATTGGAGAAATTGAGCCGCAGCGTGTTGCGGCGCGGCTCGTGCGGATAGAACGGCGCGCCGGGGACGAAGGCGACCTTCTCGCGCATGGCGTCGTCGAGAAGCTGGGCGGCGTCGATGCCGGTGGGAAGCTCCGCCCAGACGAAGAGCCCGCCCTCCGGCCGCGTGTAGCGGGTGCCCTTCGGGAAGCTGCGCTCGATCGAGGCCAGCATCGCCGCGCAGCGCTCGCCGTAGACTCCGCGCAGCTCGCGCAGGTGCCGCTCGTAGTCGTAGGTCTCGAGCATCCGCGCCACCGCGCGCTGCGAGAGGACGCCGGTGTGGAGATCGGCGGCCTGCTTGGCGATCACCAGAGCCTTGACGGTCTCCTCGTCGGCGATCGCGTACCCCAGCCGCAGTCCGGGCGCGAGCGTCTTGGAGAAGGAACCGAGGTGGATGACCGGCGCGTGCCGGTCGAGGCCGGCGAGCGGCGGGAGCGCGACGCCGGAGTAGCGCAGCTCGCCGTAGGGATCGTCCTCGAGGATCGCGACGCGGTGATCGCGGGCGAGCCGGACCAGCGCGAGGCGCCGTGCGAGCGTCAGCGTCGTGCCGCGGGGATTCTGGAAATTCGGCACCAGGTAGATGAAGCGTGCGCGCGTCTGCCGCAGGAGCTCCTCGAGCTGGTCGACGCGCATCCCTTCCTCGTCGGTGCCGACCACCGCGAAGCGCGCGTCGTAGATGCTGAAAGACTGCAGCGCCGCCAGGTACGACGGCTCCTCGACCACCACCACGTCGCCCGGATCGATCAGCGCCTTGCCGACCAGGTCGATGCCCTGCTGCGATCCGGCCGTGATCAGCACCTGCTCCGGATCGCAGGCCAGCCCCCGCTGCGTCATCCGCTCAGCGACCCACGCGCGCAACGGGCCGAATCCCTCGGTGGCGCCGTACTGCAGCGCGCTCGCTCCCTCTTTCGCGAGGACGTCGGCGTGCGCGCGGGCCATCGCTTCCACCGGAAACATCTCCGGCGCAGGCAGGCCGCCGGCGAACGAGAGGACGTCGGGCCGTTCGGTCACCTTGAGCATTTCGCGGATCGGCGAAGTGTGGACGCGCGACATCCGCCTGGCCAGCTCGATCATGACGCCTCCTGCAGCGGCACGGCGGTGGTCTCCTTGACCGTCGCCAGCACGATGGTGGTGGTGGTGCGGGTCACGCCGGCCAGCCGGCGCAACGTGTTCGACAACAGCTCGTCGAGCGCGCCGGTGTCGCGGGCGACGACCTTGAGCAGGTAGGAATCGAGCCCGGCGACCCGGTGACACTCGAGCACTTCGGGGATCTGCTGGATCTTCTTCGTGAACACGTCGTGATGGCGCGGATGGGCGATGCGAACGCCGATGAAGGCGCGGATGTCGTTGCCCAGCGCGCGCGGGTTGAGGCGGGCGACGTATCCCTGGATGGCGCCGCTCGCGTCGAGCTTGCGGATCCGGTCGGCGACCGAGGGTTGCGAAAGGCCGACTTCCGACGCGATCTGCACCTGGGTGGTGCGCGCGTCGCGCTGCAGGAGATCGAGTATCCTATAATCTATAGGATCTAATTTCATTTCACCATTTTGATATAGGACTTTGCCCCACATTGTGCAAGTGGGCACAATGCGCCGATGCACAAGAGCCGGCTGGCGACGTTCGTCATCGATTGCGAGACCGGGGATCTCGAGGCCGCGGCGCGATTCTGGAGCGCGGCCCTCGGGCGCGCGGTTTCGACCACCAACGATCCCGGTTATCTCGAGCTCGCCACCAGGGCCGAGGAGCCGCAGCTGCTGGTCCAGAAAGTACCCCACCCGAGCCGGGTCCATCTCGACATCGAGTCCGACGATCTCGAGGGCGAGGTGCGGCGGCTGGAGGCGCTGGGCGCAAAGCGCGTCGCGTTCGTCAAGCGCTGGTGGGTGATGGAGGCGCCGACCGGCCAGCGGTTCTGCGTGGTGAATCCGCAGCGCGGACCGCTGACGGATCGCGTGAACGAGTGGTCCTGAAGCCATGGGCTGCGGAGCGCGCCGTCGACGCGGCGCTCGCGCGCGAGCTGATCGGCAGGCAATTTCCGCAGCTCGCGCGGGCGCGCGTCGAGCCGGTGGGCGAAGGCTGGGACAACACCGTCTTCAGCGTCGACGGAACCTACGTCTTCCGCTTTCCGCGCCGCCGGATCGCGGTGCAGTCGATCGAGCGCGAGATCGTCGTGCTGCCGCAGATCGCGGCGCGCTTGCCGCTGCCGATCCCGGTTCCGGAGATGATCGGCGCGCCGGAAGACCGCTTTCCCTGGCCGTTCGCCGGGTATCGGATGCTGCCGGGACGCACCGCCGATCAGGCCGCGCTCTCCGTCGACCGACGCACTGCCGCCGCTCCGACACTGGCGAAATTCCTGCGAGCCCTGCACGCGGTTCCACTCGACGCAGGGCGCGATTCGATCGACCGCCTCGACGCGACCCGCCTGCGCGACCGCACCAGCGAGTGGCTGCGCGAGCTCGATCTGCCGCCGCCGCCGTGGTTCGAGGAGCCGGTGCGCGCGCCGGTGCCGCGCGCTCTGGTGCACGGCGATCTTCACGCGCGGCAGATCCTGATCGATTCCGCGGGCGCCGTCTGCGGCGTGATCGACTGGGGCGACGTGCACTTCGGCGATCCGGCGTGCGATTTCGCGGTCGCCTGGACGTTCCTTCCGCCGCAGGGCCGGGCGAAGTTTCGTTCGGAATACGGTTCGATCGACGACGAGACCTGGCGGCTCGCCCGGCTGCGCGGCCTCCATCTCTCCGCCGCCCTCGCCGTCTACGCGAGAGGCATCTCCGACGAACAGCTGTTCCGCGAGGCGCTGGCCGCGCTCGATTTCGTGCGCATCTCTTGAGCGCGGCGCGCATCCAACCGCGACACTTCGGAGGTCTCGCACATGAAGCTCTACGTCAAGCCGGGCGCCTGCTCGCTCTCTCCCCACATCGTCACCCGCGAAGCGGGGTTTAATGTCGACGTCGTCCGCGCGGATACGAAGTCGGCGGATTTCCAGAAGATCAATCCGAAGGGCTACGTGCCGGTCCTGCAGCTCGACGACGGGCAGACGCTGACCGAGGGCGTGGCGATCGTGCAGTACCTCGCCGACCACAAGCCCGAGGCGCAGCTCGCGCCGAAGAACGGGACGCTCGAGCGCTACCGGCTGCAGGAGTGGCTCAACTACATCGCGACCGAGATGCACAAGGGCTTCTCGCCGCTGTTTCGCAAGCCGCCGGCCGAGTTCAAGCAGGTGCTGATCGACGGCCTTTCGCAGAAGCTCGCCTTCCTCGACGGGCATCTGCAGAAGAACCAGTTCCTGATGGGCGAGCGGTTCACCATCGCCGATGCGTACCTGTTCACGATCCTGACCTGGGCGCCGGGGCAGGGCCTCGAGCTGTCGCGTTGGCCGGCGTTGAAAGCGTACTTCGACCGGATCGGATCGCGGCCGGCGGTGAAGACCGCGCTGGAGACCGAGCAGAAGCTGAGGGCGACGGCGTGAGCGTCGCGATCGAGCAGCGCAAGCTCGGCGGTCTGACGGTCTCGGCGCTCGGCCTCGGCTGCATGGGGATGAGCGAGTTCTACGGGAAGCCGGACGACGAGGAATCGGTGAGGACCATCCACCGCGCCATCGAGGTGGGGATCAATTTCCTCGACACCGCCGACATGTACGGGCCGTTCAAGAACGAGGAGCTGGTGGGGCGCGCGATCCGCGACCGGCGCGACAAGGTCGTGCTCGCGACCAAGTTCGGCAACGTTCGCGGCGAAAAGGGCGAGTTCCTCGGCGTCAGGGGAAAGCCGGACTACGTGCGCTCGGCGTGCGACGCGTCGCTGAAGCGGCTCGGCGTCGACCACATCGACCTCTACTACCAGCACCGCGTCGATCCGGAGGTGCCGATCGAAGACACCGTCGGCGCGATGGCCGGGCTGGTGAAGGCGGGAAAGGTGCGTTTTCTCGGGCTGTCGGAGGCGGCGCCGAAGACGATCCGGCGCGCGGCGAGGGTGCACGCGATCGCCGCGCTGCAGACCGAATATTCGCTGTGGACCCGCGACGTCGAGGAGGAAATCCTGCCGACGGTGCGCGAGCTGGGGATCGGTTTCGTCGCCTACAGCCCGCTCGGCCGCGGCTTTTTGAGCGGGAAGTACCAGCGGCCGGAGGACATCCCCGAGGACGACTTCCGGCGACATCATCCGCGATTTTCCGGGGAGAATTTCTACCGAAACCTCGACCTGGTGAGGCGGGTCGAGGAGATCGCGCGCGAGAAGAAAGCGACGCCGTCGCAGCTCGCGCTGGCGTGGGTGCTCTCGCGCGGGAAGGACGTCGTGCCGATCCCCGGGACCAAGCGCCGCAGGTACCTCGAGGAGAACGCCGCCTCCGTCGAGCTGCGGCTGTCGGCGGAGGACCTGAAGCGCATCGAGCAGGTCGCGCCGCGGGGCGTCGCCGCCGGTGAGCGGTATGCGGCGCAGGGCATGCGGACGGTGAACCGATAATCGAATTGATCGTGCTCATCGGGCTTCCCGCCTCGGGGAAGACCAGCTTCCACCGCGAGCGCTTCGGCGCGACGCACGCGCTGGTGAGCAAGGATCTGTTGCCGCGCGGCGCCCGGCAGGGACCCGAGCTCGAGCGGGCGCTGGCGAAAGGCGCCTCGGTCGTCGTCGACAACACCAATCCGCGGGTGGTCGATCGCCAGCCGCTGATCGCGCTCGCGCGCCGATTCGGCGCGCGCGTGATCGGTTACTTTTTTCCCCCCGACGTCGGCGAGAGCCTGAAACGCAACCAGGCGCGCACCGAGAAGCGGATTCCCAAGGTCGCGATCTTTCTCGCCGCCAAGCGGATGCAGCGACCGTCTCTCGTCGAGGGATTCGACGAGCTCTACGAGGTACGGCTCGCCGGCGGCGGCGGCTTCGAGGTCCGCAGCCTGACCACCTGATCGGCGATCACGACTTGCCGCCGCCCACGAAGACGATGCTTGTTTGTGCAATAGTGCGCCGGTGCGCGTCTACACCGGTCTCGACGTGCAGTCCGACTTCGGCGGGCGCTTTCCCTGGAAAAGCCGCCTGGTCGAGGTCGATCACGGCATCCGCCAGGCAGTCGTCGACGAGGGGCCCCGCTCCGGCTTGACCTTTCTGCTGCTGCACGGCAATCCGACCTGGGGCTTTCTGTATCGAAAGTTCATCGAGCGCCTGTCGAAGAGCTACCGCGTCATCGCTCCCGATCACGCGGGTTTCGGCCGCAGCGACAAGCCGCGCGATCCGCGGTGGTACACGCTCGATCGCCACATCTCGAATCTGGGCAAGGTGGTCTCCGCCCTCAAGGCCGACCGCATCGTCCCGGTGATGCAGGATTGGGGCGGACCGATCGGGATGGGCTGGGCCATCCGCAATCCGGAAAAAGTCGCCGGCGTGGTGGTGCTCAACACCGCCGCGTTCGTGCGCGATCCGCCGGTGAAGCTGCCGTGGATCTTCAAGTTCCTCGTCCTCGGCAAGGGCGGCTGGAAGCGCGCCACGCAGTCGAACATCTTCGTCGAATTCCTCCTCGCGCGCGGAGGGCCGCGGAAGCTGACCGACGAGGAGCTGGACCCTTATCGCGCTCCGTTCCCGACCCCCGACGATCGGGTCGGCATCGCCCGCTTTCCGCAGCTGATCCCGGAGACCAGGAAGCAGGGGCACGAGTCGTGGGCGACGATGGCCCATGTCGAGGACGGGCTCGTGCGCCTGAGGGAAAAGCCGGCGTTGATCTGCTGGGCGCTCAAGGATCGTGCCTTCCGCAAGGCTGCGCTGCAGCGCTGGCAGCACGTCTTCACGCGCGTCGACGGACCGCATCTCTTGCCGCACGCGGGGCACTTCCTGCAGGAAGACGCGCCGGGGGCGATCCTCGACCAGATCGAGCGCTGGGCCGCGACGCTTTGAACTTCGACGAGCAGGCGCGCATGCTCGCCAACCGCGCGCGGAAGAATTTTCACCGGCTCCACCCGCGGTTCGAGGAGCGCGGGATCGGCACCTTCCGGGTCTACGATCGCGACATCCCCGGTATTCGCGCGGCGATCGACTGGTACGAAGGACACCTCGTGGTCGCCGAGTATGCCCGCGAGCAGACCGCCGGCTTGCCGTGGCTGGAGACGATGGCCCGGGCCGCTGCGGAGGCGCTGGCGGTGCCGTGGGAGCGGGTGCACCTGCGCAAGCGGCGAGCGGGCGGGAAGTACGAGCGGCTGGCGTCGAGAGGCGAGCGGATCGAAGTGCGCGAGCGCGATCTCCGGTTCCTCGTCAACCTCGACGACTACCTCGACACCGGCCTGTTCGCCGACCACCGCGAGACGCGCGCGCTGATCCGCAAGGAAGCGCGCGGCAAGTCGTTCCTCAATCTCTTCGCGTACACCGGCAGCTTCACCTGCGCGGCGCTGAAGGGCGGCGCGCGCTCGTCGGTGAGCGTCGACGCTTCGCCGATCTACCTCGAGTGGGCCCGGGACAATCTGGCGCTGAACGGGCTCGAAGGCGCGCTGGTGCGCGGCGACGTGCGCGAATTTCTCGCGGCGGCGAACGAGCGGTGGCAGCTCTGCGTCCTCGATCCGCCGTCGCGCTCCGACCACGGCGGGCGGATGTTCGACGTGCAGCGCGACCATCGCTCGCTGATCGAGAAGACCCTCGCCGTGCTCGAGCCGCGCGGCGTCCTCTGGTTCTCGACCAATCACCAGCGGTTCGAGCCGCGGCTCGAGGGTCTGCGCTGCACCGAAATGACCGGGCAGACCGTGCCCGAGGATTACCGAAATCGCGCGGTGCACCGATCGTTCCGGATCGTCAACGGATGAAACGCTTCGTCAACTGGGCGCGGACCGCGTCGTGCACGCCCGCCGGGTTGAATTTCGTCGTCGAGCTGCGCTTCGTCGCCGCCGATCAGGCGTGGATGAGCCCTGCCTTTGGACGCGTGCTGCGTACGTCGGCGCGTACATGGCGCGCGCCCCGGGCATCGAGCGCTACTTCGCCGCGTTCGAGCGCGAGATGCTCGCCCTCGGCGGCCGGCCCCACTGGGGCAGGGCTCTTCGACAACGCATTCCTCCGCCGCGTCCTCGACGGACTATAGTGCCGCGCGTGCGCAGCTCGATGGCGCCTTGGGCCGCACTGGCCGGCTCGCTCGCCCTGACGCTCGCGGCGGCGGCGTTTCTCTTTTCGACCGCTCAGGCGCGCGATGGGTCCCGCTTTGCCCGCGCGGTGCGCAGCGCCGAGGATCGGATCGCCAGCCGGCTGGACGATCAAGCCGCCCTTCTCCGTGGGGTCGCCGGCCTCATCGCCGCCCGGCCCGATACGACCGCGGCCGAGTTTCAGGCCTTCGTCGGCCGGCTTCAGGTCGCCGCCCACCATCCCGGGATCCAGGGCATCGGCTTCGCGCGCCGCGTGCGCCGCGCGCAATCGGGCGCGGTCGAGGCCGACCTCCAGTCGCGCGGTTTCGCTGGCCTGCGGATCTGGCCCGATCTCGGCCGCGAAGAGCGCAGCGCGGTCGTCTGGCTGGAGCCGCTCGACGCGCGCAATCGCGCCGCCGTCGGATACGACATGTTCACCAATCCGGTGCGCCGGGAAGCGATGGAGCGCGCTCGCGACTCGGGCATGGCGGCGCTCTCCGGCAAGGTCACGCTGGTGCAGGAGATCGACCCGCGCCGCCAGCCCGGTTTCCTCCTCTACGTTCCCGTCTACCGCGGCGGCGGGATTCCGGCGAGCGTCGAGGAACGCCGCGAAACGCTGCTCGGCTGGGCCTACAGCGCGTTCCGCGGCGACGATTTCTTCAACGCGCTCTTCGCGGCGGAAATCGATCCGACGGTCGACTTCAGCATCTACGACGGGGACGCAGTCGATCCCGACCGCCTGCTTCACGAGGCGCGCCGCGGCGCTCCCGGCCGGCGCGCGCTCAACGAGACGGTGCGGATGCAGCCGGCGGGCCGTGCCTGGACGCTTTTGTTCGCCGCCCTGCCGGCGCTGGAGAGCGGCCTCACCGCTGCGCTCGGCGTGCTGATCATCGGAGCGGCCGTCTCTGCGCTGGTGTTCCTGCTTTCGCGCCGCGAGGTGCTGGCGCGATCGCGCGCGGAACATGCGCTCGACGAGCTGAAGCGGTCGCTGGAAGAGCGCAGCCAGTTCGAGGAGCGCCTGCGCGAGGAGGGGCGGGTCAATTCGATCCTCCGGCGACTGGGGATTTCGCTGGCTGCCGAGCTCGATCCGGACCGCGTCGCGCAGCTCGTCGTTGACGAGGGCGCTGCGCTCACCGGCGCGGAGCGGGGTGCGATGTTCGACGGCGGCGCGGCCCATCGGCTGCTGGCGGTGGCGGGTGGCGAGCGGACGATCGCGCTGCAGCCGGGAAGCGAGCTCGTCGCCCGTACGTTCCGCGGCGAGCGCGCCGTGCGCGTCGCCGACGTCGGCGCCGAGACGCCGTTCTCCGCCGAGCCGGTCAAGGCCTGTCTCGCGGCGGCGGTCGTTTCGCGCACCGGCGACGTGCTCGCCGGCCTCTTCTTCGCCCACCCGGCGCCGGGCCACTTCACCGAGCAGCACGAGCGGCTGCTGCTCGGCCTCGCCGCGCAGGCTTCGATCGCGCTCGACAACGCGCGGCTGCTGCGCGATCTCCGCGAGGCCGATCGACGCAAGGACGAGTTCCTCGCCGTCCTCGGCCACGAGCTCCGCAATCCGCTCGCGCCGATCGTCACCGCGCTCGAGGTCGCCGGGCGCGATCCCTCGTCGGCGGCGCGGCAGCTGGGGATCATCGGTCGCCAGGCGCGGCACATGGTGCGAATCGTCGACGACCTGCTCGACGTCTCGCGCATCAGCCGCGGGAAGATCGAGCTTCGGAAGCAGCCGCTCTCGGTCAACGACGCGCTCGAGCGGGCGGCGGAGACGGTTTCGCCGCTCGCCCATGCGCGCCGGCAGAAGTTGATCGTGACGCGGCCGCGGGAGCCGCTGTCGATCGAGGCCGACCCGGTCCGGCTCGAGCAGATCCTCGGCAACCTGCTCACCAACGCGATCAAGTACACGCCCGAGCAGGGCGAGATCGAGCTCTCGGCGGCCGAGCGCGACGGCGAGCTCGAACTCCGGGTAAGCGACACCGGCATCGGGATCGCGTCCGACGCGCTGCGGACGCTGTTCGATCCGTTCGTGCAGGTGGCGGGAGCGAAGGACTACGCGACCGGCGGCCTCGGCATCGGACTGGCGCTCGTCCGCGGCCTCGTCGAGCTGCACGGGGGAACGGTGCGGGCGCAGAGCGCCGGCGCTGGCAGCGGGTCGACCTTCACCGTGCGGCTGCCGGGGGTTTCGAGCGGCGCCACGCCGCGGGAAGTCCGGAAGATGCAGCAACACGCCAACCGCGGACGAGTGCTGGTCGTCGACGACAACGTCGATGCCGCGCTGACGCTCGCCGAAGCGGTCCGGCTCGACGGGCACGACGTGCGCGTCTCGCACGACGGGGACGCCGCCTTGAAGGATGCCGCTTCGTTCGCGCCGGAGGTGGTGCTGCTCGACATCGGGCTGCCGGGGATGGACGGCTACGAGGTCGTCGCCCGGCTGCGCCGGATGCCGGAGCTGAAGCGGACGCTGATGGTCGCGCTGACCGGATTCGGCCAGGAGTCGGATCGCGTGCGCGCGCTGGCGGCGGGATTCGACGAGCACCTGGTGAAGCCGGTCGATCTCGATGTCGTGCACGGCGTGCTGCGCCGGCGCCTCGGTTGATGAACGTCTACGTCGCCAGTTCGGGATGCCGTCGCAGCGTCCCGAGCGAGAGCTGACCGGCGGCGATCAACGCGCCGAAGCCGATGCAGCTGGTCCACAGCGCGTTGGCGCCGTAGCGCCCCATCACCTGCGATCCGATCATCGGCCCGAGCAACGCCGCGGCGCCGATCGCGCCGTGGAACAGGCCTTGATACGCGCCGCGCAGCCGCGGCGGGGCTGCGTCCGCGGCGACCGCCGGACCGATACCCGCCATCACGATTTCGCCGAGCGTCCACACCGCGATCGAGAGCGCGAATCCCCGCGCGGTCTGCATCACTGCCGTCAGGCCGAAGCCCGATCCGACCAGCAGGCCCGCGAACGCGAGGACACGGTGCCGCGCGAATCGCGACAGGGCGCGGGCGACGAACGGCTGCAGCGCGAAGATCAGGACCCCGTTCAACGCGATCAGCGAGCCGTACGTCGACGGCTCGATGCCGTGGTTGTGCATGTCGATCGGCAAGGTGGTCCAGACCTGGAAGAACATCATCCACACCAGCATGGTGAGGAAGCAGAAGGCCACGAACGGCGCGTCGCCGAGCGGCGCCCACGGCGGCGGGCGGGAGGTTGCCTCGCTCGCGTGCTGGGTCTCGGGAATCCTGAGCCAGACGATCGCGGCGTAGGCGAGCGTCGTCGCCGCATCGCCGAAGAAGAGCAGGTACCAGCCGCGCGCCGCGAGGGCGCCGCCCAGCGCGCTGCCGACGGCGAAGCCGAGGTTGACCGCCCAGTAGAGAAGTCCGTAAGCGCGGACGCGATCCTGCGAGGGAACCAGATCGGCGACCGCGGCCGAGACCGCGGGCCGATACAGATCGCCGAGCAGGCCGAGCAGGAAGGTGGCGATGGCGATGTGCGCCGGCGCGCGCGCGAAGGCGAGGTGCAGCATCGCCAGCGCGCCGAAGACCAGGGCGGCGATCAGCGTCCGCCGCCGTCCGATTCGATCGGCGAGAAAGCCGCCCACTGGACCGGCGCAGAGCGCGCCGGCGCCGAAGAGCGTGAGCACCAGGCCGACCTGTTCGACCCGCAGCCCGCGCGGCCCGCTCAGGTAGAGAGCGAGCAGCGGCATGACGAATCCCCCGAGCCGGTTGATCAGCGCGCCGGTCCAGAGGATCCAGTAGGTCTTGGGCAGCCCGGAAAGCATGAGCCGCGCAGGATAGCGCGGCTCACGCCGCGATCACTCGTCGAGGTCGGAATTGGGGACGCTCCGCGGTGGAACCGGCTTCTTCCCGACGGCCTGACCGACGGTGTCGCCGACGTCCTGGTTCAGCTCCTTGCCGCTGTCCTTGTTGAGGTCGTGCTTGGTCTGTTCCCAGTCCCGCTTCAGCGCCTCGCCCGGCTTGCTCTTGTCGTCGTTGTCCATGCGGGAAAATCTGCCTATGGGACTTCGCACGCGCACCGAGTTGGCGGGCATGCGCGGGCAAGGTTAGTGTGCCGCCGACATGCCAGCCGCCCGCAAGCGTCCCGTCACGAAGTCCGGCAAACCGCGCGCCCGCAAGGGAGTGAAGCTCAAGCCCACCGACCTCACGCCGGGGCAGTTGAGGCTCGCCGAGGTCCCGGAGAATCTGCGGGAGCTGGCCGCCGCCGTCGAGGCGGACGGGGGATCGGTGCTCGCCGCGTATCGCGAGCCGCTGGGTGGAAACGCCTTGCTCTTTTGCGCGCTGCCCGTCGACAAGGTCGAGCCGACCGCCTTCCAGCGCGACGTCTCGGACGCCCACGTGCTCAAGCTGACCCGCGCGATGGACAAGACGCGCCGGTATCTGGATCCGATCATCGCCGTACGGGAAGAGGGCGGATTCCGCACGCCGAACGGCGGCCACCGGCTGACGGCGCTGAAGGAGCTGGGCGCGAAATCGATCCTCGCGCTGGTCGTGCCCGAGCGCGAAGTCGCGTACCAGATCCTCGCCCTCAACATCGAGAAGGCGCACAACCTGCGCGAGAAGGCGCTCGAGGTGGTGCGGATGTACCGCGATCTCGCGGCGCTCGGCGCCGATCGCAAGGAGAGCGACTACGCGCTGGAGTTCGAGGAGCCCTCGCTGGTCACGCTCGGATTCGCGTATGAAAAGAAGGGGCGGTTCTCCGGCGGCGCATACTCGGCGGCGCTCAAGAAAGTCGACAAGTATTTCGAGAAGCCGCTTGGCGACACGGTTCCCGAGCGCGAACGTCGCGCGCAGAAACTGCTCGAGCTCGACGAGGCCGTCAGCGCCGCGGTCGACAAGTTGAAGGAGCGCGGGCTGACGTCGCCGTACCTGAAGGCGTTCGTCGTGGCCCGCGTGAATCCGCTGCGGTTCATCAAGGGCGAGCCGCCGTCGTTCGACGACCTGCTGGACACGATGACCAAGCGGGCGCGGGGCATGGATCCGGCGCGCGTCAAGACCGACGACCTCGCGCGCAGCGGCGGGCCGCCCGAAGAGTGAGAATCTTTCCCGTGACGCCCTGCATCCTAGGGGCGAGGAGGCAACCGAATGGGCGCGGTGGCGATCGGGATGAAGGATTTCCAGCAGACCGTGGAAAAGGGCGGGATCGTGCTGGTCGACTGGTGGGCGCCGTGGTGCGGTCCCTGCCGGTCGTTCGCGCCGACGTATGAGGAGGTGGCGGAGGCCAACCCGGACGTGGTGTTCGCCAAGGTCAACACCGACGAGGAACAGGAGCTGGCAGGCGCGTTCCAGATCCGCAGCATCCCGACGCTGATGGTGTTCCGCGACAAGGTGCTCCTCTTCGCCCAGGCCGGCGCGCTGCCGAAGTCGGTGCTGGAAGAACTGCTCGCCAAAGTGCGCGCGCTGGACATGGAAGCCGTCCGCGCCGAAATCGCCAAATCCGAAGGCGCCAACCCGCAACCGGGCTAAAGGCAAGAGCAGAATCTCACCACGGAGGCACGGAGGACACGGAGATTGGCCTTACAAAACGAAAACTCCGTGCCCTCCGTGCCTCTGTGGTGTGCCTTTAAAGGTCGCCGAGTCTCGCGCGGACCGCCGAGACGATCGCGTCTTCGGAGGGGAAGTCGCGCTCCTTGCGGGCGACCACGTCGCCGTCGACCTTGACGATGAACTGGCCCGGCGCGCCGACTTCGATCTCGGCCTTCACGCCCAGCTCCTTCTCGAGGACAGCCGCCGCACGGACGGCTCGAGGCTTGTACCCTCAGGAGTTGCAGTATTCGATCTTGATCATGCCGCAAGGATAGCAGCGAATCGGGCGGCGCGCTTTGGCATCAATTCCCCATGATTACTCCGCGCAAGGCCGCCGATCGCTTCCACAGCCAGATCGGCTGGCTCGACAGCTGGCATACGTTTTCTTTCGCCGATCATTACCATCCCGACTGGCTCGGCTTTTCGGCGCTGCGGGTGATCAACGACGACACCGTCGCGCCCGGCCAGGGCTTCGGCGCGCACCCGCATCGCGACATGGAGATCGTCACCTACGTCCTCTCCGGCGGCGTGCAGCACCAGGACTCGAGCGGCGGCGGCGGCGTGATTCGCCCCGGCGACGTCCAGCGGATGAGCGCCGGAAGCGGCGTGGTGCACAGCGAGTTCAACGCCTCGCGCGAGGAGCCGGTGCACTTCCTCCAAATCTGGATCGTGCCCGACACCCGGGGCCTCCCCCCGCGCTACGAGCAGAAACATTTCGCGCCGGCCGAGCGCCGCGGAAAGTTTCGGCTGCTGGCGTCGAAGGGGGGCCGCGACGGATCGGTCGACATCCACCAGGACGCGTACGTCTGGGGCGCCCTCCTGGACGGCGACGAGAAGATTTCGTTTGAGCTCAAACCATCGCGGAAAGCCTGGCTGCACGTCGCGCGCGGCTCGCTGCAGCTCAACGGCATCGAGCTCGGCGCGGGCGACGGAGCCGCCATCGCCGACGAGCGCCTGCTCCAGCTCTCCGGGGGACGCGACGCCGAGGTGCTGGTGTTCGATCTGCCGTAGCGTGCCCAGCTTGTCCGCATGACCGCCCTGCTCTTGTCGGCATTGCTCGCCGTCGCTCCTCACGGGCGCGAGGGCGATGCCCAGGCCTTCACCGCCCTCACCGACGCGCAGGGCAAGCCGATCGCCGACGCCCGCTACGCGCAGTGGGTCATCGGCGACGTCCTCCACGTCGAATCGCGCGCCGACTTTCCCGACGGCCGCTCGATCGTCGAGCAGACGGCGCTGCGCCTGCACCCCCGGATCGAGCAGCTGAGCTGGACCTGGACCGAGCACAACGGCGAGTTGCTGGTGCGCGAATACACCATCGACTTCGTCAAGAAGAAGGCGATCGCGACCCGCGTCGATCAGCGGAAGCGCTGGAAAGAGGACGTCGACGTCGAGCCGGGAAAGTCGTTCGCCGGGATCGGGTTCATGACGGTCGTGAAAGCGCTGCGCGGGCAGCTCAAGCCCGGACAGAGCGTGGAGCTGCAGGCGGTGGCGATGACGCCGAAGCCGCGGACCGTGACGGTCACCGTGCGGCGCGACGGCGCCGACCCGGTGCACATGGCGGGCCGGACCATCGAGGCCGATCGCTACACCATCCATCCCGAGATTCCCGCGATCGCCAAGCTGTTCGTCTCCGCGCCGGACGAGCACATCTGGTTGATCGGCCGCGACCCGGCCGCGTTCCTGCGCTTCGAAGGCCCGCTCGTCGAGCCGGGCGATCCGGTGATCCACATCGATCTGATCCCCAGCGCGCCGGTGCGGCCGCAGGCCCGCGCTCCACATCGCCACCGCTGAATGGTACTCTTTCGCGAATGGGGGATCGGCGTCGCGACGCCTTGCTGCAGATCGGTCTCGCGATCGGCAGCACCGTCGACATCGACGACCTGCTGAACGTGGTGATGGGCCACGTGACGTCGCTCTTGTCGGCGGAGCGGTCGACCCTCTATCTCGTCGATCTCCGCCGCGGCGAGATTTGGTCCAAGGTGCTGCAGGGCGGCGGCCTGCGCGAGATCCGACTGCCTCTCGGCAAAGGCGTCGCCGGCGACGTCGTCGCCACCCGCGCGATCGCCAACATCCCCGACGCATACGCCGACGCGCGCTTTCAAGCGGACTTCGACAAGCAGTCCGGTTTTCGGACCCATTCGATCCTCTGCGTCCCGGTGACCGGCAAGGACGGGGAAGCGCTCGGCGCGGTCCAGGTGCTGAACCGCGCCGATCGCCAGCCCTTCGACCCGGACGACGAGCGCGCGCTGGCCGCGGTGGCAGCGCAGATCGCGGTGGCGCTGGAGAATGCGCGCCTCTTCGCCGCCGAGCGCCGCAAGGTGAAGGAGCTCGATCTGCTCTACAGCGTCGAGCGCGAGCTGGCGCACGCCGGCGACGCCAGCGCGCTGCTCGACGTCGCATTGACCCGCGCGACCGAGCTGTCCAACGCCGAGGCCGGCTCCGCGCTGCTGCTCGACGAGGAGAAGAGCGAGCTGTTCTTCAAGAACGCGCTGGGCGGCGCCGGCGCGGCGCTCCTCACCGCCCGGGTGCCGATCAACGCCGGCATCGCCGGCCAGGTCGCCGCCGACGGAATCCCGCGCATCGTCCACGACGTCGAGCGCGAGAGCCCCGTGGCGCGCGAGCTGGCGCAGCGGTTCGGATACCGATCGCGATCGCTGTGCGCCGCGCCGATCCAGAGCGAGGGCAAGATCCTCGGCGTGCTGGAGCTGATCAACAAGCGGGACGGCGACTTCGGCGACGACGACGTCAAGCTCCTCACCATGCTCGGCGGGCAGACGGGGCGCGCGCTGCGGCTCGCTCGCGATCGCGCCGCTCGCGAGCGCGACGAGCGGCTGCGGCTCCTCGGGCAGACCATCGCCAGCGTGCTTCACGATCTCCGCTCGCCGCTGACGGTGGTGCAGAGCTACGCCGAGCTGATGGCGGACGAGCCGGACGTGAAGCAGCGGCGCGAATATTCGGAGCTGGTCGCGCGGCAGGTCCTCGGCATCGAGCAGATGACGCGCGAGGTGCTCGCGTATCTGCGCGGCGAGAGCGGTTTTTTGCCCACCCAGGTGCACCTCGATCGCTTCCTCGGCGAGGTGCGCGAAGTGCTGACGCGCGAGCTGACGCCGAAGAACATCGAGCTGCGCGTCGAGCAGCGGACGCAGTGCAAGATCCGCATCGACGAGGGCAAGGTGAAGCGGGCGGTGATCAACCTCGCGCGCAACGCCGCGGAAGCGATGCCCGGAGGCGGGACGTTCACCATCTCGGCGTGGAAGGACGCCGGACGGATCGTGCTCTCGTTCGCCGACACCGGTGCGGGCATTCCCGAAGCGATCAAGGACAAGGTCTTCCAACCCTTCGTCACCGAGGGAAAACGCGACGGCACCGGGCTCGGGCTGGCGATCGTCAAGCAGGTGATCGAAGCCCACGGCGGCGAAGTGCGCTTCGAGAGCACGCCGGGCAAAGGCACGACGTTCACGTTTTCATTGCCGGCATAGCAAAGGCTCGAGCGTAGCCCCTAAGCGGCCTCCGGCGGCCGGAACTAGAGCTCGAGCGCGCGCCACATGTACCAGGAAGCCACGGTGCGATACGGGCGCCAGCGCTCGCCGTACTCGAGCAGGTCCTGCGGCTTCGGCAGCTCCTCGCGCCCCAACAGTTTCGAAAAGCCCTTGCGGACGCCGTAGTCGGTCGCGGGCAGGACGTCGGGGCGGGCGAGACGGAAGATCAGCAGCATCTCCACCGTCCAGCGGGCTCGCCTCGAGGATGTCCTGCGGCCGCGGAAAGGGGCGCGGGTTGAAGAGCGCGATCATCCGCGCGGTGATCGTCGCGGCCGCCTTTCCCGAAAGCTGCTGGTAGAGGATCGATTCGGCGAGCGCCTCGAACGTGCTCTGCAGCTCGGCAGGCCGGAGACGGAACGCGATGCACTTGTCCATCAGCCGCGCCAGCTTCCGGTCGCGCTCGCGCAGGTGCGTCACCGCTTCGAGCGGATCGAACGACAGTCCGTGATCGACGGCGATCGTCACCCCCTCGAGGGCGAGGAGGCGCTGCTTGGCGATCACGCCGCCCGGGGCGGAGAAGCCGCCGGCCGCGCCGCCCGCCGCGAGGACGCGGTGGCACGGCACCGCGACGAGAAACGGGTTGCGCCCGAGCGCCTGGCCGACCGCGCGCGAGGCGCCGGGCTTGCCGAGCTTGTCGGCGATCTCGCCGTACGTCGCGGTGCGGCCGGGCGGCAGCGCACGCACCGCCTCGTACACCTCGCGCTGGAAAGGCTTCAGCACCGAGAGATCGAGCGGCAGCTTCGAGAGATCCTGATGAGCTCCGGCGAGATGCGCCTTGAGCGCACGCGCCGCGTCGTGGACGAAGCCGGGCGCGCCGTCCTTCTGCTCGAGCAGCTCGGCGCGCAGCTGGCGCGGCGAGAGCTCCGGCATCTCGATGGCGGTGATGCCGCGGTCATTCCAGCGCAGGCGCAGCGGACCGGCCTTGGTGTCGAACAGCATCGGCTGATTCTAGCAGCGACGAGAGGGCGATCGCGTCGTGGATCGCGTGGCCGAAGGTGTCGTTGTTGAAATAGACGTAGGCGTCGCCGCGATCGGCGAGCAGATCGCGCGCCACCCGGCGCAGCGCACGTTTTCCATAACGCCCTCGATACTTTCCGGTTGCGCCGTGAAAGCGCAGATAGCGGAATCCGCCCGTCAACCGCGGCGGGTTCGCCCGCACCAGGTCGTGCTCGCAGAAAGCCGCGCCGAACGAATCGAGCACGTCGCATACCTCGTCGACGTACCAGGCGTCGCTGCGGAACTCGAGCGCGTGACGCAGGCCATTGGGACGCGGCAGTTTCTCCAGGAACCGGACGAGCCGCTCCGGATCGGCCTTGTTCATCTGCGGCGGCAGCTGCCAGAGCACGACCGAGAGCTTGCGACGCAGGCGCAGGATCAGATCGAAATACTTTTCGATCCCCGGCCCCGCGTCCTTGAGCCGCTTCATGTGCGTGAGATAGCGGCTGCCCTTCGCGGCGAAGACGAATCCCGCCGGCGTTCCCTCGCGCCAGCCGTCGACCGCGGACGACGTCGGCAGCCGATAGAACGTGGCGTTGAGCTCGACCGTCGAAAAGACGCGCGCGTAGTGCTCGAGCCAGCGCTTCGTCGGCAGGCCGCGCGGGTAGAAGAGGTGGCGCCAGTGGTCGTAGACGTAGCCGCTGGTGCCGAGATGGATCACGGCAGTGAATATCGTCATTGCATGGAACACCAACAGACGGCCGCCCCGCTGGTTCCCTCGCGGCTCTCGCTGACGACGCTGCGCAGCGCCGCGGCCGGCTGCACCGCGTGCGATCTCTACAAGACCGGCACGCAGACGGTCTTCGGCGAAGGGCTGGAGACCGCGCGGGCGATCTTTCTCGGCGAGCAGCCGGGCGATTCCGAGGATCGCGCCGGCCGGCCGTTCGTGGGACCGGCCGGCAAGCTGCTCGACCGCGCGCTCGAGCAGGCCGGCATCGATCGCAAGCTGGTCTACGTGACCAACGTGGTGAAGCACTTCAAGTGGACCCCGCGCGGCAAGCGCCGGCTGCACGAGAAACCGAACGCGCGCGAGATCGGGGCGTGCCGGCCGTGGCTCGAGGCGGAGCTGAGGCTCCTTCGTCCGGAAGTGCTCGTCTGCCTCGGCGCGACCGCCGCGCAGGCGCTCCTGGGAAAGAGCTTTCGTGTGACGAAGATGCGCGGGCAGATCCTGCGGCAGGCGGACTACGCGATCATGGCGACCGTGCATCCGTCGTCGATCCTGCGCGCTCCCGACGAGGAAAGCCGCCACTCCGAGATGGAGCTCTTCATTCGCGATTTGAAGACGATCGCGCCCCTGCTGCAGCACTAGCCGCCTTGCGCGTCGCGGTCTCGTGCGGGAGGCCCTTGGCCCGCAGCGCCTTGAACTCCTCGGCGAACTCCTTCAGCTCCTCGTCGCTCGCATGTTCGAGATCGGCGAAGACGTTGCGCGCGCTCTTTTGCGCCCGGATCAGCTCGTCGAGCTTGAGCTGCACTGCCTTGCCGTCCTTGTTCTGCGTCGCCTGGATGAGGAACACCATCAGGAAGGTGACGATGGTGGTGCCCGTGTTGATCACCAGCTGCCAGCTGTCCGAGTAGTGGAACATGGGGCCGGTCACACCCCAGACGATCACGACCGCGAGCGCGACCAGGAACGCCCAGTGCGACCCGACCCTCTCCGCGACCGCGCAGGAAAAGCGCCGGAACCAGCTGTCCTGCTTGCGCGCCACTCGGAGAAACATGCGTCCGTTCTAGCAGGGGCGGAAGTGCTCGAACGCTACCGACACGCCGCTCGACCAGTGAGCGAGCGCCGGCTCGCCCAGCGGCGCGAGGCCCGCCGCCGCGGACAGGTCTTCGTGGATCTCGACGACCCGCGCCGGGATCAGCGGCCACGGCTCGTGTCGCACCGGACCGCGCCAGAGGACGCGGCCGAGCGCCGGCGAATAGAGCGCGTACCGCTCGCAGAGGAATTCCTCCAGCGAACCGGGCGCAGCGCGGAGCTCCGCGCCGGAGACCGTCCAGCGGGCGTCGAAATGTCCGTGCGCCAGGGTGCGCTCGCTGCGGTACCAGCCGTCGCCGCGCTCCATCCGCGCCGGAAAATACGGCAGGCGCGCCGAGAGCCGGGCGGCGGCGACTGCCAATGGATTGGCAGCGTCGAGGCTGAAGAACCAGATCCCCGGCACGTCGCCGATGGTCACATAGGTGCGAAAATTCAGCTCGTGGAAATCAGGCAGCGGCGGAAGCCCGCGCAGCCGGCCGCGGCGGAGCGTGAAGGGGGTCATCGAGACCCAGGCGCTGCCGTCGCGCTCGTCGATCGAGAGGCGTGGATGGACCCGCGGCCGCAGCGTTTCCAGAGGCACGCGCCAGTGGATGAAGAGCAGCTCGCGCCACTCCTGGTATCCGATGATCACACCTGCGCCCGGCGCCACGCCTTGCGCGCGACCGCGGCGAGCTCTTTCGGTTCGACCGGCTTGACCAGCGCCTCGACCGCGCCGAGCTCTCGCGCCGCGCGCAACCGGCTGCCGACGGCGGACACCGCGATCACCGGCAGCCGCACGCCTTGCATCAGCAGCTTCTCGATCAGCTGCAGCCCGTCGAGCACCGGCATGATCAGATCGGTGATGACGACGTCGGGATGCGTTCGATCGATCGCGTCGAGCCCTTCGCGGCCGTCGTGCGCGACGGTGACGTCGAGGCCCTCGAACTGCAGCGCAGTTTGCATCACCTCGCAGAGATCGCGGTCGTCCTCGACCAGAACGACGCGCAGCTTTTCAGCCATCCGTGGAACATGCGTCCGGTCCCCGCGCGCGGCGAAGCTTCAGCGCGCGAAGCTGTTCGGTCCACGACGGCGCGCGCGCCGCCACCGGCGGCAACGAACATCATCACTGCGAGTGGAAAAAGCTTCTCATGGTCCGGTACGCGACGCGTCGTACGTTCCGGGTATGTTTATGTAGTGGAAGGTAGGTGTCTCGATCGGGATCGAGATCGTAGACTGTCGTTTTCATTGCGCTTCGGGTCGCGGCATCGGCGACCAGGAACCCTGCCGTCAAAGCCAGGTTGAACTACCCGTCAAATACAGAATGTTCGTAGGTGAACGGAACTGCTGTTGATTTTGCGCCTACGTGCGGCCGGGGCTTGCGCCTTCTCCCCCGAAGGGGGCTACAAAGGAATCCGGCATGGCATCCGAAATTCAGCTTGGCAGACATCAGGCGAGCGGTCTCGTGGACGTCCTCGACCGCGTGCTCGACAAGGGCCTCGTCATCGCCGGCGACATCAAGGTGTCGCTCGCTGAAGTCGAGCTGCTCACCGTCCGGATCCGGTTGATCGTCTGCTCGATCGACAAGGCGCAGGAGATCGGCCTCGACTGGTGGCGTTATGATCACCACCTGGCGCCGGGCCGCGCGCCGTCGCAGCTCGAGAACGAGCAGCTGCGCGAGCAGGTCCGCCTGCTCGAGCGCAAGGTCGAATCCCTCACCCGCAGGACGCCGGGCGCGAGGCGAAACAAGGGCGCAGCGCACGGCAACGGAACGTAATCCAAGGAGCAACGCATGCCGGTTGAACGAGCAGCAGGTGGTGCAAGTCTCATCGACGTCCTCGACCGTGTGCTCGACAAGGGCATCGTGATCGATGCCTGGGTGCGCGTCTCCCTCGTCGGAATCGACTTGATCACCGTCGAAGCGCGGGTGGTGGTCGCGTCGATCGACACCTACCTCAAGTACTCCGAGGCGGTGGGCGAGATGCCCTCGATGTCGGCGAAGGGCGTCGACGTCAAGGCGCACCAGGCGCTGCTGGCGGAGAACGCGGCGCTGAAGGCGCAGATCGCGCAGACGACGGCATTGAGCAAGCGAAGGCGCGCGGAGTAATTCGTGGGCGCGGCGTCGGTTCCGACGCATCCCCGGCACGCGCCGCAGACGGCGCGCGACGGGTTTGCGGCAGCGCGGCTGGCGTTGGCTGAGCTGTTCATGCTCAGCGACGACCCGGCCGAGTGCGCGCAGGCCGCCGTCGACTGGCTGGGCGATCACGCCGGCGCCCGCCGCGCGATCTGCGCGCTGATCGACGTCGAGTCGGGACGGATCGAGAACATCGTCGCCCGCGGAGTGCCCGAATCGCAGCTCGACTCGCTCAGTCTCGCGCTCGACGAGCCGGACCATCCGCTGGTGTTCGCGCTGGCCGGCCAGGACGCGGTTGCGGTGCCGCGCAACGGCAAGAAGAGCGATCTCTGGCGCAACGATTTCCTCGCGCTGCCGCTCCCGCTCTCGGAGAAGCGCGAAGCCCGGCTCGGGCTCCTGCTGGTGAGCCCCTCGCGCGCCGGCGCCGATGCGCGCTGGGCGGCGGAATTCCTCGGGCAAAAGCTGGCGCGGCTGCGCACCTCGATCGCGCTGGTCGAGGGCGAGCACCGGCTGCAGCGCGAGCGCGAGCTCCTGCTCAACATCATCAACGCCTCGCCGGACCCGATCCTGCTCACCGATCCGGAAGGCAGGATGATCATCTCCAACGCGCGCGCCGACGCGCTCTTCACCGCCAAGGAAGGCGAGAGCGAGGGTCGGCACCGCGCGGTGGCGTTGAACAACATGCTCTTCTCCGCGGCGCTGTCGCAGCAGGCGATCGACGAGGCCGGCGCGTCGCGGCGCGAGCTGCTCCTCGTCTCGCCGAGCGAGGGAAGCGATCTCCTCTTCGAGCTCCTGTCGTCGGTCGTGCAGCATCCGCGCGAAGGCACCTGCGTGGTCAGCATCTTGAGAAACGTCACCGACCTGCGCGCCGCGACCGAGCAGATCGAGGAGAACTATCGCCGCCTGAAAGTCGCCGAGGCCGACGTGCGCGCCGAACGCGACCGGCTGGACCTGGTCATCGACTCGGCGGCCGATCCGATCCTCGTCACCGATCCGGGCGGCAAGATCCTCCTGATGAACGCGCCGGCCGAGCGGCTCTTCACGGCGCCGGAGAACACGGCCGACACCGCCGCCGACGCCGAGCGCGCGGTGCGCAGCAACGACGCACACTTCTCGTCGTTCGTCTCCAACCTCTTCCTCACCGGCACCGGCCTTCGCTGGCGCGGCGAGATCTCGCTGACCGATCCGCACACGCTCCTGCCCCTGCCGGTCGAAGCGGTGGCGGGCAAAGTGCTCAGCGAGCACGGCGAAGTG
>JAIVGS010000205.1 GCA_020201435.1 Myxococcales bacterium
TTCGTGTCGTGCACTACTCCGTCCAGGGCAACCACCTGCACCTCATCGTCGAGGCGGCCGACCGCGTGTCGCTGAGGCGCGGAATGCAGGGGCTGATGGTCAGGATCGCCCGCGCCGTCAATCGCGCCGCCGCCCCCCGCAAGGGCGGCGTCTTCGCCGACCACTACTTTGCTCGCGAGTTACGTACCCCCGCCGAGGTTCGCCGCGCGGTCCGGAACGTTCTGGACAACCGCATGCTTCACGCGCAGCTCGAGCCGCAAACGGACACGCGCGCGGGCTCAATCATGAGCCCGCGCACGTGGTTGCTCACGATAGGCTGGCTGCGGAGCCGGGCGGGACCCCTGCCGGTCGCCTTCTGGCCGAGGTTTACCGACGGAACCTGATCACTTCTCCGGCTCGGGCGGCGGCCGCACGGCGGTCCACTGCTCGCGGGTCGGCTTGAGAATTGCCGACTTCTCCTCGCCCACGCCGGCGACGAGCGGGCCGTTGCACGGCTCGCTCTCGCACGAAAGCGTCTTCTGGGTGGACGGCCCATCCGCCGGCAACTCCGGACGGACGAGACCCACCCGGCAGGTCGCGCCGTGCGGCACGAAGAGCAGCGCGCGGCCGTCGAGCAAGCCGGCGCGCGCCTCCCACGTCTCGTTCCCGCACACCGCGCGCACCGCGACCTTCGCGCGCGGCGCGCCCTCGGGACGGACGACCTGCGTCGCGATCCGACCCGGTCGTTCGATCTCCGTCGTCCACATCGCTGGGTGGCGCGAGACGACGACCGCGTAACCCGTCGTGGTGCCGGCGTGATACTTGTCCGGCGGCGTAACCTCGCATTTCCACGGGCCTTTCGCGAGACCCGGCCATTTGGCCTCGCCGAACACGTCGGTCATGCCGGCGTACGAGGTCTGGCCGTCGGGCGAGGTGCAGCGCACGCGCGCGCCCTTGATCGGCTGGCGCTGATCGTCGTCGACGTGGACGACGAGCGGCCCCGGCATCTGGAACAAAAAGCCCATGATGAAGACGACGCCCGCGAAGACGCAGGCGACGATCGCCGCCTCGATGCGCGCCGCCCACCGGTAGCTCCAGAACCAGGGCGTGAAGGTGGCCCTGCGACGATCGACCCCGTTCTTCATTGTCCGCCGGGCGGCTCGTCTTCGGGCCTCGGCTTGTAACCGTAGCGAACGGCGGCCGCGTTGCCGCAGTCCATCGTCTCGTAGACGCCCTTCGCGCAGTTGAAGTCCGCTTTCTTCCTGCAGACGATCTTCTGTCCCGGCACGACGTGGACCCGCGCGCGCAAGCAGCCGGAAGCTTTTTCGCTCTGTACGGTACCGCCGATCTGGGAGCCCGGCCGGCCGGCGCGCTCCTTGCGGAACGTCAGCGAGTAGTCCCCGGTCGGCACCGCGATCGTGCAGCTCTCGCCGTATTGAACGCACTTGTCCTGCGTGTTGCGCGCCCAGAAGCTCGAGGTGCCGAGGAGCGGGTCGCCCAGCTCGTCGACGATCTGCACCTCGGTGTCCGGCGGACCCTCCGCCTTCCGTCCGGCACAGGCGGCGAGCAGCAGGAACGCGAGGCCGATCCTCATGGCGTGTACTCCGCGCGGTTGTTGTCGGTCTCGTACACTTCCACTTTGCAGATCCGCACGCGTCCGTCATCGAACCGACGGCCGAGCTGCTCGCAGAGAAACCGCGCCAGCTCCTCGGCGGTCGGGTTGCGCTCGCCCTCGCGGAAGGGCTCGATTTCGTTGATGTTTCGGCGGTCGAAGCGGGAGCACGCGTCGACCGCGGCCTTCTTCAGCTCGGCGAAATCGATCACGTAGCTGGTGCGGTCGAGCTCGCTCGCTTCGGCGTGGATCAGCACGCGATAGTTGTGGCCGTGCATCGCCTCGCACTGCGTCTCGGAGAGCCGGACCTGGTGCGCGGCGCAGAACCAGAGCTGCTTGGACACGCGGTACATCTTCAGGCCGCGTCTTCCATCTTCCTCAGAAAGCCCCAGCGGACGAGGATCTGCTTGCCGGACATCTCGAGCAGGCCGCGGCGGGTGAAGTCGTTGAGCGCGCGCGACACCGTCTCGCGGCTGGTGCCGATCAGGCCGGCGATCTCCTGCTGCGTCGGGCGCTCCTTGATCAAGAGCCCGCCGTCGACCGGCTCGCCCTGCTTCTGCGCGAGATCGCGGATGGTCCGTGCCACGCGCGCGTAGACGTCGAGCAGCGCGAGGTTGCCGATCACTTCGTCGGCGTGGCGCAGCCGCCGCGACATCTCGGCGAGGATCGCCAGCGCGGTCGACGGGTGCGCCGTGAGGTGCGTCTGGAACGCGTCGCGATCGAGGCCGAGCAGCGACGAATCCTCGACGGCCACCACGTTCGCCGAGCGCGGCTGGCGGTCGAGCAGCGACATCTCTCCGAAGAAATCGCCAGCCCTTAGTATACTAAGTATAATTTCGCGCCCCGTCTCTCCGTAGAGGACGACCTTCACCTTGCCCGACGCGATCACGAACAGCTGGTCGCCCGCCTCCTCCTGGCTGACGATGACCGACCCGGCGTCGACCTGCTTCTGCCAGACGCGCTTGCCGAGGTCGCCGAGCGTCTCCGGCGGCAGTTCGGCGAAGATCGAAACCTGGCGGAGAAGCTGGACCGTATCCACGACGGCGAGTATATCACCGCCCGAATGCGCGCCACCGTCAACGGCGAGCAAGTCGAGCTGCCGGAGGGTCTCACGGTCGCAGGTCTCTTGCAGCACCTGGGTTTCAAGGCCGAGCGGATCGCGGTCGAGCGCAACGGCCAGGTGGTCAAGAAGGCGCGCCACGGCGAGGAGCCTGTGCAAGCCGACGACGTGCTCGAGATCGTCACCTTCGTGGGCGGAGGATAGCCATGGACAAGCTCGTCCTGGGGGGGCGCGAATTCAGCTCGCGCCTCGTGGTCGGCACGGGAAAGTACAAGGATTTCCCGACCATGAAGGCCGCGCTCGAGGCGTCGGGCGCGGAGATGGTCACCGTCGCGGTGCGCCGGCTCGACCTCGCGGCGAAGGGCGAAGCGTCGTTGCTGCACTGGATTCCGAAGCAGATGCTCCTCCTGCCCAACACCGCCGGCTGCTTCAACGCCGAGGATGCCGTGCGCACCTGCCGCCTCGCGCGCGAGCTGCAGCTCGGCGGCGAGAATCCGCTGGTGAAGCTGGAGGTCCTCTCCGATCCGAAGACGCTCCTGCCCGACGTCGAAGAGACGATCAAGGCGGCGCGGCAGCTCGTCTCCGAGGGCTTTCGCGTGCTGCCGTACACCAACGACGACCCGGTCGCGGCCCGCAAGCTCGAGGAAGCCGGGTGCGCGGCGGTGATGCCGCTGGGCGCGCCGATCGGCAGCGGCCTCGGCCTGAGAAACCCGTACTCGCTGCAGATGATCCTCGAGCAGGCGAAGGTGCCGGTGATCGTCGACGCCGGCGTCGGGACCGCCTCCGACTGCGCGATCTGCATGGAGATGGGCGTCGCCGGACTGCTCGTCAACACCGCGATTTCCGGGGCGAAAGACCCGGTCGCGATGGCGCGGGCGATCGCGCTCGCCACCGAAGCCGGCCGGCTCGCGTTCGTCGCCGGGCGGATCCCGCGCAAGCTGTACGGGAGCGCGTCGAGCCCGATCGGCGGCGTCATCGGAAGTTGAGCAGGAGCGTGTGCTGCGCCTGTACCTGATCACGCCGCCGGAGGGCGATCCGACGGATGCCGTGCGGGCGGCCCTCGAAGTGCTGCCGCGCGGTTCCGCCGGTGTCCAGTTGCGTCAGCAGCTTCCGGCGCGCGAGCTGCTCGAGAGGGCGCGGGCGATCCGCGAGATTTGTACAAACTTCGCGGCGCCCTTCCTGGTCAACGACCGCGCCGACGTCGCGCTGGCGGCCGGAGCCGACGGAGTGCATCTGCCGGCGCGCGGACTCAAGCCGAAGGACGCCCGCGCGCTCGGCCTGCAGGCCGTCGGCGAGAGCGTCCATTCGGCCGAGGAAGCGGCCCGATCGGAAGCCGACTTCGTTGTTTTTGCGCCGGTTTTCGACACACCCGGCAAGACGGCACAGGGCGTCGAGAAGCTCGCCGAGGCCTGCCGGGCGACACGCTTGCCGGTGTTCGCCCTCGGTGGCGTCGACGCGAGCAACGCCGCCCGCTGCATCGATGCCGGCGCGCGTGGCGTCGCCTGCATCCGCTCCGTCCTCGGCGCGAAAGATCCGGCGGCAGCGGCAATCGCGCTCTGGAAAGCGATCGTCCTCGCCGTCGTCCTGGGCGCCGGCGCGGCGCGGGCCGACGACTCGCGCTACCAGGACTTCCCGGTCGGCTCGCGCGCCACCGCGCTCGGCGGCGCGTTCGTGGCCTTGAGCGACGACCCGAGCGGCCTCTACTACAATCCGGCCGGCATCTGCGATGCGCGCAAGCTCAACGTCAACGTCAGCGCCTCCCTCTACGGCTTCGAGCGACAGTCGCGCGGCGCGATCACCATCGACCGCGGCACGTTCTCGATCGCGGGATTGAACGAGCTCAACGTCATCCCCGGGGAGGCGGGCCTGCTGAAAGGCGTCGGCGCGCTCGACGACCGGGGCACGCCCTTCGCGTACGGCTTCGACGTCACCGTCCCGCAGTTCCGCTCGTACGGCGTCGACGCGACCGACCCGTTCATCGTCCACGACCGCGTCATCGACCGCACTTTCACCGTCGCGGCCGGCGGCGGCATGCGCTTCAACGACAAGCTCAACGTCGGCTTCGCCGTGCACTACGTCCTGCGGCTGTACGAGACCTCCGAGGACGCGCTCTCGAAGACGGGGCCTTCGAGCGAGCCGACCGTCGGCGCCTACCACGCCAGCGCGTCGTTCGAGAACGGGAACGTCGTCGGCGTGGTCGGCGCCAAGTATCACTACTCGGAGGAGTGGGTCTTCGGCACCTCCCTCGGCCTGCCCGGGGTCCCGCTGCACTCGGGCGGCAGCGTCAGCGTGCAGGACGTGATCAGCGACCCGACCGCGCCGGCAGGGAGCCGCAGCCAGGCCAACCTCTACAACACGACCGACGTGAACAGCCGCACGTTCGTCCCGGCGTTGCTGCGGGTCGGCGCCGCGCACATCAAGCCGCACCGCTGGACGATCTCGGGGCAGATCACCGGACACCTCGGGACGAGCTACGATCGGTTCAGCGTCGATCCGTCGATCGAGCAGCGGCTGCGCGTGCAGGACCATGTCGAGCGCGAGGCGGTGATCGACGTCAACTTCGGCGGCGAATACCTCCTGAATCCCGAATACTCGCTCGCCGCCGGCTTTTTCACCTCGCGCAGCGGCGCCCCGGAATTCCGGCTCGCTCCGGACGGCACCCTCCTGCCCGGCTCGAGCCGCGAGCCGCGCGTGTCGCTGTACGGCGCGACCGCGACGCTCGGCCTGATCGGCCAGCACTCGATCTCCCGGCTGGGCATGTCGGTCGCCTACGGCACCGGCGACGACGCGGTTCCCAACGATCCGACCGGTATCATCGATCCGGGCGGCTTTCGGCCGGCCGAGGTGAAGCAGCTGTTTTTGTACTTCTTTCTGGCCTCGACGTTCCGCTATTGAGCGGCGCCGACCTGCTCGAGAAAGTCGGAGCTGCGCAGCTTGTGGCCGAGATGGTGCTGCAGGAAGAGCGCGAGCGGCCGCCCGGCCTGCGCGGCGGCATCCTCGAACGCGCGCGCGTCGGCGGGCCGGCCGGATCCGTCCGCGCTGAGCGGGTCGTCGGCCGCCTTGAGCCCGCCCCATCGCAACTGCCAGATCGCCGCCCGGGCGGCATGGGTCAGGACGAGACCGTGTGTGAGTTTTGTACAATTTGTACAAATCAGCCCACCCGCGTCCGGGTCGAACGAGGCCTTGCCCGGCGCCACTTCCGCCCCGCAGCGGGCACAGACCGACAATTCCGGAGCAAGTCCGGCAGCTTCCAGCGCCAGCAGCTCGAGCGCCCGCAACCGGGCCGACGTCGCGCGGCCGGATCCGAGCCGGGTCAGGAACTCGTCGAGCAGCGTGAACAGCCCGTCCGCCGGCTCGCCCGCCCGGGTGAGGTCGTGGACCAGCTCGGACGCGTACCCGGCGTGCGCGATCCGGTGGAGATCGTCCCGCAGCGGCGCGTGCCCGTCGATCACTCGCGCCTCGCGCAGCGCCCACAATTCCTGACCCTCGCGCTCGGACAACAGCGCCTCGATCCGCTGGAACGGCTCGAGCGCCCCGCCGAATCGCTTGCGCGACGTCTTCGCTCCGCGCACGAACGCCGAGATTCGGCCGCGACGTCGAGTGAGCAGATGCACCACCGCGTCCGCGTCGCCGTACGCGATGGCGCGCAACACCAGCGCCTCCACCCGATGTGCCCGAAGGTCCATCAGCGCCCGCGGAAGAGTAACGCGATGCAGACCAGCACGGTGATGCCGACCACGATCCAGACCGCCGCCTCGCGCGGCCGCGCCCGCCACAGCCGCTTCCAGAGCCGAGGCCGCGCACCGCGAGGCTCCCCCAAAACGCGCTGGAACTCCTCTTCCAGCCGGAGCGCCGTCTCTTCCGGGTCGAGTCCGATCGCGCCCGCGCACGCCCGCGCGACGAGCAGCGCATGGTGGCGATCGCGCAGCTCGTCCGCCTCCAAGGCGGCAACCACGCGCCGGGGAAGCTTCGTCGCCGTCGCGACTTCGTCGAGCGACAGCTCGCGCAGCACCCGGCTCTGCCGCAGATACGCTCCGAACGTCAGGGCGTCCTCATCGTTCTCTAGATGCCCCGCGTGCCGGCGGGCGCGCAAGTGCAAGATCGACTGGCGAGTTGACGAGCGCTCTTCTGGACCAAGCTCGCCCGCCGGCGCGCCGACGGCGACGCGTGGGCGCGGAGCAAAGCGGGCGGGTCGTTCGTCGCGCTCTCTTCCGGCAACCCGCGCAACCCGACTGCGTTCAACATCGACCTCGACGTGAACGGCGGCGTCGCCTTCTGGACCTGGAACGATCAGTCGCCGCGCAATGGCCACGGGCTCTTCCGCGCCAACGCGGACGGCACCGCCTGGACGCCGCTCGAGACCTCCGGCGACTCGACCTGGAGCGCGACGCACGCCGACGCCAACGCGGTCTACTATTTCCACGGCGGCGCGCTGTTCGCGCGGCCGAGGTAGCTCAGGGCGTCCCCATCTCCTTGAGGAACTTCGCGCACTCCGCCGCGACCGGCTTGTCCTTCTCGTCCTTGACCACCGCGCAGCGCTCGAACTCCGCCCGCGCCTGCGCGGCCTTCGACTGCCGCGCGAGCACCTTCCCGCTCTGCAAGTGCGCGTCGGGAACTTCCGGGCATTCCTCGGCATAGCGCCCGAACGCGCTCCGCGCGTCGTCGAGCTTGCCCTGTTCGGAGTAGATGGTGCCGAGCTGGCGCCATCCCAGGCAGTACTTCGGCGCCACCGAGAGCGCGGCGCGGATCTCGCCGATCCCCTTCTCCGACTGCCCCGCCTTGTACAGCGCCCAGCCGAGATCGCTCTGCGCGAGCACGCGCGACTTGTAGAGCGGGTCCCGCGCCGCCTTGTCGAGGAGGGGGACGGCTTCGTCGAACCGGCCGCGCGCGATGTAGAGCGCGCCGAGGTTGGTCATCGCCTCGCTGTAGTCGGGCTTCATCTCCAGCGCGCGCTTGAACTCCTTCTCGCCGTCACCCGGCCGCCCGAGGGACCAGGCGTAGATCAGGCCGACCCCGTTGTGCGCCTCGGGCGTCTCTTCGGAATCGAGCGACTGGAGGTATTCCTTGAGCGCCTGCTGCGAATCGCCCTCGCGCAACAGGTTGTCGCCGAGCTGCTGGTGGATCTCGGCCGCCTGCACCCGCTGCTCCGCCGACATCCCGCTGCAATTCACCAGCAACAGCGCGCAGAACGCCGCGAACAGCCGCGCCACTGCCGCCATCGGGTCGTCGCTCCTGGTTCGCTCGAGCGGCTCCAGCACCTTGAGCTCCGGCGGCTTGAACGCCGGCAGCCGGTCGAGGAGCTCCGACCGGCGTTCCTCGTCGAGCTTCGCCCACCCGCTCGCATCGAGGATGAATCCCATGCTCTCGGCGAAATTGAGCGCCTCGTCGATCGCCGACTTCACGTCCTTCTTCTGCACCGGCGGCCCGGTATAGATGATGTTCTCGCCGGACTCGGTCAGCGTCAGCGCGACCACGACCTCGTAGAGGGCGCCCTCCTGCAGCGCGATCACCGCCGCCTGCGCCGGCTGCGCCGTCCGGCCGGTGGGCTGGACCAACGGCTGGTTGGTCCCTTCGTAGAGCGCGGCGATCTGCTCGGGCTCGGCGGCGAGATGGGTGCGGCTCGGGTCTTCCTGCAGCATCAGCGCGCCTGGAGGGTGAATTCTTCGTTGATGTTGTCGGTCTCCGCCGCGGTGCGTTTCACCTCGATCAGCGGGTTGTCGATCATCACCGTGTTTCCGCCGGACTCACCCTCGCCGACTGTGATCTTGAGGAACGAGGACGCGAGGTTCGTCTTGCGGCCGCCCTCCATGTGCTTGGTGGCGGCGAAGAGGACCTTGTTCTGGCCGGGCTGCAGATACCTGGTGATCTCGACCACGATCTGCGGCTCGCCGGCCTTGATCTTGCGCACCCACTTCGAGTTCACGAAGACGTCGAGGTCGTATTGCGCCTGGGCGCCGTTGGCGTCCTCGCTCACCATCCAGTAGTGCTTGGTGATGACGCCGGGCGTCGCAGCGGGCGCCATCGACGCGGCCGCGACCGGGGTCGGCGCCGAGGGGACGATCGGCGCCGCCTGGGCCTGCACCTCGTAGCCCGGGCAGTCGAGGTAGAGGTCGCCGTGGTCGTCGATCTTGACGCTCTTGCACTTCTCGAAGCTCTGCGAGCGCAAGCCGTCGACGTTGACGCCGTTCAGGAACACCGATGCCACAAGCAGCGTGATCATTTCGAAAGGGTCACTTGAAAACCCAGTGGGGTCAAGGATGTTTCAGCGTCGCGTAGGCGCTGTGGGCGTGGATCGATTCGAAGCTTTCCGCCTCCACCTCCCAGCGGGCGAAGTTGGCATCCGATTTGAGGCGTGTACCCACTTCTCGCACCAAATCCTCCACGAACCGCGGCCGCTCGTACGCCCGCTCGGTGACGAATTTTTCGTCGGGGCGCTTGAGCAGGGCGTAGAGCTCGCTGGAGGCGCTGTCCTCGATCAGCGCGATCAGGTCCTCGAGCCAGAAGAACTTGGCGAACCAGACCCGGACCGAGACCAGGCTGCGCTGGTTGTGCGCGCCGTGGTCGCTGATCGCCTTGCTGCACGGGCAGAGCGAGGTCACCGGCACGTCGACCGCGACCCAGATTTCGCAGGCCTTCTTGGTCACGCTCGCGCCGAACGTGCACGCGTAGTCCACCAGGCCGGTCGCGCTGGTGACCGGCGCTTTCTTCTCGATGAAGTACGGAAAGCGGACCTCGACGTGGGCCGCCTCGGCGTCGTGGTCCTTTCGTAACTCCGCGCAAAGAGAGCGGAATTTACGGATGTCGATCTCCCGGTGGTGGCGGTTGAGCAGCTCGACGAACCGGCTCATGTGCGCGCCGCGCCGGCGGTGCGGGACCGAGACGCTGATGTCGATCTCGGCGATCGTGTGCTGCAGGCCCTGCTGCCGGTCGAGGACGCAGATCGGATAGCGCAGGCCCTTCACGCCGGCGCGGTCGAGCGCGAGCCGCCGCGTGTCTTTCTCAGAGTGGATGTCGCGAAGCGGTGGCACCCTCATAGCTCGAGCTCCCCGCGCAGCACCGTCACCGCCCGCCCGCCGATCCAGCCGCGCACTTTGCCAGGGGTAGGTTCGGGTCGCACCTCGACCTCGATCACGCCGGGCCGCTGCATCTCGTCGCCCTGGGTGAAGATGAGCTTGCGCGGCATGATCTCGGGCAGGGCCGACTGGATCAGCGCGCCCAGCTGCCCCGCCGCGCTGCCCGTGACGGGGTCCTCGAGGATGCCGTAGCCCGGGAAGAAACAGCGCACCGCCGCGTCGACGCCTTTTCGCGGGTCGAGCGTGAAGATCACGTAGCCGGCGACGCCGAGCTGCCTGCCGATAGTTTCGAGTGCGTCCGCGTCCGGCTTGCAGCGCGCGAGCGTCTCCCGATCGCGCACGGCGATGTACGCGTTGCCCTCGAGGATCGCGCTCTTCTGCGGCGGGATCTTCGGATCCAGGGCTTCCGGGATCAGCCCCAGCGCGGTCGGTACCTCGGCGGGAAGCTGCAGCGGCTCGAACCGCGAGGCGGGCGTCTCGATCATGATCTTCAAGTGCCCGTTTTCACGCGACAATTCGACATTGAGCTTGCCGCTCCTGCAGGTGAATGCCGTGCGGTGGACGCCGTTCTCCGGCACCCGGATGCGGCGGACTTCGTTGACCAGCACGTGAAACGTCGCCAGCGTCGCGTGACCGCAGAAGGCGACTTCGGAAGCGGGCGTGAACCAGCGCAGGTGCAGCGCCGCCGTCGGTTCCCGCGCCGGCAGCGGAAACGCGGTCTCGCTGTGCTTCAATTCACCGGCGATCCGCTGCATCGCCTTCGCGTCGAGATCGGCTCCGTCGAGCAGCACGCCGGCCGAATTGCCGGCCAGCGGCTGGGCGCTGAAGGCATCCACCACGTAGCAGGGCCGCTTCACCTAGACGCCTCTCTTCTCACCCCAGATCAGCTTGTGCAACTGCAGCTGCAGCCGGGCCGGCTTGCCGCTCTGCAGCACCCACCGGGCGAGGTCCTGTGGCGCGACCTCGCCGTACGCCGGAGAGAAGAGGACCGGCACCTTGCCCCACAGCTCGAGCCGGTCGATCTGCTCGAGCGCCCACCGGAAATCGGCGTGCGAGGTGACGACGACTTTCACCTCGTCGCCCGGGGACAAGGAGCGGAATTCGGCGAAATCGGTGTGCGGCTCTCTCGACCCCGGAGTCTTGAGATCGACGATCTTCCGCACTCCTCGCGGGATCGACCCCAGCGGCCGCTGGCCGTGGGTCTCGAGCGAGACCCGGTACCCCCGATCGAGCAATTCCCGAGCAAGCTCGGGCAGTTCCTTCTGCAGGGTGGGCTCGCCGCCGGTCAGGCAGACGAATCGCGCGGGGTGCTTCGAGACTTCGTTCAGGATCTCCTCGCGGCTCATCGCGGTGCCGCCGTAGAAGGCGTACTCGGTGTCGCAGTACCCGCACCGCAGGTCGCAGCCGGTGAACCGCACGAAGACGCACGGCTCTCCCGCGAGCGTCGATTCGCCCTGGATGCTGAAGAAGATTTCCGACACGCGCACGCGGGGGATCTACCCGTCCGGCCCCCCGCGTGCAATGGATGCGGCCCATGAAAACGAAAATCGCAATCGCGGGCGACGGCAACGTCGGCAGCGCGCTGCAGAAAGGTCTTTCCAGGGCCGGCTACGAGGTGACGGCGGTCGGCAGGCAGCCGGGCAAGCTCAAGGAAGCGGCGTCGACGGCGACCATCGTGATCCTCGCGGTCCCGTACGGCGCGGTCGACGCGACGCTCGCCGAGCTCGGCGACACCATCGACGGCAAGCCGCTCGTCGACTGCACGAACCCGCTGACCAAAGAGATGAAGCTCGCCGCGACCGGGACCAGCGCCGCCGAGGAGCTGCAGAAGAAGGCGCCGCGGGCAAAAGTGGTGAAAGCCTTCAACACCACGTTCGCCGGGACGATGTCGACCGGAAAAGCGAAGGGCGAGACGCTCTCGATCTACGCGGCCTCCGACGACGCGGCGGCCAAGAAGGACGTCCTCCAGCTCGCGCGCGACATCGGGTTCGACGCCGTCGACGCCGGCCCGCTGCAGAACGCGCGGTATCTCGAGCCGCTCGCGGTCCTGAACATCCAGCTGGCGTATTCGGTCGGGCTCGGTCCGGACAGCGGCTTCCGCCACGTTCACTGACGGGCCGGCCAGGCCGCGCCCAGCCAGCGCTCGCGCGAGGCGAGCTGTTCCGGCGAGGCTTTGGCCTCGGACACGAAGGTCACCGTGTCGCGCGGCGCGGGCGCGAGCTGGACCGCGACCTCGAGCAGCTCGTCCATCCGGAAGAGCGAAAGGCGCACCGTCTGGCCCGGCTGCGCGCGGTTGAGGCGCTGTTTCAGCTCGGTCCGGAAACCGTCCAGCGCGGCGACCTCGTCTCCGGCGGCGATGCCGATGAGCTGGGCGGGCGATCCCTCGGCCACGGCGGTGATCTCCAGCGCACCCGACTTCTCGCGCACCGTCGTGCCCAGCCACCCGCGCGGCTGCGCCGACGGATCCGGCGCCTCTTCCGCGGCGCCCCCTTTGTCGTCGGCGTTCTTCGCCGGCTGCTGGACGGCCCTGAGCCCCACCGCGGCCAGCGCCTCGTCGAGCTGCAGCTCGTGCGTCGAATGGAGCGCGCGCTGGAACCACTCGTGCAAGCCGGTTTCGCCGCCGAGCAGCTCGATGGCGGCCTTCTCGACGCCGTCCTCGGGCAGCCCCGGCGGATGGCGGTGCTTCTCGAACAGCACCCGGACGAGGTCGTCGAGCGACCGCGCCCCGCCGCTGCGCCGCCGCAGCTCGAGGTCGAGGAGGAAGCCGACGACGCTGCCCTTCAGGTAGTACGACACTGTCGTATTTTGTGTGCTCTCGTCCGGGCGGTAGTGCTTGATCCAGGCGTCGAACGAAGCCTGCGAGAGCGACATGCGCAAGCGGCCCGGCGTGCGCAGAAGCTGCGTGCAGCGCTCGGCCCAGATCTCGAGAAACCGCTGCGGCGTGACCAGGCCGGCGCGGCGCAGGGCCATCACCTCGTACGTCGAGGTCAGGCCCTCCATCGCCCACAGCAGCCGGGTATGGTTCTCGCGCGTCCAGTCGTAGGGCGTGAACGCGGCCGGCCGCAGCCGCTTCACGTTCCAGAGATGGAAGTACTCGTGCGCGACGAGCAGCAGGAAGTCCTCGTAGGGCGACTTCTGCACGAACGAAAACCGCGGCACGAGCAGCGCGCACGACCGGCGGTGCTCGAGCCCGCCGCGTCCCTTGTCGTTCAGATGGAGGATGAAGAGATAGCTGTCGCCGTACGGGAGGCCGCCGAAGATCGCGGCCTCGGCGTCGATGATCTTGATGATGTCGGGGATGACCCGGCGCGGATCGAAGTCGCCGCGGCCCCAGACCACCAGCTCGTGCGGCACGCCCTGCGCCGTGAAGGTGTGCGAGGTGTGGGACCCTTCCGTACCCAGCTCGAACGGGCTGTCGGCGAGCTCGTCGTAGTCCTGCGCGGCGTAGAGCCCGTCGGAAAACGGCAGCGCCACCCAGGCCCGCCACGACTCCGGCATCTGCAGCCGCACCGAGCACGGCTCCCGCTCGCGCCCGACGACGAAGATGGCGGCCGCGCTCGGATTCAAAAACGCGTGCGTCGCGTCGACGTGGTTGGTGCGCACCGTCAGCTCGAAGCAGTGCAGCCGGTACGCGATTCGCACCGTCCGCGCGCCGGAAACGGTCACCCGCCAGGTGCTCTTGTCGACCTTCTCGACCGGCAGCTCGCGCCCGTCGTCGCCGCGCGCGTTCAGGCCGTCGACGTGGCGCTGGTGCTCGCGAACCAGGTAGCTGCCCGGCGTCCACACCGGCAGCCGCACGTCGAGCTCGCTCGCGCCGCGGGCCTCGACGGAGAGCTCGACCTCGATGCGCCTCGTCTCCGGCTGCGCGATGCGGAACGTATAGGCGTTCATGCAGGCGCTGGAGTCTATCTTGTTCGGCGCTGAACTTCGTACGCATTTCGCGGATGTCCGGCGGGGACGCGTTTCAAACCTTCCGCCGATGGGCCGGAGCCTCGTCCTCGCGCTGCTCGTGCTGGCGTCCGATCTTCCCGGCGCCGCGGCGCCCGCGCAGCCGCTGGACGCCGATCCTCTCGTCGGCAGCTGGCTGAACCTGCGCGGCGACGCCCTCACCGGCACCGGCGCGGTGTGCGATTTCTTTCCCAACCAGGCGTGGAACGGCGACTGCATGAGCCTGTACGGCGTCGGCTCGCCGACCACCTGGGAGCGCCTCGGCGATCGCCGCTACTTCTTCGGGACGACCGGACACAAGTGCTGGGTCGACGCCGCCTTCTCCGACGGCGGCGAGGCGCTCGCGCTGACCCTGTACTGCGGCACCTACCGTCCGACGTGGATGGGCAATGTCGAGCCGCCGGCGCCGCTGACGCGATCGGCGAATCTGGTGCGATTCCGATATCGCTGATGAACTAGCGCGCGAGAAGCCGCTTGATCTGCTCGGCGTCGGGCGCGTCGGGGGCGAGCTGCAGGTATTTCTCGTACTCCGCTTTCGCGGCGTCGTTCTTGCCTTGAAGGACGTAAACCATCCCCAGGCCGCGGTGACCGGCAGGCAGTGCGGGGTCTTCCTTGAGTGCCGTCTCGAACGCCGTCTCGGCGGCGGCGGTGTCGAACGCCCGCAGCGCCTTGTCCCCGAGCGCCGCGTGCTCCGCCGCGGCCGGCGACCTGCGGACGGCGCGCTTGCGCGCAGCGATGGGCGGACGCGAGACCGCCGCGGGCGGGTCGGCAATCTCCGGCTCTCTGCGCGCCTCGACCGGCGGTGGATTCGCGGCGGCCATCGGCGCGCGTTCCGCGATCGGCTGCTGGACCTCGGGCACGGCGACGGCCACTCGCGGCGGCGGCGCCGGAGCGCTGACGACCGTCGCGGGCTGCGGGCGCAGGGCGATCACCGCGAGCAATGCGACCGCCGCTCCCCCGATCGCGCCGCCGATCGCGGGCAGCAGGCCGCGAGATGGCGGCCGCGTCGCCACGACCGCCGGAGGCGCGGACGGCGGCAGAGACGTCTTCACCATCTCTTCCAATGCTGAAATCCGCGAGCCGATCCGCGCCAGGTTCTCGAGCCGCGACTCGATCAGCAGAAGGTCCTCGCGCAGCTCGGCGCGGACGTCGCGCGGCGCCGGCCCGGGGAGTGGCACCGGCTCCGACGCCGGAAGCGGCTCGGCGGCGTGCGCCTCACGGACCTGCGCCTCGTGCAGCTCGACGACGCCCGGCTCGTCCGGCGGCGCGGTCCCTTCCGGCGGGTGGAAAAAGACCTCGGGCGGCGCCTCCAGCGGGTCCCACCCGTGCGCGAAGATCGGATGCACCGCCGCCGGCGTCTGCGCCGGCGCGTCGTCCGGCGTGGGGTCCGCCACGTACGGCGACTTGCCCGCCCCGGCCGCCTTCTGGACCGCTGCCCGCGCCAGCTTCCTGCGCCCGGTCGTCTGGGCGACGGCCGCGAGGATCAGCTTCTCCTCCTCCTGGCTCGGCGCCGCCTGGATCAGCTCGATGGCGCGTGCCATCTCGGCGAGGTTCGGCCACCGCTTCTTGCGGTCCTGCGCGAGCGCCTTGCGGACGATCGGCGCCAACTGGCCGCCGATCTCCGGCCCTGCTTCCACGCCCGGCGGCAGCATCCGCAGCGTCATCAGCTCGTAGCCGAAGGCGCCCGCGGCGTAGACCATCGCCCGCGGGTCGTCCGGCAGGACGGCGCCAGTGCGCAGCTCGGGCGACGCGTAGGGCGAATCGGAATCGGGGGCGCCTTCGCGCAGATCGAGGCCGCCGTTCGGATCGACCTGCAGCAGCCCGGGCCGCACGGCGATCGACCGCGCCTCCGAAAGCTTCACCGCCGCGAGCAAGAGCGCGCCGGTCAACGGCGGCGGCAGCTCCACCCCGCGCTCTCGCACCCGATCGAGAAAAGCCGCAACCGTCGCGCTCACTCAGCCTCCGGCCGCATCAAGACTAGCGCCAGAAAGCCGGCAGGCGCGACTTCTCCGACGGCAAAAGCGATCCGTTCCCGGGGTACGAGAAACGGCCCCGTCAGGTACCGCTGTAGGACCAGCGCCGCCCTCGCCGCGGCCGCGACCGTCTTCGGCGGTGCCACCATCACCAGGCGCAACGGCGGGGCGAGATTCACGAGCGCAACGAGGCGCTCGATGTCGGCCGACTCCCCGTCGGTGAGCGGCTTCCCCTCGAGCCAGTTCGCCACGCCTTGCACGGCGGGCGGCTGCGGCAGGGCGCGCAGCTTCAGATCCACGAGGCTGGGGGCCTCAAGCGCGACGTCAGCGGTGACCTGTCCCGGACCGGCGGGCATCTCTGCCCAGCCCGACAGCCATTCGGTCGCGACCGCGACCTTTCCGGCAGGAAGGCCGTCGGCCACGAACGCGCCCTCTGCGTCGGTGTGTGCGCGAATGCCGCCTGCCTGGACGTCGACGTCCCCGAACGGGGCGCCCTCGATCACCAGCCGCCCGCGCAGCACTCGCCGCGCCCGCGCCGCGAACTCGGTCCTGAAGCCCGTTCCCGAACGGGCCTCGAAGCTCACGGTGGCCGCGCCATCGTGCGCCCATCCCTGCGGCAACACGACCGAAATCGAGCCGGGACCGCCAAAGGCGCGGAACCGGAACTCACCCTGGCCGCCGGTCCGAATCACCTGCGTGCGACCGTCCTGGGTCAGCGTGACCTGCGCGCCGGCGGCGCCCGCTCCCGACGGCTCTCCGACCCGGCCCTCGACGATCGGCGCGGGCAGGACCGCGAGCAGGACCGCGAGCAACATCAGGGCGTCTTGGCGAGCGTCGCGTGCGGATCCGACCCGCCCGACTGGATGCGCACGAACCGCTGGTATTCCTTCATCACCCGGCGGGCATACTCGCGCAGGCTGTCGGGGATCTCACCCGACTTCTTGTATTGCATCAGGCGCTTCGGTCCGGCGTTGTACGCCATCAGCGCCTCGTCGCGGCTGTGGAACCGGTGCTCGAGCCACTTGAAGTAACGCACCGCGAGACGGACGTCGATCACCGGGTCGTCCATCACCGCCGCATCGTCGGCGATGTCGGGCTCACGGCCCGCTATCCACGCGAAAGTACTGGGCATCAGCTGCATCAGACCAGATGCGCCGCGCTCGCTTTCGACCGAGATCCGGAACCGGCTCTCGACCGACACCAGCGCCAGCACGAAGAGCGGATCGAGGCCACCCCTCGACGACTCGGTCAGGACCGCGTCCGCGAGGCGATCGCGCAGCCTGGAATCGAGGTTTTTCGCGACCTTGGCGAGCAGGCCCTCCATCTGGGCCTGGGTCATCACCCTGAGCGGCTCGCCTTTTCCGGCCTCGGGCGTCTTGGGGAGCGCCCGCGGAAGCAGGACCACCTCGGCGGCGGCGCCGGCCAGCACGAAGCCAGCGCAGATCCCTGCGATCGCAAAAGTCCTGACATGGCGGCCCGCCATCCGCGAAGGTCCCTCCTGACCCCGGGAGGCTAACCGCCGCCCTGCCGGGGCGGCAAGGGGCCGCCCGGTGGAAATTGCCTACATTTCAGGGCTTTTTGCTACCTATTGAACGGTGCCGGGCGGCGGCTGGGTCGCCGTCTTGGCGTCTTCGGCGCCCGAAACGTCGGCGGCGTGCGCGGCCGGCGGCGGCTTCGGCGAGGCCGCCAGCTCCTGCAGCTTCCTGCCCAGCTTCTCGAGCTCGACGCCGAGCGTGTGCATCTGCTCCCGCGAGCTGGTCTGCGCCGTCTGGAGGAGCGTCTTCAGCTCGGCCTGGGCGCGGTCGCCCAGGGTCTCGAACACCTTGCGCGCTTCCTTCTCGAAATCCCTGGCGCGCGCCGACGCCTTGTTCTGGGCCTGCTGGAACGCCTCATGAAGCCTGGTCTGAAAGTCGCTCATGTTTCCCTCTTTCGCAGTGCGTTATCGCTCGTATATAACGCATCGCGTCGCGTTGTCAATGTCGGGCCCGGCGTGTAGAGTCTTGTATGTGGATGGGCTCACGACAGGATCCGGAGCGGTCGCTCCGCCGGCGTCGGGTACGACTACGGTCGTCCCGTCCCAGCCGGCGCTGACGGTCGTCGTCCCCCCGCCCGAACAGGCCCCGGTCCAGAACCTCAATGATGCCCGGTTCTTCATCAACCGCGAGCTGTCGTGGCTGGCGTTCAACGAGCGCGTGCTGGAAGAGGGCCTCGACCCTCTCGTACCGGCCCTGGAACGGCTCAAGTTCCTCGCCATCACCAGCTCGAACCTGGACGAGTTCTTCATGATCCGGGTCGCGGGCCTGAAGCAGCAGCTCTCCGGCCATGTCGAGGAGAGCGGCGCCGACGCGATGAGCCCGGGCGAGCAGCTGTCGGCGATTTCGACCCGCTGCCACGAGATGGTAGCGCGGGCGTATCGCGCCCTGCTCGGCGACGTGCTCCCCAACCTCGATCGTGCCGGCGTGCGGCTGGTTTCGACCGCTTCCCTGAGCCCGGAGGCGGACCATTTCGTCGCCGATTACTTCGCGCGGGAGGTCTTCCCGGTCCTGACCCCGATCGCGCTCGACCCGGGTCATCCCTTTCCCCACCTGCGGAACAAGTCACTCAACCTGGCGGTCCGGTTCCAGCCGAGCGCGCCGGGGGCACGGCTGCGGTACGGCGTGGTGCCGGTGCCCTCCGTGCTGCCGCGGCTGGTCGAAGTGCCCGACAGCGGCCGCCGGACGTACGTGCTGCTCGAGGACGTCATCGCCCGGTACGTCGCGCAGCTCTTCCCGGGCATGCCGATCGAGGGCTGCTGGGCATTCCGCGTCACGCGCAACTGGGACCTCTCGATCGACGAAGAGGAAGCCGAGGACCTCCTCGTCACCATCGAACGGGAAGTGCGCCGGCGCGACCGGGGCAGCGCGGTCCGGCTGGAGATCGCCGCGCAGGCCGAGCAGCACCTGTCGGAGTATCTCGTCCATGCGCTGAAGCTCGGCGCCAGCGACGTCTACCGGATCGACGGTCCACTGAATATACCGGACCTGTTGCCGCTGCTCGGCCGGATCGAGCAGAAAGAGCTCCACGACGAGCCGTTCACGCCGGTGATCCCGCCCGCCATCGGCGACGGCGAGCGCGACCTGTTCCGGCTGATCCGCGAGCGCGACGTCCTCTTGCACCATCCGTACGAGTCGTTCGATCCGGTGGTCAGCTTCATCGAGGCCGCGGCCGACGACCCCGCCGTACTGGCGATCAAGATGACCCTCTACCGCACCGGAAAAGACTCGCCGGTGGTGCGCGCCCTGCAGCGGGCGGCCGAAAACGGCAAGCAGGTGACGGCGCTGGTCGAGCTGAAAGCGCGGATGGACGAAGAGGCCAACATCCTCTGGGCCCGCGCGCTCGAGCAAGGCGGAGTCCACGTCGTCTACGGCCTGATCGGCTACAAGACGCACTGCAAGGTCGCGCTCATCGTGCGCCGCGAAGCCGGCGGGCTGCGCCGCTACGTGCACCTCGGCACCGGCAATTACAACCCGACCACCGCCAAGATCTACAGCGATTTGTCCCTCTTTACCGCCAAGGAGGACTTCGGCGCGGACGCGACGTCGATCTTCAATTTGCTCACCGGCTACTCCAAGCCGACGCAGTGGCGGAAGTTCAAGGTCGCCCCGCTCGGGTTGAAAGCGGGCGTGATCGAGATGATCGACCGCGAGGCCGAGGTCGCGCGGCAGACCGGCAAGGGCCGGATCGTCGCCAAGATGAACTCGCTCGCCGACAGCGAGGTGATCAAGGCGCTGTATCGCGCCTCGCAGGCCGGCGTGCAGATCGACCTGATCGTCCGCGGCATCTGTTGCCTGCGGCCGGGGGTGCCGGGCGTTTCCGACAGGATCCGCGTGATCAGCATCGTCGACCGTTATCTCGAGCACACCCGGATCTGGTTCTTCGAGGCCGGCGGCCGCCGCGAAGTGTGGCTCTCGTCGGCCGACTGGATGCCGCGCAACTTCATCCGGCGGGTCGAGGTCGCCTTCCCGATCGAGGACGTGGCGCTGAAAGAGCGCATCGTCGACGAGCTCCTCGGCGCGCAGCTCGCCGACAACGCGAAAGCGCGCGTGCTGATGCCCGACGGCCGTTACGAGCGGGTCCAGAACGAGAAGCCGGCGCTGCGCAGCCAGGAACGGTTCATGTCGCTCGCCCGGCGGGCGGGCGCGGTCGTCGAGCAGCCGCCGGTGGCGGGGCAGGAGATCTTTCCTTCGACGGGGCGGAGGCCGCAGCGCCGCCGGAGGAAGCGTTTATAAATGGCGCCGCTGCTGCCGCTCCTCGCCGCGCTGTCGATCAACCAGCCGTGGAAACAGGTCGCTCCGGGCGTGGAAACGGCGACGGCCGCGGAGCTCGGTGGCGACCCCGGCTGGGCCGCTCGAGTGCTCGTCATCGACCCGGCGCGCGCGCAGTTCCTCGTCCGCTACGACCCGTCGCGGCCGACCCTGCGCGAATGGCGCGCGCGCTACCCGGGCGCGCTGGCGATCGTGAACGGCAGCTTCTACTCCAAGGACCCCGACGTCCGCCCGACCTGCGACGTGATCATCGAAGGCAAGCCGCTCAAAGGCGCCGGTTGTCACCGGCAGGACGCGCTCTTCTTCGGCGCGCGGCCGAGGTCCGAAGCGGTGATTCCCGCGGTCAGTCGCACGCCGCCGCCGCCGCGGCTGTTCACCGCCTCCGATTTCCGTCCCGATCAGTGGATCGAGGCGTTGAAGAGCTTCCCCGCGCTCGTCCACGGCGGCTCGGCCGCCTGCAACGGGCCTCACTATTGTGCGGAGTCGTCGCGGACCGCGGCGCTCGCCCAGATGAAGGACGGCCGCATTCTCCTCTTCGCCTCCCAGTGGCCGGCCGTCCGCCGCGAGGTCGCGAAGTGGCTCGCCGAAGAGCTGGGCGCGGTCGAGGCGCTGAACCTCGACGGCGGCCCCGAAGCAACCCTTTCCCTGAAGAACGAATCGCCCGAGGACTCGATCGGCACCCTCGGCGTCGGCCTTCCCATGGTGGTGATCGTCCTTGGCGCACCGTTGCAAAATTGATTCAAAAAGGGTACTTGGGCGTCGAAACGCGGGGGGAGGGGTGTGTCCGCCCGCGGCATGGGCGGGTCGTGTGCGCATGAGAGGTGAAACCTGTCCCTGTTGGTGACGATCGCATTCGTTCTGCTGCTCCTCGCGGCGTACTCGGTCCGCGTGCTGATCAAAGGCCGCTACGTCACCGAGCGCCTGAACAAGGAGCCCGGAAGCGTCTTTCTCGGGCGGTTTTTCCTCGAGTTCGGCTACTGGTGCTTCGACCCGATGGAGCGGGCGCTGCTCGCCGTCGGCGTCACGCCCAACCAGCTGACGGCGGCCTCGGTGCTCTGCAGCATCGGCGGCGCGGCGGCGTTCGCGACCGGCCGCTTCACGATCGGCGGCTGGCTGGTGATCCTCTGCGCGATCCTCGACGCGCTCGACGGCATGGTCGCGCGCTCGCGCGGGACCGCGTCGGACGCGGGGGAACTGATCGACGCGGCCGCCGATCGCTACGCGGAGATTGCCACGTTCGCCGGAATTGCCGCGTATTATCGCAGCTATCCGCTCGGGTTCTGGCTCGCTCTCGGGTCGATGGGCGGCGCGCTGCTGGTCAGCTACGCCCGCGCCAAAGGCGAGATCAGCGGCATCGACGCGCGGATGGGCTCGATGAACCGGGCCGAACGCGCAGTGTACGTCGGCGCCGCGGGCGTGCTCGCGCCCTGGTTGGCGACCGTGCTCGAGCCGGGTTCGCTGCACCCGGCTTTCCATCTGATGCTCGGCACGCTCCTCCTCGTCGCGGTGATGGCGAACGTCACCGCCATCCGCCGGTTCACCTACATCCACGCCGAGCTGCGCAAGCGCGAAGGCGGCGAACCGCCGGCCGTTGATCGCGAGGAAGAGCTGACCGGGTGGTTCCAGCGCGCCTGGGTGGCGTCGGCCATCGCCACCGCCATCGACTACGGCACGTTCACCGTGCTGGTGGAGATCGTCGGGATCTACACCGGGACGTCCCGGGCGCTCGGCGCGCTGCTCGGTGCGATCACCAACTTCACGCTCAACAAGGTCTACACCTTCAAGACGCGGCAGAACTCGGTGCTCGTCGAGGTGCCCCGCTACGCCGCGATTTCACTCACCTCTTTGCTCCTGAACACGGTCGGCGTGATCCTGCTCACCGAGGGCTTGCGCTGGAACCCGCTGATCGCTGCCGCGCTCGTCGGCGTGCTGGTTTCGCTCTGTTGGAACCTGCCGCTGCACCGGATCTTCGTCTTCCGCGAGCAGACCGGAAAGCACCATCCGGCGCTGGCAATCCTCGGCGCTTTCGCCTCGGCGCTGGCGGCGATGGCGGTGCTGTTCGTCGCCTACGGCGACCCGTTCGCCGAGGAGCAGATCCACGGCTTTTCGTCCTTGGCGCCCGACACCGCCAACATCACGCAGGAGAACTTCCTGCCCAAGCTGCGGCCCGAGGCGTTCTACTCGGAGAGCTACTCCTTCCTCTTCAGCAGCGAGGACGGCTCGTTCGCGCGCGTGCAGTTCCTGGTATCGAACGCCGGGCTCGAGGGACATGGCAAGGCGGCGGTGCGCGCGGTCGTCGTCGCGCCCGACGGAAAGACGGTCGAGGATGCCGAGACGTTCGAATCCGGCGAGTGGGGCGTGCAGCCGGAAGGCGCCATCGAGATGGGCGCCTCCCGCCTGACGATGGGGCCCGACGCGAGCCACCACGTCCACTTCGCGGGCCGCAAGCTGGTCGTCGATGCGACGGTGCTGCCGGAGACGCAGGCGGTCAGGCCTGGCGGCGGC